>JAVZLH010000001.1:0-205562 GCA_038883855.1 Bathyarchaeia archaeon
GTTGCGATGAAAGATACAGAGTTCGTTGACGGTTTGCCTATATCATGGCTTAAAGATTGCCTTAAAAGGGCATATGAGTTCATGGAAAAGCTGCCATTGGACGTTAAATAACGGCTTCACCTATAAGAGCTAATCATTGCTACATGAGGCTTTTAATAAAACAGTTTAAGAACGCGTATGCAGTAGATGCATACAGAAAAATTGTGCAAGGAGACTATTTATGATAGGGAAAGTTGATTTGGTGATGTGGACTAAGAATGGTGCAGAAACCTTACCCATAGTTCTTAAAAGAATTAATAAAACGATACCCAGCGAATTTGTTAATAACAAAGTAATTGTAGATGATAGAAGCACAGACGACACAAGGAAAATAGCAAAGTCTTTTGGATGGAACGTTGTTTTTAACGAGGGGACAGGAATAAGCGACGGAGCCAACACTGCACTCAAATATGTAAAGTCAGATTTTTTTATTAGTTTTGAACAAGATTTGCTTTTGACTTCTAATTGGTGGCAAAGAGTACCAAGACTTTTGAGTAACCCAAAGGTTGCAGTAGCCTCTGGCATAAGATTACCAGATCAGCCACTAATGCTTAGGAAAATACAACAATATACTTATGAAAAGCATAGGGCGAGGGAAAGGAAAGGGGAATTTATTCTATACACACGGACCATTGATAATACAATCTACAAAACAAAAATAATTCGTCAAATAGGAGGTTTCCCAAAACTCTCTGGCTCGGCTGGCGTAGATCAAATTTTAGCCCAACGTATTCATTCAGCTGGATTCAAATGGGAAGTCGATTATGAGGTAATATCAATCCATCTTAGAAAGGGATTTCAAAATGAAATGGCACATAGCTATTGGTATGGCACATGTTTAGACGAATTAGAACACGCATTATTCAAAAGAAATGCAAATATTCGGAGACTATTATTACGCTTCGTGTTTAGTCCATTAAGAGGTTTGCATATAGCCTTAAAAGTGAGAGAACCGCGGTCTATTTACATATATCCACTCGTCAGGTTAGCTGTTATAAGAGGTGTTGTTGACAAGAGAAAAGGGACAGTTTAATCAATTAATTTTATAAATTAAAGAGGTATGTATTAGTGCCTAAAGTTTTTACGAATAATTTGAAAACAGTATAAACAAAATACACAATGTTAGGAGAGAGCCAAAATTAATCGACCAATAATTTCGGTAGTAGTTTGCGCACATAACGAGGAAAACTACATCGGCAAATGCTTAACTGCTTTAATGCTTGCATTAAAGGAATTAGAAAGTGAAGTAGTGCTTATTGCAGATAGATGTACAGACAAAACAGTGGAAAAAGCTAAGAAATATCCTATTAAAATTATTGAAAAAACATGGAGGCGCTGGCAAAACAGCTATTCTGAATCGTTACAGATGGGATACTTGAACGCAAAGGGTTATTACCTAAGCATAGTTGACGCGGACATTGTTGTGCCATCAAACTTTTTTAAAAAGATGATTATGCTTATTGATGAAAAGACAGTGTCTGTTGCTGCGCATGTGATAACATATCCCGATGGTTTTTTAAACAGACTAATGAATTCTTGGGAGAGGACTTACAAATTTGCACCATTAGGTCAAACACCTTACGGAGCCGCAAGAATAATTCGAAGGGGGGCATTAAACGAAATAGGTGGATTCAGAGATGTCCCTACACCAGACACAGACATAGACATTAGGTTTACAAAGCATGGATACAAAAGCATCTTCAGCAGGGACATAACGGTTTATCACATAAGGCATATAACGTTGAAGTCAATAATAAATGGGCAGATTAACTGCGGAAGAGGACGCTACGACCTCGGAATTAGTCTCGCAAAAACTATGGGTCATGCATTATTACGTGTTAGACCATTTACTGTTTACGGATGGATCTTGGAGAGACAGCGGCGGATGGCAGCTTGTAATCGTTCTTAAAATATACTTTGTCTCGCCAATCTGCCTAAAACATCGTTTAAGGTGAAGTTTGGTTTGTATCCAAGTTCATGCTTAGCTTTTTCTATGTTCGCCCAGCTTCTTTTGATGTCTCCTTCCCTCGGCTTTGTATAGACTGGTTCAACGTTTTTTAAACCAAATTTTTCGATTAGAATCTTTGCAAGTTCTTTTATGGAAGTTTCTTTTCCAGAACCTACGTTAATCTCACCTATGCACTGCTTGGCATCCATAGCTTTGTAGAAGGCGTCAACAACATCTAAAACGTAAACGAAGTCCCTTGTTTGTGAACCGTCGCCGAAAATTATTGGTGGTTTACTAGACCTTAATTGGCGGATGAACTGCGAAATAACACCGCTGTATGAATTGCCTTCTTGTCTTGGACCGTAAACATTGAAAAGTCTAAGGGAAACTGTTTTTAAGCCATAAAGTTTGTTGAAGACTTGACAATATTTTTCCGTTGTGAGTTTTGAAACGGCGTATGGCGATAAGGGGTTTGTTGGGTGTTCCTCGTTTATTGGCAAATATTGCGGTTCGCCATAGACAGCGCATGAGGATGCGTAAATGAACTTTGCAACATTGTTTTTGATGCTTTCCTCTAAAATGTTCAAGGAGCCACAAACATTCACTTGGTTAACAAGCAGCGGGTTTTTGACGGAAAATTGGACATCGACAAGCGCCGCCAAATGAAAAACAACTTTAACACCTTTTAGAGCCTTTTTAACAAGTTTTTTATCGCGAATGTCACCTTTAAGAAAGAGTAGTCTTCGATTTTTCAAGTCGAGATTCTCGGTTTTCCCCGAAGACAGGTCATCAAGAACAACCACATTATAATCTTCCTTCAAAAGCCTCTCCACCAAGTAGCTTCCAATGAAACCAGCACCACCAGTTACTAGCACGCTCATAAATTTTCCCTTCAAAGTTCAAGAATTAGGTTAGCTAAGTTTTCAGCTCCGTCGGGAAAGTTTGGTCTTGGCATTCCCTTCGATTTCTCTATTGCACTTAACAAATTATCTAGATTAATTTCTGAAACCAGCACTGCATTTACTTTTTTCACCAAATGCTTTGCGTCTTCAGCACCCGCGGTTCTCGTCCATTCGGGGTTAGGAACAACAACCGTAGGTTTCTTGTATACCAGCGCTTCTAAAATTGTTGAGCCGAAATGTGTAATCACTATACCGGCGCCAGCAACAAGCTCATAAAACCGTGTAGAATACTCGATAATTTTCCATTCAGGATGCCGCTTTTTATAAGGCTCTGGATTTACTTTTCCAGTTTGTAAAACCACATTTTCTAAGTTGCTTTGGGAAATTACGTCAAAAAGCTGTCTATGACCCAGCGTGCCGCCTGTTACGAGAATATACCCGCCGTTCCATGGTTTCACTTCAGGTTTTGGAAGCAGAGGCCCAACAACCACTCCCCTTTTTAAAAGTCTTTTTTGCTCTTCCCAATGCAATGCAGTGACGGTTGAAAAGGGCTGTAGTAAAAGCGCGGTTTTTGAAGCTTTTGTAAATCGAACGGAGCTTTCGATGTTAATTAATGGTATGCCTTTCATCCAAGCAAAAAAACTTGGCGGTATACAAAAGTTACTGCCGGTGCTTACAACTGCATCAAAGTCGCTGGAGACTTGCCTAAAAGATTCGAGAAAAGCTTTTGTTAGTTTCGGAATGAATTCGCTTGTTGGGGTTTTAGCTTCCCGTGGCTTCAAAAGAAAGTCAACTGTGCCAAACTTGCTGAGTCTTTTTTGGCTTAAAATGTCTCCTTTAGGGACGAGAAAATGCATTTTAGCTCTGCCCTGAAGCCTCTGCGCTAATGCGCAACCGTATCCTGTGTGTCCGCCGCCGCCTGCCAGAATCACCACATTTTTAGTTGCCAATCACAGTCATCTCTCTTTTCTAGCGTGGTTTTTCTTTCGCAACTACATAATCAACAATAAGTATTTTAAAAACGTTAAGTGCTCTTAAGGTTTAAAAGAAATAAACTTGGTGCAACTCTTTGGCAAAGAACGAGATTAGACTGCAATATTCCGGTTTTATAATTTTTGCAGCTAAACTATTTAGTGTAGTATCTGGCTTGGCTTTTCAGTTTATGATTGCACGAAATACGACAACGGATGAGTATGGCTTATGGTTTAACATAAGCGACATACTAGGATATTTTACTTTGTTAGCTGGAGTTCTTCCTTTTTGGTCCATGAGGTTCGTAGCGAGAGGAAAAATGGGGGCGGCTAAAACTGGTATTGTTGCAAATTTAGTTATTTCTATAGTGGCTACAGCTTTTTATCTTTCCATTGTGCCTTTTATAACCTCCTCACTCAATATACCTGAGCGGTATATTCTGCTTTATTTTCTGATTTCAGTGCAAATAGTGGAACTTTACTTTATCAACGCTTTACAAGCTTGTTTGCAAGCAAAAATTCCACACACCATAGGATACGGGTTAATTATTGTAGAAGCGTGCAAAGTTGCTTTAGGCTACATTCTTATAATCTGTTTTAACCAACCTCTCCTCGGCGCTGTAACAAGCGTAATTGTAGCTTTTGCCCTTCAAATAATCTATTTTTTTAAGCTTTTAAGCGGAGAATTTAAGGCAAAAGTTGAGTGGAAGTATGTGCGAGAATGGCTTAAAGGTTCTGTTGCAAACATTTACAATGTTATAGGGAACCAAATTGCAGCTTTCATATTCATCTTATTATACGCTTACGGTGGTGGAGACGCCAGAGGGTATTATGGTGCAGCAGCACAGATCGCGACAGTAATCACGTATTCTTCTTTTCTCGCTTTTGCCTTATACCCAAAACTGTTGACGGAAAGGAAAGCGGAAGATGTGGAGACCGCGTTAAGAATGGTTTTACTTTTTGCAATCCCCATGACTGCCGGCGCATTAGCATTACCGGACTCATATCTGACCCTTTTGGAAGCGACTTACGTTGATGCAGTGCCGGTTCTAATAGTGCTAGCGCTAGACTCTTTCATAGCGACACTTTCTTCTCTCCTCGGTTTTGTTCTTTATGGTTTAGAAAAAGTAGATGAGAAAGCCACAATATCGTTTAGAGAATTAATCAGAAGCAAATTGTTCTTTTCTTTTTCATTGCCGTATTTCCATTCTTTAATAACCCTGCCTACAACGTTTTTTGTCTTATCCGTTTACACACAAAACCAGCCGTTACCATCAGCATTATGTGTCAGTAGTGTTAATTCAGCAGCTCGTTTCATAATGTTCATAATTTTATGCGTTATTGTCCGAAAAATGACTAATGTAAAGATTCCTTGGGAAAATATTGTTAAATACTTGTTTGCTTCAATCGTCATGGCTGTAATTTTGTTCCTATTGCCTCACCCTACGAGAATAATTACAACTTTAGCTATGACTGCAGCTGGTGGGGCGATTTACTTTATGTTGCTGATGGTTATAGACAAAGAAACGCGGTCCCTAATTGGTTCGATGTGGCAGGAGATAACGTCAAAAATTGCATGAAGACTTTAAGCACCGTTTTATCCCATAGCTGAATGAAAAGCATTTTTAAGGCTTTTACGAAAGCTTCATAGTTCGTCCATAATGCTGCCACTCGCTTTTTACCATTGTCTTTTCTTATTAGTAGAAGGAGTTGCTCGTTGTACTTTTACGCAGGTCACTGCGGGATGTGGACTCAACGCTGGCGGTTTTGTAATTGAGATAATCGTGTGTCTTTGACTTCGGTTGTTATTTGTTCTGCCACGAAATATTCAGAGTCTCGCTGTTTCTTCTTTCCGCCTTGGAATCCGAAAGCGACTACTTCTGCCGTTATTAGGTTTTCTGTCAACTTCTGCTTTACAGGTGACAAAATGATTCCTCGTCTCTGATAGAGAATGGTGGAAGAGCTGATTTAAATATTACTTCTAGCGATTCAATACGATTGTTTAGTCGAGACAATTACAATAAAAGATCAGCCAAAACATTTTGTAGTGTAGTTTTGTCTTTTAAGTTTCGGAAGATGGCTTTTCCTGTCCTGTAGAGGCGGAAGGATGCGTCTTTGAAGGATAGTTCGAAGATTATGGATGCCATTGATGTTTTGGTTTGTGCTTTTTTCAGTATTTTGGTTATGGCTTCGTCTTTCTTTTCGTATTTAAATATTACGATGAACTCTTTTTCTTTTCCGCATGTTTCTTCTATTCTTGCCACGTAATCCTCGATGGTTGTCATGAGATTTGCTCGATCTCCTTTAAGACTTCTAGGAATTTGTCGATTTCTTCGCGGGTGTTGTATATGTAAAAGCTTATTCTAACAGAGGATTTCAGCCCGAAAATTTCGTGTAATGGTTGGGCGCAGTGGAAGCCGCTTCGAACCATTATTCCATAATTGTCAAGAAAGAGGGCAACATCATGGGAACTTAAGTCGCCAACATTGAAGGGAATTATTCCACACTTAATTGATTGGTCCTTTGGACCATAAATCTTAACATTTTCATATTCTTGCATAAGGCGAAATGCGTATTTAGTCAACGTTTCTTCATGTGCCTTAACGTTTTCCATGCCTATCTTTTTAAGATATTTTATTGCTTCCATTAATCCAACGCCGCCGCAGACATTTGGGGTTCCCGCTTCAAACTTCCAAGGCAAATCATTCCATGTAATTGTGCACTGCTTTTTCTCCGAGTTAAAGGATACATTGCGTATCATTTCTCCTCCGCCTTGAAAAGGCTCCATTTTCTCAAGAATCTCGCGTTTGCCGTAAAGAACTCCTATGCCCGTTGGACCTAGCATTTTGTGTCCTGAAAAGGCGAGGAAATCCGCGTCTAAATCTTTAACGTTAACTGGCATGTGTGGAACTGATTGGGCGCCGTCTACAAGGATTAAGGCGTCATGTTCGTGGGCAGTTTTGGCGAGCTTTTTTATGTCGTTTATCACTCCGCTGACGTTTGAAACATGGCTTATGCACACCATTTTGGTTTTGTTTGAAATTTTGTTTTCGAAATCTTTGTAGTTTAGGGTGCCGTCATTGTTTACTTCTATGTATTTGATGTTGAAGCCTTTTATTTTGGAGAGGATTTCCCACGGGACAATGTTGCTATGGTGTTCCATTGAAGAGACTAAAACTTCGTCGTTTTCCCGTAGGTTGTGGAGACCCCAGCTATACGCTACTAGGTTTATGGCTTCAGTTGCGCCTCTTACAAAGATTATTTCCTCTATGCTGTTAGCGTTTATGAACTTTGCAACTTCTTCATGCGCGTTTTCGTAAAGTTCCGTTGCCTCTTGGGAAAGCGTGTGAACTGCTCTGTGGACGTTGGCGTTGTGGTTTTCGTAGAAGTTCTTTATGGCTTCAATCACTTGCTTTGGCTTTTGGGATGTTGCAGCATTGTCGAAGTATATTAGTGGATGGTTGTTTATTTTCCGTTTTAGGATTGGGAAGTCTTCTCTGATTTTGTAAGGGTCAAAGGTCATTGCTGTCTACTCTCTTCCTCGTCATTCTCTTTTCCAGCATTTTAGCCAATTCCTCTTCTTCCAAAGCTTGTTTTTCCTCGAAGCTCAGCGCCTCTGGAAGCCATGAGGGCGATAAGCCTTTGTCTTTGTAGTATTTCCGAATTGCTCTTTTTAGTGCGCCAACTGCCAAGATGCCGCAGTGGAATTTCACTGTTGGCAGTCCGCCGACCTCTTCTGTTACGCTTTTCCAGCTTAGTTTCCAAGCGTCTTCAAGCTTCATGCCCTTAATCATTTCTGTGACTATGCTGGAGGTTGCTATGTTTGCCGCGCAACCGTAACTTTCAAAGGTTGCCCGTTCGATAACGTCTTGTTCGTTGATTTTTAGGTAGAAGGTTATCATGTCCCCGCACATGGGGTTTCCAGCCACTGCTGTAACGGTTGCGTCTTCCATTTTTCCGAGGTTTTTGGGGTTGCGGAACAGTTCAAGCACTTTCGGATTGTAGGGTAAAGGTGCCCGCGACATTCTTATTCCACCTCAGTTGGGGTTTCGCCCACAATACCCCTTATTCTCTCAACAGCTTTCGGGAACACCTCTAAGACATAATCAATGTCTTCTTGAGTGTGGTTTCTTGTCACTTTCATAAGTATGCTGCCGTGGGCCTCGTCAAACTTTCTACCTATGGCAATCAAAACGTGGCTTGGCTGAAGCAGTCGCCTAGTGCAGGCGCTTCCGCTTGAAACATAAACGCCATTTAAGCTTAGTTCAATTGTCAATGCTTCACCCTCACATCTTAGGAAGCTAATGTTTGCGTTGTCTGGGGCCCTTTTCTCTCCTCGCGGTCCGTTAAGCCTAACATCAGGTATTCCTTCTATTATTCCGTTGATTAGTTTATCCCTAAGCCTCCGCATAAGCCCCACGTTTTCTTCAAAGTTTTGGAAAGTTAACTCAGAGGCTTTTGTGAATCCAACTATGAGGGGTGTGTTTTCGATTCCAGGCCAAAGTTTTTGCGTTCCTATTTGGCCTTCTAAAATTCTTTCTATGTTGACGCCTTCTTTTACGTATAGGGCGCCTATGCCTCTTGGTCCCAAAATTTTGTAGCTGCTTATGGTTGCCAAATCTATGCCTAACTCTTTTACGTTGAAGCGGATTTTTCCGTAGGCGTCTGAGGCGTCTGTGTGGAAAAGGGCTTCAGGGTTTTTGTCTTTGACTATTTCTTTTGCTTCTTTAACTGGCTGTATTGTGCCTATCTCGTGGTTTACTGTGGATATGCTGACGAGAACTGTTTCCTTGTCTACGGTTTCTTTCAGCTTTTCTAAGTTTATGAAACCCTCAGCGTCAACGGACACTTTTGCCACGGTAAAGCCGTATTTTTGCAGCATGTCAGCAACATGTAGCACGCTTATCGGCTCGATTTCTGATATTACTATTTTTTTGCCTTTGCTCTTCATTGCGAAAGCCGCTCCCATCAGTGCGAGGTTGTTGGCTTCTGTTTCTCCAGGGGTGAAGTTTATTTCTTCAAGGGTTTTGCAGCCTAAAAAGCCAGCTATTTTTTGGGCTGACTCCATTATGGCTTCGAAGGCTTCCCAGCCTGGTTTATGGGTTAGGGTTGGGTTGCCGTAAGCCCGCTGGTTAAAGTATGGGAGCATAGCCTCAACCACTTCTTTTGGAACTATTCCTGCGTTTTCGATGTCTAGGTAAACTTCTCGCTTGATTACTTCATGGGCTTTAAGCAGTTCCCTAACATTCTCAACCATAAACTTTCAAGTCCCTTTTTTCTTCAACATTTTAATAGGTTTTAGCTTATAGAAAAGGCATTTGGCTTTAAAGGCTTAGACGTTATAGTTGTAGCTGAATTTTCCTACATATTTTGGTCAGAAAAACAACCAATAGCAACCCCCCTCTAGATTTCCCATAAGAAAATTTGGTAATACTTGAAGTGTTTGTTTTTAGATTGCCATGTTGCAGTTTGATTACCACTACAGATTGTTGTTTCAAAATTTTTAAAAAACAGTTAAAGTAAATCCGTAAACCGCTTGGAAGGGGTTTCAGATGCGGAAAATATTCAAACAAGTCCTTTGTTCATTTATGGCAGTCTTTCCGGTGTTCTTAGTCTGCAATCAAGACCTACCAAGATTCAAGAATGTTCTTAACGTAACAAAATTAGCTAGTGATGTTGGGGACTTGAGTTATTCTGAGGAAGTTTCGCTTCTCGATGCCGACAATAACAAGATTGTTGATTTTCTGGAAAGAGAAGCCTTCGCAAGTCATGCGAGTTATAATTCAGTATCGCGCTGATGTAGGTTTCAGCAGTTTTGTTAGTGGTTTAAACAGCTTATTCCCCACGGTTAACGTTAGATATAGGTATACGTTGGTAAGCGCTGTTGCTGTTGATCTGCCCGCGGAAGCTATTCCCCAAATAGCAAAGCTTTCTAGTATATCACGTATTGAACCAGATATCAAAGTCCAAATTACTTTAGACACTGCTGTGCCAGTGATTAACGCGGATAGGGTTTGGTCTGATTATGGCTTTCATGGCGAAAACCAGACAATAGAATATTGGACACGGGCATTTGGCCTGAACATCCCGACTTTCAAGGCAAAATTGTTGGGTGGGCTGACTTTGTAAACGTGCAGCCTGACCCATATGATGACAATGGGCATGGAACTATGGTTGCCAGCATAGCGGCTGGAACAGGCGCTGGATCTAACGGCACATATAAGGGTGTTGCTTACATGGCGAACATAGTTGCTGTTAAAGTTTTGGATGCCAAAGGTAGAGGATACTCGAGCACAATCATTATGGGGCTTGAATGGGTCTTAGCGAACAAAAACACCTACAACATTACAGCCACTAATCTCAGCCTCGGTTCTATTGGGCCGTCAGATGGCAAGGATGTCCTAAGCTTGGCATGCAATCAGCTTGTTGATGAAGGCATAGTGGTTGTGGTCGCAGCTGGCAACTTCGGACCAAAACCCTACACGGTTGGCTCTCCAGCCGCAGCGGAAAAAGTCATAGCGGTTGGGGCAGTTGACAGATCCTCAAATATAGCGAGCTTCTCTAGCAGAGGGCCAACATTGAACGATAGGTTTAAGCCAGACATATGTGCCGTAGGCGTAGCCGTAACAGCGGGATCGCTGCCATACCTAAAATATCCGGAGATGCAATGGCAAATTTACCGGTCCGTGAGTGGGACATCGGCAGCGGCGCCCATGATAGCCGGAGCTGCAGCACTACTAAGACAAGCTCACCCAGACTGGACTCCGGAAAAAGTTAAGGCGGCTTTGCTGACACGGGCTGTTCAAAAGGGAGGCGGCCTAAACAATGACTATGGCTACGGAATTGCAGACGTATTCGAAGCCTTAAAAGGGCCTAAGCCAACTTTGACGATAAACACGTGGAAGTTTATTAGCGGTGTGCCAACATTTCCAGAGGCAAGAGCCTATGCGCAAAGAAGCCCAGAGCCATATGTCCTGGTGAGGGGAGCATGGTTTGCGCCGAATTCGCTGCTTACTTTAAAATGGGACAATACAACGATTCTCGCGGATAACGTTCAAGTAGATGAAAATGGAGTCTTTGCGGTGAACGTTACAATTCTCCGTTCAACATGGGGCGTTCACTATATAAACGTTTGGGAATCAGAAAACTTCATAACACAGCACGCCTACGAAATCCTCAGACCAACCCTCACATTTTCAGCCTCAGAACTTTTCCAGACAACCATAGACTTCGGAAGACCGGGAGTAACAATATGGGCAAAGGGCGAATACTATGACCCAAATAACTTTGTAACATAAAATGGGATAACACAAAAATCCTTGCACTGGCGTCCCAACAGACTCTAGCGGGGTATTCAAAACACCGATAACTATTCCGCTGGATGCAAGCGCGGGCATACACTATGTTAGTGTATGGAATGAAACAGAATTCGCAACCCAAAAAATAATTCACATATTGACGGTTACACCAGTAAGCGGAGTAATAAGCGAAAACACCACATGGACAAAATACGGCAGCCCATATAATCTAACAGGACACTTAATTATCGACGAGTTTGCATCATTAACCATAGAGCCAGGAGTTGAAATAAAGGCAAACGGTTATAGAATATGGGTCAATTCAAACGCCAAACTCAACGCAACTGGAACACCGTCCGAACCAATAATCTTCAACGGAACAGGAATTCAACTTCGAGATAGCACGGAAAACGCCAGTATAACTGTTAAGAATTGTATTATTACCAATGCTCCCTACGGATTTTACGTCCCAGACCTGGGTTATTTTAAAAATGTAACAATTTCCTTTGAAAACTGTGTCTTTACTAGAAATGGCGAAGCGATATCCATGAAACACCTTACAGTGCCATTCACTGAGTCTTCCATATACATAGTTGGCAATAAGATAGTGGAGAACAGCGGCGACGCAATAAACATAGGATCTGGTGGGGGGGTCATGTTTTAAGGAACTTCGCATCGTGAACAATACTATTGTTTCAAATGCTGGCAACGGCATTATACTTCGGGTTTATAATTATGTAATAGACAGCGTGTTTGAAATAACGGATAATACAATAAGATCCAATAGAGGGGATGGCTTACATATTACTTGGTCTGGTTTTCCGCCTATGCCGATAACTAGAAATAACATAGCTTATAACACCGGGGCAGGAATATACATGGCGATACCTGGAACGACTTATGGAAACGCAACACCCCTAATAACCCAAAACTACATAGCACGAAACGCTTACGGCATTTTAGTTTATAGATATGAATTCTCATCAGATGTCCCAGAAGGCATTCCAACAATCTTCTTTAATGACATCCACTCCAACATAAACTACGACCTCAAAGTATTAAACACTGGACAACGAAGATATAACGCCACTTATAATTATTGGGGAACTCTAAGTGCTAATGAAATAAGCCAAAAATATATGACTTCTATGATGACTTCAGTTTGGAAAAAGTTGAATATACACCGTTTCTTAACATGTCGACTAGGGCTTCGTGTTCGGATATTTAACAGATTATACAACAGGGTTTTCAATAGTGAACGCCACCGTAGAAGCAGAAGGACCACTCTACGTCTACAGTTATAGTAACGAAACTGGCTACTTTATGATAGAGGGTCTCTTACCTGGCGAATATTTGATCAAAATATCAAAAGAGGGCTATGAAACCGTTACATGGTTTGAGAGTGTTGGGGCGGCGCAGGCCTTTGAATCAAGCATAAGTATGAGAAGACTTGAAAGTTATGCTGGTGAAGCCACAGTCGTTTTCGACGTTATTGTGGATGGAGAAACTTACCCTGTTGCTGTAACAACAAATTCCACTGTTTCAGACTTCAACTTCAGCCAGGGAAATATGCAAATAAGCTTTAAGGTTGCTGGCATTGATGGGACAACTGGTTTCTGCGACGTGACAATTCCAAACATACTTCTAGGAGGACCCTACACGGTGCTTGTCAACGACGCTCCAATAACACCCACAACAACAAGCAACAGCACCCACTTATTCATATACTTCACCTACAACCACAACAACGAACAAACTGTCAAAATCATAGGAACATCGGTAATCCCAGAATTCCCCATCACGCTATACCTAACAATTTTCATAGCGCTGGCATTAACAACCATAACACTCAGCAAAAACCGTAAATGAGCCCCCATTTTAAAAATTTAACTAAACCTTACTTCCCTGTAATAAAAGGAAATATTGTTAGTCATTGTTTCACGTAACACTTTAAATTGCCGTTAGCTTATTGTGCTGTAGGAGAAGAGACAGGCGTATTCAAGTGAAAGTTACAGATTTGCCAGTTCCAGAATCCGTAAAAGAAGTGCTTATCAAATCTGGAATTGTTGAGCTTTATCCGCCGCAGGAAGAAGCCGTAAAAGCTGGAGCCCTTGAAGGGCGGAACCTTGTCTTGGCTAGTCCAACGGCTTCTGGAAAGACTTTGGTTGCCGAATTATGCGCCCTCAAACACGTTTTAGAAAGGGACGGAAAAGTTCTTTACTTAACGCCTTTACGGGCTTTAGCCAGCGAAAAATATGAGGAGTTTAGGAAATATTCGGCTATAACAAAGAAGGACGGCAGAAGAGTAAGTGTGGGCATTTCCACCGGCGATTATGACAGTTCTGACCCGTGGCTGGAACGCTACGACATCATTGTGGCAACAAACGAAAAGGTGGATTCGCTTCTTAGGCACAGAGCCAAGTGGATGGATGAAATCTCGCTGGTAATAGCCGACGAAGTGCACTTGCTAAATGAGGCGGAGCGGGGACCAACCCTTGAAGTTGTTTTGGCAAGGCTTATGCAGACAAACCCAGACATACAAATTTTGGCTTTAAGCGCAACCATAAACAACGTAGAAGAAATCGGAGGCTGGCTCAAAGCAGACTACATAACAACAGAGTGGCGCCCCATCCTCTTAAAGGAAGGCGTCCTGCTCCACAACGAAATCCAATACAAAGACGGAGACGCCAGAAAAATAGAGGGTAAAATCAAAAATCCGGCAATAAACCTAGCCCTAAACACCGTAAAAACAGGCGGGCAAGCCCTCATATTCGCCTCTACAAGAAAAAACGCTGTTACACTAGCGCGAAAAGCAGCCCCAATAATTGGAGAAAACCTCTCCAAACCAATAAAACGCGCCCTAGAGCGAGAAGCCGAAAGGATTTTGGCAACTGGCGAAAAGACGAGAATAAGCGAGTTGCTGGCTGAACTCGTCAAAAATGGAGTGGCATTTCACCATGCGGGTTTGGGCGGCGGACACAGAAAATTAATAGAAGACTCTTTTAGGCAGGGGAAAATTAAGGTTTTAACCGCAACGCCCACCTTGGCTTTCGGCGTCAACCTCCCAGCAAGAACCGTAATAATACACGATTATAGGCGCTATGAACCGGGCTACGGCTATTACCCAATAAGCGTTTTAGAGTATAAGCAGATAGCTGGAAGGGCTGGAAGACCAAAATACGACAAAGTCGGCGAAGCTATCCTTATTGGCAAAACTGCTGACGAAGCAGACTACCTAATGGAAAGCTACATTCTCGCGAACCCAGAGCGGATTTGGTCAAGGCTTGCCGTCGAAAAAATCTTGAGGTCTCATGTGCTGGCGACGATAGCGGCGGACTACGCCCACACAGAACGGGGCATATACGACTTTTTCGGCAAAACCTTCTACGCCTATCAGTATGACATAGCCGCTATAAGAAGGCTCATAGCAAAAATCCTCAAGTACCTATATGACGAAGAAATGATAGACGTAAGCGGAGAAAACATTTACGCCACAAGATTCGGCAAAAGAGTAAGCGAGCTTTACATAGACCCAGTTTCAGCCGTCATAATCCGCGATGCTTTGAGGCAAAAACCTACGCAACTAACAGACTTAAGCCTTCTTCACATGATTGCCCATACGCCTGATATGAGCCCTATACTGCGTCCGACAATGAGAGAAGCGGATGAGATAGCGGTTTTCATGGAAGAACACAAAGAAGAATTCTTAGTGAATTTGCCAAACGAGTGGGAAGACCGTGTAACCTACGAGCAGTTCCTAGGCGAAGTGAAAACCGCCATGGTTCTGGAGGCGTGGATAGAGGAAAAGAGCGAAGATGAAATAATTGAAAGGTTCAGAACGCAACCAGGAGACCTTTACAGGATAATCGAAAACGCCAAGTGGCTACTTTACGCAACCCACGAATTAGCGGTGCTCTTCGAAAACAAACAAGTCCTGGCGCCGACTCTTGAACTCATGGAAAGAGTTGAGAAGGGCGTAAAAAAAGAACTTTTGCCAATCGTTAGGCTCGAAGGAATAGGCAGAGTGCGCGGACGTATACTATACAACGCTGGATTTAAAACAATCGAAGACATAAAACACGCGCAACTAGAGGAACTAATGAATCTACCTCTGATAGGGCCAAAGCTGGCAAAGAAAATTAAGGAGCAAGTCGGCGGTTTTATAAGAAAGGAAAATTGGGAAAGGCTTGAGAAAGAAGATGTGTGGAAGCAGAAGGCGATAACAGAATACTAAACAGTTTGCGACTCTTTTCTTCTCTTGGAAAAGTTTTCCATGTACTCTTTGAAGCTTCCAGCCCTCTTAAGGTATAAGCCGTATCTTACTAGCGCATTCATAGCCCTAGCCGCATCCTCCGGCGATGGATAAGCTGGAATGCCTAATTTGTCGAATCTAAAGCGCGTGTATAAGGCCATTTCCGTCTCACCGATGTCACATGCAACAATTGGTTTGTTGTATTTGCTTGCAACTTTTGCAACTCTGTCTACATAATCCTCCTGTAACGCTGGCAAATGGTGCAGTCCAAGCAATATTATTCCATCAATTTCCGGATCTTGGAAAAGCACCTCTGCTGCAAACTCAAACATTTCAGATGTGGCGGAACCAGTGATGTCCACAGGGTTAACATTGGTTGCAAACTTCGGAAGCTTTCCTTCCTTCTTCAACTGCTCAAACTTCTGAATCGTCTCTTTGGAAAAGGGTTTAACCTTCAGTCCTCTCAATTCACATTCATCAACGGCCATTATGCCTGGCCCACCTGCATCTGTAATTACCCCGATGTTTTTACCTGATGCTGGCGGTTGCATGGCTAACGCTTTTCCCATGTCGAAAAATTCCTCCATGTCCATTGCCCTTATCACTCCAGCCTGTTCAAAGGCGGCATCGTAAATCGCATCGGAGCCCGCGATAGCGCCTGTATGTGAAGCTGCGGCTCTAGCCCCAGCGGATGTTCTACCAGCCTTGAGAGCTACAACTGGTTTTTTCTTTGTCACCATCTTCGTTATTTCGAGAAACTTTCTTCCAGACTTTATGTCTTCAACGTATAACAATATGGCTTTGGTTTCATCGTCATAGAGCAGATAATGCAGCATCTCCGCTTCGTCTACGTCGCTTTTATTTCCAAAACTTGCAAATTTGCTTATCCCTATTTGACGCCCAGCTAAATAGTCAAGTGCTGCAGCCCCGAAAGCCCCGCTCTGTGTGACTACCGCAATGCCCCCAGGCATGGGTCGCGGAGTTGCAACAATTTCATCGCCTGTTGTCAGAATTTTTGTTTCAGGAAGGAAAAGCATGTCA
Organism: Bathyarchaeia archaeon; assembly: GCA_038883855.1. Classification (GTDB taxonomy): domain Archaea; phylum Thermoproteota; class Bathyarchaeia; order Bathyarchaeales; family Bathycorpusculaceae; genus JAVZLH01. Next base: position 16,452 of record JAVZLH010000001.1, read on the forward strand.
ACGCCCGTCCGCGAGTCGTAAACTCCTAGGCAGTTTGGACCGAGAACTCGTATTCCAGCTTTCTTGGCTATTTCCACAATCTGGTTTTCAAGCTCATGATTTCCAATTTCGCTGAAGCCAGAAGTTATTATGACGACTGCCTTAGCTCCTTTTGAGGCTGCATCCTTCATTATCTGTGGGACAACATTAGCGGGAACCACGACCACAACTAAATCTAGTTTTCCAGGAATTTTAGTTAGAGAGGGATAGCATTGGAAGCCCAAAATTGAGTTTTCATGCGGATTAACTGGGTAAATTTCTCCCTTAAAAATTCCTCTCCGTACGTTTTCAACAAAATTTTTAAAAATTACGTGGCCCGCCTTACTACTTTTTTTTGTGGCTCCGACAATGGCAACTGAAGCGGGATTGAAAAACGCGTCTAACTGTTTGGTTTCCGACTCCATTGCACACTTCACCTTTTGCTTCTAATAATAACTATGGGTTTATGCTTTACTGTCTCAAGCATCTCCCAAGTTACATCAGCTAGTTTCACTTTAAACTTTTCAGCCATATCCCACACGGTTCTTCCAGCCCCGTGACCCCTCGTGCGATTCGCGATTTCAGCTATTTCCAAAGCGTTTTCCGCATCGAGTTTACAGCCAGCCACAGCTATAGGTGTTGCTCTCCGCCTAAGTTTAAACATCCTACCGACAACATAAGCAAAAAAACCTCCGAAGGAGTGAATGCCGCAAATTGGTTTAGGGCGTGGTGTAAAATGGAAGCTTCTAAGAGAGTAAGTTTTGTCTGTGTCTGTAATCATAACGCAAACATTTCTATGCAGTTTCATAATAATTTGATTACGTATTTTTTGAGCTATTTCATCAGCATTGTTTAAGGGTAAACTGACATAGGAATAGGCCAAATTGCTTCCGTCAATGCCGCCCTCAGAACCGAACATTAAGGCTTGCAGAAAACCCGCATATTGAATGGCAACTTGTTTATGGCGACACCCTTCATCCAACGGGTATTCACGTAGATTAAGAAGAAGTTTAGGTCTTAGATGGCATAGAGGACCGAGAAAGTATCCCCAAAATATGCGCATCCAAAATCTGCAAATCAGCTTTGCGCTTAAACCGGGTTTGACAGAGCTCTCATCTACAATATTACCTATGGCGGTTGAAATCGCCTTTTCAGACACAATCACAAAATCTCCATCAACCACTTTATCACTAATTTCTTCAACGATCTCTTTGATGAAATTTGTTTTAGGCCTCCAATAGCGCGTAGCAACAGCTAACGCCTTATAATGTGACATTGTAACCCTTTCAAGCGCATAAAGCCTTTCATAGATTTTGAAATCTCTTTTTTATCTCTTCCACATCACATTCGGGCGGTTTTATCTTCCCCTCTGGGCAATAGCCCAACTTCACACAAGAGGGCCCAGCGTTTTCAAAAAGGGCAGGGGCGACCTTTTTGACTTGTCTGAGCATTTCCGTTGCAACCTCTCTTATCTCCCATTGTGAGCGCGCGCAGCAGCGGAGGTTAAAGAAGTGGTTCAGTTCGCGGGCGTTCATCGTCACGATTATGTTGGTTTTTGCAGCGTTTGGAAGGACAAATCTTGCGTCTTCCTTTGGGATGCCAAGTTGCAAAAGCCTTTTGTAAGCTTCTGAAATTTTCTCCAAAGTCTCTTCAAAGACTCTTTTTGCCTCCGCGTTTTCAGCGATGCTTTTTGGCGTTACATATTTTTCCAAAGTGTCATAGGTAACATATCGTTGGCTTTGCTGCGTGTATGAGGCAATGCGGTGCCTTACAAGCTGGTGGGTCATGGCTCTAGAAACGCCTTCAAGGCTAAATGTGAAAGAAGCATGTTCAATAACTGATGTGTGCCCGTAACCAGTAACCCGCTTAATTATTCGCCTCGCCTGTTCAATATCCATTTTTTCAAAAGTTTCGGACGGGCTCCCACTCTTTGACGATGTCAACGCTGCTGCTCCACACAAAATTTCCGGGTCTGTCGTGTAGCGTAGAAGCTTGACCTTCATTTGTTTAGCCTCACTCCACCTTTAGAAAGAAAGTCATAAATTTGCTTTGCGTAAAGGTTTTTGGAAAAGGGATAAGGATGCCGAGGTTGAAAACAGCCTTAGTATACATAAACCAGCTTTGCTCAAGTCCAAACATACAGAAACATCGGTTGGGGTTTAAACTAAAAGCACAGTACACCACATGGATGAGAACGCTTAATCTTCAAGATTTTGTAACTTTCAACGAAACAATAGAAAGGAACAAAGAGCAAATTGGAGCCGCCCAGTTCTTTGGAAAATTTCGCGCCTACTCTTTTGAAGAGTATGTTTACCGCCTCTTACAATCAAAGGTTTATGTTCCAAAAGATTTGCAGTTGTTTTGGGGTGAAAAGTGTCTTGTCTGGCAAAAGGGCGGGAAAGAGTATGCTATGGAATTTGACGTTTCCATAGGTGAAAGGAGAGGCGGGTTCGTTGAGCCAAAAATTGTCTTGGACGCTAAAATAGAGCTTGACTCCGCCCGCTTGAAAACTGCCCTAGCTTCTTTTGCGATTTTAAAAGAGTGGAGTAAGAAGTCAAAATGCGTTTTAGTTTACGCCTTCAAAGAGCTAGACTCTGTGCTTTTAGAGCTAGCTACACGGTGGACTGACGGCATTTTCCAGTTCAGCCTCGAAAACGATGAGACATCAGCGTTTCTCAAATTTGTCGAAGAAAGTTTAGAAGAGGAAAAAGCCCCTTAGATATGGGCATATATGCGGTCGCTTGTGTAATTGCCGCTCTGCATCTCCTCTTCTATCTCACGCAACAACAGTATGCGCTTAAACGTCGGCGGGTGAGTTGCAAACCACATGTTAATCTTCGCCCACGTCGTTTTGGCTTCTTTCTCCATAGCAAGCTCTAACTCCCTTTCATCTAAAACACCGTCTTTATCTAAGTCATAGTCTTGTTTCTTCTCCATTATTTGCTGAATCTCTTGCTTAGCCATGGCAGGGTCTCCGATATAGAAGGCTCTTGCTCCAGAGGGCGGCTTCGGCGAAAGCGACAGCCCATACGTGATTTTTGCCAGTGCACTTTGCAAGCTTCGAGGCGAACCAGTAACATACGCTGAATAGGCGTCTGCATAATGCTCCCGCAACCGGCTAAGATACATCACACATAAGAGCGAAATTATGTAAACTATGTAGGAGATAACTCCAATAACCAAGAAAGCTGCCTTGATACTTCCCTCCTCCTTCCGCGAAGAGCCACCAGACCATCTTGCAGCCTCCCATGTTCCCCGCGCAATCAAATATGCCAATAAGGGCAGGGCTGAAAGCACCGTCATAACAACATAATCCTTATGTTTAATGTGCCCCAACTCGTGCCCAATAACACCCTTAACCTCATCCTTATTCAAGTTCCTCAAAAGCCCTTCATGCACAGCCAAAGTGGCGCCGCTGGCTGTTCTGCCAAAAACAAAAGCGTTCGGAGTATCATCTGGCACTATAGCCAATTTAGGCATCGGTAACCCGCTCTTATCAGCTAACTCCTTAACTGCGGATTCGAGCCACGGGTTTTCTCCAGCTTCCAAATACCGCAACCGCGTCGAAGCCCTAACAACCGCTGGACCTATAAGATACTGGAAGAGTATGAAGAGAATTGTTAGGATTATGGAGTAGAAAATGTTGAGCCCTATAATGAGCATTATAGCTGATAGAAACATGGCAAATATTAAGGCGACTAAGAAAATTGACATTGACATCGTAAGCTTTAGTTCAGCTAGCCTAGCCAACGGTTTCCCAGCAAAGCACATAGAGAAAGAATAAAAGAATAAAGTTTCCTATAAGCACAAACTTTTCCATTTTAAATTACCCTTGAAATCTCTTCTTTGGAGACCGGCGAAGTAGCGCCGGGGAAGGGATTTGAACCCTTGCGAGCCCGAAGGCCCACTGGCTTACTTGTCTGGCTCCGTTTAAATGTTGATCTCGAGGCCAGCGCGTTAACCACTCCGCCACCCCGGCACATCGTGAATAGAGACTAAGGTTGCAGTAGGGATGGGAAAAACCACCGCTTATTTCTTTTTCTCTTAACCTTATCCCACTCATGCAGTATTTTTGTGGCTTCGTTTGCAACTTTTATAGCGTTTTCTTCACCAGCACCCTCTTCAAATTGATCGTAGCATCGATTAGCGTAAACCGCACAGACGGACCCAGCCCGCAACCCATACAAGCTTGCTAGCGTGAAGAGCGTTGCGGTTTCCATCTCAAAGTTAAGGACGCCAGCCTTCTGCAGTGTAGAGAGCAAATCTTCTGTTTGATGCGTTTTTGATGGTCGGTTTTGCCCAGCATAGAAGTCGGCTGTTGTAGCTGTTACGCCCACGTGATAATTGGTTATGCCTAGTTTTTCAGCAGCTTCAACCAAAGCCAAAAGAACCTCAGTGTGAGCTACCGCAGGATATTCCGGCATGATATAGCAGTTGCTGGTGTAGTCAAGGCGCACAGCCGCCGAAGATATAACTATGTCACCACAGTTTATGTCCTCTTGTATGGCGCCGGTGCTTCCAACACGAATAAAAGTGTGCACGCCTACTCGTGCGGCTTCATTGACAACAATAGCCATGCAGGCGGGACCAATGCCGCTTGACAAAGCTGAAATACGAACTCCTTTATACACACCTGTAAAACTGCGGAATTCTCGGCGGCAAGAAACTTCCTTTGCAAAATCCCAGAAGCGCGTAATCTTTACAACCCTGTCAGGATCGCCTGGAACAAGCAAGTATTCGGCTAAGTCGCCTTTTGCACAGGCAATATGATACTGCTTCTCCGCGGAGTTTATTCTATGCAAAGGTTATCCCGTTGAAATCTAGTGTTTTCCTACATTTAAAACGAGTGATAAAAGGGGATGCAGGAAAAGTTGGTGCTAACCCCTTTTTGGTCTAGCCAGATCCGCTATGTCTACGCTGTGTTCATAAATTTGCCTCAGAAAGGAGGCCCCTGCTAGAATTTGCGGCACAACATCGGTTGAATGTGCTCTAACAACTTTTTCTATGTTAGCGAAATCTTTCTCCATTTTTCCCCGCATTTCCCGCACGCTTTCCGCTGCAGCTATGTCACCACTAAAGAAGGCTTTAATGGCGGTTTCATGCGCTTCAAAACATGCCCTATGAAAATCGACAAGTAATTTCCTTATTTCCTCGGGTGGTTTCACGCCCTTCAACGCAATGGTTTTGAACGCTATTCTCACGCATTCATCGCCAATAGCTTCCACTAGGCTTGCTGCCAAGCGGTAATCCAAACAATCTATGGGGCTTACACCCAATTTCTCGCTTAAGCTGGGGTTTTGAATTATCGTACGCAAAATGCGGACAAGGAGAAAGTAAAGCCTATTACTTTCATCGTCTCGGGCAATGACACTTTGGGCTAAGTGCCCATCCCCATCAACAAAGGAGTTTACAACATCACGGTGCATGCTGGCAACAATTGCGTAGTTTCTCCGTAAAATCTTATCAGGGGGAAAACTTGCCGGTTCAAGCAGGCACTGCAGCACAATGCTAGAGTAATCCTCCTCAACGATCTCCAAACCGATTAACTGGTTAGCAACCTTCTTAACGGTGTCACGCACTTCAAGGCTTATGCGCTCCTTAGCCTCAACACGGATGATGTCAAAGCCAAGAAGGTATTTGCCTAAAATCTCACGGCTTAAATATGGACCAGGTTTAATGCTAACAACACGAGGAGTAGGCTCAACGTTATATTGGGGGTCTATGAGAAGTTTACCATCGCTAGTTTCAAGGATCGCTACAACAGAGCCTTTTTGCAAACCGTGGCGGCCCGCCCATTCTCTAGGCAAGCACACAAAGAATGTTCCTGTTGGAGTGCGTTGGACTTTACGCAGTTCGTCCATGTCATCACCACATGAATATTCGAAGTTGGAATATTAACACCTATAAATAAAAATCGTATATATAAATCTAGACGTGTGTATTGAAATTGAAAAAGAAAGGTATAATTGGTATAGACTTGGCTGGGAAACCAGAAAATCCTACTGGTTGGGCTTTGCTGCTGGGTAACAATGCGAAAACAGGAGTTATTTATACGGATGGCGAAATTCTGGAGTTTATAGTCAGAAACAGCCCAGCGTTAGTTGCCATCGACGCCCCTTTTAGCCTACCAAAGACTGGTCTTTTGAGAAAGGCGGATAAGGAGATGATAAAGATGGGATATAGAGTTTTTCCGCCAAACCTTCCTTCAATGAGAGCCCTTACATTGCGGGCAATGAAGCTAAACAAGTTAATGGCAAAAAGCGGATACAAAACAATAGAGGTGCATCCAACTTCAACGCGAAAAGCCTTAAACATGCCCGCAAGAGATTTAGAGGCTATACAAGGAATCTTGAAAAGCATGGGGTTGAAAGGAGATATAGAAGTGCGCCCTTTAACAGCACATGAAATCGACGCGGTCACTGCAGCATTAACGGGTTACCTCTACACAAAAAATAAAACGGAGTCCATAGGGGATGTGGAAGAGGGTTACATAACTGTTCCAATAAGGTGCGACTGGAGGGTGTTAAAATTTGAGTGTGATGGAAAAACTTCAGAAAGCTGTAGAAACGACAATTGCCGCAGGGTACCAGCTAGATAAAGAAGCCTTTGAGTTCCTCAAAACCGCTGCTGTAACAGGAGACCCTCTAGAAATCGTGAACAAAGCTCTGGCAAAGATGGAAAATCAAAAGGAAAAAGCGTTTTTCATTGACAGAAACTTTTTGGAATCGTTAATGAAGGATTTTGAAAAACCAGAGGGGAACCTGCCCTCCCAAAAAGAAATCCCTCAACAACTTCCCGAACTGCAGATAACTGAGGGGAAAAAAGTTTTCCACCCATACGCAAAGGGTGTTGACGCAAAAATCAGCGTAATCGAAGACCCGAGCACCGAAATAGGTTCTGAGGGTGCCATTGAAGACTACTTAAAGTATTTCTGCGACCGGTTTAAGCGTATGGAAAAGTTGCTGAGGCAGAGAATGGACGCTAAAGCTGCTGCCTCAATTGTGGACGCTCTAAAATCGCCAGCCAACACAAAGTTAAAAATAGTTTGCATGATTACGGATAAGAGAGAATCAAAACAGCGAATTATATTAACAGTAGAGGATTTACAAGCAAACGCCATCGCACTTGTGCCGCAAAACGCCTCACAAGAACTTTTGGCGAAAGCGCGGTCGCTTCTGCTTGACCAGGTTGTCTGTTTAGCTGTCACAAAAACGAGAAGCGACCTCCTCATAGTGGAAGACATAATTTTGCCAGACATAAGCCAGAGACAACAGCACAAAGCACCGCTGCCAGTTTACGCCGTTTTAACTTCCGACCTTCACGTTGGCAGCACAAAATTTCAGAAGAAGATGTTTGACCGTTTTGTGGCTTGGCTTAACGGTAATTATGGAAACGAAAAAATGAGAGAAATGGCAAGCCATGTCAAATACGTGTTGGTTGCAGGCGACATAGTTGATGGAATAGGCGTTTATCCAAACCAAATAAAGGAGTTGGCGGTGAAAGACATCCACAAGCAGTATATGCTTGCGTCAAAATACATGGAAGATATACCAGAATATATAGAGGTAGTGGTGATACCTGGAAACCACGATGCTCCGAGGAAAGCCTTGCCTCAACCAGCAATAGCAAGCGAATTCCTCAAGACACTGCAAGAAACAAGAAAAGTCCACTCCTTTGGAAACCCTTGTATGCTCAGCCTCCACGGTGTAGAAATTTTGCTATACCACGGGCGAAGCCTAGACGACCTTCTCCACACAATCCCGAAAGTGGACACCCCAGAGCAAGCTATGAAATTGCTACTGCAAAGCCGCCATTTAGCACCAATATATGGCGGAAAAACCATGGTTTCGCCCGAAAACAAGGACTTCTTAGTGATTGAACGTGTTCCAGACATTTTCCACGCGGGGCACGTGCACATACTTGGTCATACAAACTATCGCGGAACATTAATTGTGAATTCGGGCTGCTGGCAGGAACAGACTGAATACATGAAGAGAATGGGACTTACCCCAACCCCTGGAAAGGTCCCGGTGATTAACTTACAAACTTTGGAACTTATGGTGGTATCCTTTGATTAAGAGAGCCCACGTGCTACTAACCTTGCAACTCGTAATGGTTCTGGAATTCTGCTCTTTATAGATAAAGCTTGCAAAAGTTTTTCAGTTGTCCTAAAATCAAGAGCTATGGTTTCGACATATATTGGTGTCTCGCCGGTTACAACGACACAGCGTGCGGTTTCCAGTTTTTCAAAAATTTGCCAGCGTACTTTCCAGTCCTTAAAGTGTTTCTGGAGAGCTTGTTTGACCGCCTTGTTGTTGGGTTTTTTCCGTGACACAATGAGTATTGGCTTCTGAAATTTCTCATAAACGGCTGTGGGGTCAATTATGTTAAACCCAGCGAAGGATACTCCAGCAAGCAGAACCGCTACAAAGTCCCATCCGATCAACATTTCGGTTAGTTTATCTGTCGCGTCTAAACCGTCAACCGTTATTCTTGCAACTTTAATATCCTCAATTTCAACGCCTTTAGATAAGACTGCCGCCAAAATGGCTTTTTTAGTTATGCCTTTCTGGAAACTGCCATCTTCAACTCCCACAACGGGCATTTTTCGAAAGGCATTTTGGCTCATACTCAACCAGTCTCTCAAGCCTAACGTCATCCTTGAAAACTTCTCTGATAAGAGTACGTGGTATTTCCAGCCTAATCTTTTTTGTGCGCCCATAGCGCCCCATACTTACAACTTTAGCGTTCAGCAGCCCCATCGCGTCAAGCTCGTTCACTAAAGTTCCCAACCGACGCTGAGTTAATGGTACAACGCCCATTTCGCCGCAGAGTTCCGAATAGATTTCGTAAATTTCCCCGGTAACAGAACTCTTAGCATCTACTTTATTCAAGTGATATACGCTGAAAAGCACTAGTTTGGAATGCAACGTTAGATTTTTGAGGGCTTCTACAACTCTGTTTCGTTCAATGTGTTTTTCGGCTTCCCTAACATGGTCTTCAGATACAACATTCGCTCCGTTCCGTTCAGCAATTTCACCAGCAACCCGCAGTAAATCCAAAGCTCGCCTTGCATCGCCATGTTCCGCAGCCGCTAAAGCTGCACAAATACTTAAGGCACCCTCTGACAGCGCACCTTCGTGAAATGCTAATTTTGCTCGTTCAAGAAGAATGTTGCGAAGCTCGCTTGCGTCATAGGGTCTGAAAACCATTTCCTCCTCACTAAGCGAGCTTAAAACACGGGGATCTAGAAATTCTTTGAAGCGGAGGTCGTTTGAGATGCCTATTAGAGAGACTTTGCTATTATGGAGTGTCTCGTTTACTCTTGTTAATTCATAGAGAAGCTCATCTCCACGAGTTTTCACAAGTGAATCCACTTCATCCAATGCCACAATTAACATCGTCTTCCCCGCGTCAAGCCTCTTCCTGAATCGGTCAAAAACTTCTCCTACAGAAAGACCTGTAAACGGTATATGAAGCCCTATGCTTTGGCATAGACTTGCAAACACACGATACTCGGAGCCGACCATACGACAGTTTACATAACAGAATTTAACTGGAGCGTTATACTCTTTTGCAGTTGCCTCTAGATACCCCAGCACATATTTTGTAACGGCTGTCTTCCCTGTACCTGTTTTTCCATAAATGAAGATATTAGAGCACCGTGCGGCTTTGAGGACAGGGGCAACTATTTCGCCAAGCAACTTTATCTGTTCCTCTCTATGAGGTAATTTTTCTGGAAGGTAATCGTGGCGCAAGACTTCTCTATCCTTGAAAATCTTGGAGTTATTAACAAATCTGCGAAACACGTTGACTAATACATCGTCGTCCAACTGAAACCCCCTCAATCTCTCCAAAGGTAGCACCTCTTTTTCTTATGGATAAGATAAGCTATGCCGTATAGAAAACTAAATTTTTGACACTACATTCCTAAAGAGAAAGAAAATTGTTTTGAGGGACAGAGAGCGCACCCCCGAATTTCCACTGGAAACTCTAAAAGCACCTTTCACAAGATGCTGTTTTCCTTTTAAAAAGGAAAAATACTCTGAAAGGTAAAGCATTAAAAACCATAATAATAATTATTATTAAAAAAATTAGACAATTATTTAAAACAGCTTGCATATACTTTGCCAGAAGTTCTAACTTTTCCAGAGGAAACTAAGGGGTGAGCTTCACATCATGAACTCCAAACTGTTTCCCATTTTCTCTATTCTTTTCATTTTTCTTAAATATTCCCAAAACATACAATTTCAATTATTCCCCTTTAACCGTCACCTTTAAACTTCACAAAAATGTGAAAAGATTGTGAAATAAACTCAAGAATGTTTCTTTTTCAACCTTTTTATTCCAATAATTTAACTTTTTATGTCTCTTTACTGTAAAAAAGACACCCCTTTATTTCTACTGGAAACAAATGCTTAACTCTATCCTATTCTCTTTTGAATTATGGAAAAATTCTGTGAAGTCCGTAAGCATGAAAAGGTGGAAAAAAAGGGTCTTTTTGTGTTTTCGTAAAAAAATAACCTTTTTATCAATTGTTTCTTTCACCGTAATAGCTATAACTAGTTAACTGTAAAATTGTACACTCGGGCAATGGTGTACTCTTAGGGATGCCAGCGAGAAAGATGCGTGTTGAACTATTCGATAATGAGGGGAATCGATACACGATAGTTTTTGAAGGGCAAGTTACAAGAGATAAAGCCCTACGCTTATTAGACCTTGTAGAGTTACTCGGGGGGATACCAGCTAATGAGAGCAATCCAAACACCATTACCGCAAGCAACACTGACGTTCCAAAATGTGAAAAAGTTCACATTTGCGTCCAAAAGAACTTTCCAGTTGTCTGGTTCTCTTCAAGGGATGTGCAAGCAGCTTATGAGCAAGAGTTTAAAGAACCTATAAGCTTAAGCACCGTAGCCACATACCTTGCAAGGATGGCTAACAAAGGATACCTCTTAAAGACTGGAGCCTCCAACAAGTTAAAGTATAGACTCGCTTCCCATATTCCGCAAGTTGTTCCAAAACATAAAATTCCTTAATTAAACTTACATTAACTATGCATTTTTACTTTCTGTCTTCTTTAAGATATCCTCCATTTCCTTTTTAACACTATACTTAAACGGAATCTTTTTTATATCCCTCTCTAAATAACCCGCCTCATAAAGCTTCTTCATCAACCTCGCCGTATGCTCCCTACTAAGCTTAATTCTCTCCTTAATCTCAGGAGCAGTCTTAGGTCCCTCAAGAGCCAACATCCTTAACACTGCCACCTCTGTTTCGGTCAAGGGGGCCAAGGCCTTCTCCTTCTTTATTGGGATTACCGCTTCAGCTCTGATCTCAGGGGCCTCTGAAAAATGACGCAGCTGTTCTTCTATGGCCGAAACCTTTGCAACTAAAATTTCATGTGACGCAACAGTATCACGCATTCTCTTATCCACGTCCTCAACTTTCGTTACTGCTTCTGTTTCAACTTTTGCAATTTTATCCTCTAAGATGCGCATTTTTCCTTCAACCTTCTCAGCCTTGCTTAACGCCTTTTCACTTTTTGAAGAAAGAGCCTCAACTTTAAACGCTAAAGTTTCAAGCTTTTCGCCTTCGCGTTTAAGTTGCCTGTTAAAGCTTAGAACGACATCTTCAACGACCTCTTTCGCTTTGCTATATTCTCTGCAAATTTTGCGAATTTGACGGTAATATTCAATCGCAGCACCGACTGTTGCGGTAAGCAGAACACCAAGAAGAATTAACGAAAAATCAAGCATACTTTCACCCCTACGTGATTCCTATGTGATAACGCTTGACTCAAACATGTTACATCACAAATCACAATTCCACGCACTTATGATTTAAAAGTTACGGTTATCAAGGTGTATGACATCACACATCACAAGATAACTGAAGCAATATTTGAATAAACGCTTTTGAATAAAAGCTCTATTTATTCTGTTTGAGAATATTTTAGAGTTTTTTCTGATTTTTGTTTTCTTAACTGCTTTATTTAGGTGTTGACGCGTGTTTTGCGTTTTGTATTCCAAAATTTAATGTGACTTGTGACGTCACAAGCTTTCCTCGGATGAATTTGCAAACTTTTTCAGTTGAATTTCAAGCTCTTCCCTGAGAATTTCGATGATTTTAAGCTGTTCAGTTTTGTTGGGCATGTTTTTGAATGCTTCTACATATTCCCGTAGTTTGTTACCTATTTCAAGATAAGGGTCTAAAGTTGTGGTCTCAAAGATTCCCAAGTACCCTAAAAGAAGCACAGTGTAAATAGCTTTTATGACGTTTTGCTTTGCTTGTTTTAAAGTCCTATTGAAGGCTCCGCGGCTTATTTTAGCATTTGTTAGTCGTAATTTGGCTTTTTCATCGTATTTTAGCGGTTTACCCGCAGCGTTTTCGGATAAAATGTCAATTAGTAATGTTTCTAGCTGCGTTTTCGTTAAATTGCTATTTTTAGCGAGAATTTTAGCAACAGGGTCATTTAATGAGCTTATTATTAAAGATTGAACGCTTTCTTTAAGCTTCAAAGTCTACACCACACGAGCACTCCCTGTGGATACAATTTTGTATACAGCCTACGCTTTTAAAACCATCGATGACGGATAAAAACTTTAATGCTTTTGAATTACCTTCCAAGAATGGCTAAAAACAATAAAGCCTTATGAAATATGGCGATTTTTTGTTTTAGACAAATAAAATCGCCGATTAAGCGCGCCCCATTTCTCCATCAAGCACGATCTCTTGAAGTTAAGAGATATTCCGCCTTGGGCTACGCAAGCCTATAGCTAAAAGTACGCCATAGTCAGAAAAGTAATATTGTCCAAGAGTTAACGGAACAAAACACCTTCTCGACCGCTGTTGATTGAACTGGTAATGCGGGTGCAAGAATCGTTCACTATGAGATGAGCATTTCCTATCCTATCTTATTACCTAAGGAAAATAATTTAATCCTCTTTGTGAATACTGTGATGTCACTTGTCACGGAAAAGTCACGTGTGATGCCTCTCTTTCATGTAGAGTGTTGCCATAAATGTGATTTTATTGTGATTTGCGTGATTTATTAAAGGCTTTCTGCATGTCCTTTTAATTCGTCAAAAAGTTCAGGTCGTAGATCTTTCAAAGTTGGGACGAAAGTTTCAGTTGGCTTTATGTCCGCGTAGTCAATAGCACCAATTACAAGGTCTTCCTCGTCATACTTTGCGCAAGCAATAAGTTTTCCTTGAGGGCCTACAAGTCTGCTTCCTCCCCAAAATTGTAGGCCGTTTTCTATACCTACTAGATTAACGTATGCTAGGAAAGTGGTGTTTTCTATCGCTCTTGCCAATGTCAAAGTTTCGAAAAATGTCTTTCGAACAGATGGTGAGGCTGAAATGCAAACAATTAACTGGGCGCCTTTAAGGCGAGTTAGACGACATATTTCTGGAAAGAAGATGTCGTAACAGATTATCAACCCTATTCTCCCGATTTCTGTTTCGAAAGTTGCTGCTTGATATCCGGGTCGGAAATACCTTTTTTCTTCAAAAACACTGTGTGTTGGAAGGTGTATCTTCCGGTATTTTCCAACAAAACCTTCCGGCCCAACAAGAATTGCTGTGTTGTAAACCACGGCTTGAGTTTTCTCGCTTAATTCTGGCATACCGAAAATTATATGCGTTTTATGTTTCTTCGCAACGTTTTCTATAGCCTTTGTTGAAGGTCCCGGTATTGTTTCCGCTAACTCGTAAATTTGGTCTCGAATGACGTAGCCCGTTAGCGAAAGTTCTGGGAAAATTACGAGATGTGCATCTTGTTCTTTAGCTTTTGCGACGTATTTTTCCATTTTCCTAATGTTTTCTTTTTTGTTTCCTCTGTTGCAGCTTATTTGGGCTAGGGCAATCTTAAACTTACTTATCATGCCTAATCTTACCCGAACAGCTTACATGAAATCCCGTGGGAGCCTCAAATCCATTCCCACGGTTCTATATCCAAGCTTGATGGTTAATAGCGTTTGCCTTTTGTGTTCTGTGGAAAGCCACCTTTTCTTCACTCTCTCCACCAAATCTTTTTCTATCCCCAGCTGCTGCGCTATTTCCTCTGTTTCCATAAAATGTTCAAGCCCGTAGAGGATGAGATCAAGCTGTTCATATTTTATACCTAACTCGTTTTCAGCGAGTTGCCCTGGCCACAAGGCTGGTGATGGAGGCTTTTCTACAATCTCGCTGGGGACGCCTATGTGCTGGGCCAGTTTTCGGACTTGTGTCTTGTATAGGTCGAGGAGCGGCCAAATGTCTGCTGCTGCGTCTCCCCATTTTGTGAAATATCCCATCATGGCTTCTGATTTGTCTGAACTGCCGCACACAAGCATGTTGAGCTTGTTAGCGTAGTAATAAATGCAAATCATCCGTGTTCTAGCCTTTATGTTACCCTTAGAGACCTTCTCAGCTGGGTCAAAGACGGGTATGGTATTGTAAAAAGCGCGCAAAACTGCTGTGATATCACAAATGTGGGTTTTAAACCCAAACTTTTTTGCCAAAAGCTGTGCGTGTTCAATGTCCCGCTCATTACGCGTTTCCCCTTCTGGAAGTATAAGTCCTAAAACTTTGTCTCCCCCTATAGCCAAGGCGGAAAGCGCCGCCGCTGTGCTGCTGTCTACTCCTCCTGATGCGCCCAATACTATACCGTTTGCCCCAGACTTTTCTACGTAATCCTTAATGAAGCGCTTAATTTTCCCCTCAACTTCAACCCAGTTCATATCTAGAACGGACGGAGTTAACTCCAACCTAATCCCAACCGTTTAGGTGTAAGGCAAATATTTAAAGACAAATATAAATACTGAAAGGTTATAAATTTAAGGCATAGAAGGCCTTTATATGAGGCGAAATATGCGCGAACTACGGGATACATCAAAAGGCGTGTATGAGGGGCGACCTTCTGAGGTTAGTGTTAGAAAGGTTTATTGAGGCTGGGTTTATGGTCGGTCCTATTGAAAAATATTTGCTCGAAAAGATAGAGGCTGAAAGTGCTATCCACATCACGCTTATAGACCCTGAAGAGGTTACGCCTCCGCAAGCCTCAACAATAGCAAGCAAAGCGGAAAAGAGCGGGACATCGGCCATAATGGTAGGAGGCTCAACTTTTATTTCATCTGCCCATTTGGATAAAGTGGTCAAAGCTGTGAAAAAGGTTGTTGAGTTACCAGTAATTCTTTTCCCGAACAACGTTACTGGAATAACCCGTTATGCTGATGCCATATGGTTTATGTCTCTGCTAAACTCTACCGACCCCTACTTCTTGATGGGAGCCCAAGTGCTAGGAGCCCCCTTAGTTAAAAAGTACCGTTTGGAGCCAATCCCCCTTGGATACATAATTGTGGGTGACGGTGGCACAGCTGGCATTGTTGGTAAAGCTGTTCCCATACCGTATAATAAGCCAGAACTTGCGGCAGCTCATGCCTTAGCGGGACAATATTTGGGAATGCGATTCATTTATTTGGAGGCGGGGTCAGGAGCGAAAAAACCTGTTCCTGCGAGTATGATTAGCGCTGTTAAACGTTGCATTGATGTTCCTCTAATAGTTGGGGGCGGTATTAGAACTAGGGAAGAAGCGTTGGCAGCGGCATCTGCAGGGGCGAATATTATTGTTACAGGCAACGTTGTTGAAAATTCAGGGGTTAGGAAGAAGGTTTCCGAAATTGTCGGCGGCATAAGGCATAACCGACGTTGAATTGCACCTTTTCTGTGAATTTTACCTTGCAATAAAAAACTTAGGTTGGAAGCTTTTTGACTTCTTCTTGTTAGAAAGCCAAAATAGAGAATGGTGTGCATCAAGTTTGGGAGGTAAAGCTTGAACGGTCCAATAAGTGAAACATATCGCCAATACGTAACTGCATTGGAAAGCGAGTTTAAACGGTTATACGCTTTAAGTGAAAAAGCGAGAGAAAAAGGGTTCGACCCTGCGCTAAAGCCAGAATCCAAAATTGCAAGAGATCTAGCAGACCTTGTAGAGGGTCTTGTAGGTCCAAAAGGCGTGGCCGAAAGCATTAGGGAATTAAGCGAGAAACTTTCGCGCGAAGAATTAGCCTTTAAAATAGTTGAAGAAATAATTTATGGAAAATTTGGCCACATGGAACCCGAGGCGGCGGCGGAACAAGCGATACGAACTGCCCTTGCAATTTTCACTGAGGGGCTCACCGCAGCGCCGATACAGGGAGTGGCGAAGGTTAAAATTAAAACAAACCGTGACCGCACTCGCTATCTTGCCATTTACTTTGCTGGTCCAATAAGGTCTGCGGGCGGAACAGACCAGGCGCTGACGCTTGTTGTAGGAGATTTCGTGCGACGTCTTCTCGGCTTAGACCGTTACAAGCCTTTGGACGATGAGGTTTCACGCTTTATTGAAGAAGTAAGGCTTTATGAACGTTCAGTAAGCCGTTTTCAATACCATGTTTCTGATGAGGAATTGCGGAGAGCTCTCCAATGGCTGCCAGTGGAAGTTACAGGCACGGAATCCGACCCCATAGAAGTTTCTGCTTTTCGGAATCTTCCCCGAATTGAAACCAACCGTTTGAGGGGCGGAGCCCTCCGCGTTGTTAATGATGGCATTGTTGGGCGCGCGCCAAAAGTTTGGGCTATTATAGAGAAGCTTGGTTTTCAAGGATGGGATTGGCTGAAGGAGTTTCAAAAGAAGTCTGAGAAAAAATCCGGAGGCTTTATGGATGATGTAATTGCTGGACGCCCGATATTCTCTTTTCCGTCTGCCCGTGGCGGTTTTAGGTTAAGGTATGGTAGGGCGAGAAACACGGGCTTAGCCGCCGTTGGAATGCACCCGGCAAGCATGCAAGTGCTCGGCGGCTTTTTGGCGGCTGGAACACAACTACGTTTGGAGCTTCCAGGCAAGGGTGGCATTGCGGTTCCAGTTGACGCTTTAGAACCGCCAATTGTCAAGCTGAAAGATGGTTCTGTTGTTCGTGTTTCCACTGAAAACTATGCTAGGATAAAGGGTGATGTTGAGAAAATTCTCTTTTTGGGAGACATTTTAATCAGTTTTGGGGATTTTCTTTACAACAGTAAAGTTCTCGTGCCTTCTGGGTATGTTGAAGAGTGGTGGGCTGAAGATCTGAAAAGGGCTTTGGCTGAAAAATTCAATGGTAACCTTGAAAAGGCTGCGGAAGCTGCAAAAATTCCAGTGGAGAAAATTAAGGGTTTCTTGGAAAATCCATTTGGCAAAAAGCCAAATGTTAAAGAAGCTATAGCCTTGTCGTTTGCAATTGGTGTTCCTCTTCACCCGGCTTTCACGTTTTTCTGGTCGAATCTTGTTTCGCTTGAAGAGCTTGCCCTTTTAAGGAAATGGCTCTCTGCTTCCGTAGTTGATTATGGTAATGGAGTCTGCAAAATTTCTGGAGAGATAGACGCAAAGGTCAAGCATGCCCTAGAGGCTATTTATTTGCCGCACAAGGTTTTAGATGGAAAAATAGTTGTCGAAAACGAGGAAGCCTATGCCTTTGCCTTTTCCCTTGGCTATGGAACTACGCGGAACACTGATATTTCAGCGGCAAAATCTGTTTTGGAAGCTGTCAGTTTGCTTTCCGGCGTGCAAATTAGGGATAAGGCTCCTACGCTTGTTGGCGCCAGAATGGGAAGACCTGAAAAGGCAAAGCGGCGGGAAATGAAGCCCCCTGTTCATGTTCTTTTCCCCGTTGGCTTGGCTGGAGGTGCCCAAAGAGACATTGTAGAGGCGGCGAAGGGAGGGCCAGTTTTTGTGGAGGTTGTTAAGCGTAAATGCCCAACGTGTAAGACGTTTACCTTTGGCATAAGATGTCCTGTTTGTGGCTCTGAAACTGTCACTGAAAATGTTTGTCCTATATGCGGGAAGAGTGTGAAGAATGATAAATGTCCAATTTGTAAAGTGCCGGCAAAACCCTTCCAAACGCAAGTTGTTAACTTTAAGGAACTGTTGGAGACGGCTTGTGCGCGTTTGGGTTTTTCTTTGCCTAAGGTTTTGAAAGGCGTTAGAGGGTTAACAAATGAGACAAAGACTCCGGAGATTATTGAGAAGGGTGTTCTCCGCGCTAAATATGACTTGTCTGTTTACAAGGATGGCACAATTCGTTTTGACGCGACAAATGCTCCCTTAACGCATTTTAAACCGTCTGAAATTGGAGTGTCTGTTGAGAAACTGAAGGAGCTTGGCTATGCCTATGATGTTTATGGCGCGCCGTTAACTAACCCAGATCAAGTTTGTGAATTAAAGATTCAAGACATCATCATTCCCGTGAAATGCGCGGAATATTTTGTTCATGTTGCAAATTTCCTAGATGACCTTTTAACCAAGGTTTATGGGCTCGCTACCTACTATAACGTTAGGAAGCCGGAAGATCTTGTGGGGCATCTTGTTTTTGGCTTAGCTCCTCATACATCTGTGGGTATTCTGGGGCGGATTGTTGGCTTCACCAGTTTAAATGTTTGTTATGCTCATCCAGTTTGGCATTCTGCTAAACGCAGAGATTGTGATGGCGACGAGGATGCGTTGATGCTTGCTTTGGACACTTTGCTTAACTTTTCAACTGAGTATTTGCCCGCGCAAATAGGCGGGATAATGGATGCTCCGCTGCTTGTGATTCCTGTTGTCAACACTAAGGAAGTGCAGAGGCAAGCCCATGATTTTGATGTCGCAGAGGCTTATCCTCTCGAGTTTTACGAGAAAACATGGGAAAAAGTGGAAGCCAAACGCGTAAGTTCCCTCATAGACCTTATCGAATACAGACTCGGCACCGAGGCACAGTTCGAGGGCTTCAAGTTTACTGTGCCAGTCACGAATGTCAACATGGGGAATCCTGAAAGCGCCTATAAACGGCTTACAACGATGATTGATAAACTTAACAGCCAGTTGGAGTTGGCTGAGAAAATAGAGGCTGTGGACGCGAGAAGGGTTGCCCTTAAGGTTTTAACAACGCATTTCATAAGGGACATTGCTGGTAATTTGCGGGCTTACTCCACTCAAGGTTTTAGGTGCAAAGCATGCAACAAACGTTTTCGCCGTTTACCTCTTTGCGGAAAATGCCCGTCATGCGGTGGGCAACTAACTTTAACGGTTTACCGTGGGGGCATCGAAAAATATTTGGAGGCAGCTCAGCGGTTGGTTGAAAGGTATGGTTTGCCGCAGTATTATGCTCAGAGGATTTTGTTAATGAAAGAGGAGATTAAGGCGTTGTTTGAGGGGAAAAAGCGGAAGCAAATCAGCCTAATTGATTTTGCCTAAGAAAACTTTTCTATGTAAACGGCGAATTTATTCTCGGTGAACTCCCATCAAAGAAGTTTACCATCCCAACGCCTACTTAACGAAAATTAGGAACGTTAAACTTGGGTTAAGGGCGAGAACCCAAATACTAAACGTGTTAGAGAAAAAGAGTTTAAGCGACGCCAAAAACGTCGCCAAAGAAGCAAAACTGCTGTATAATGTTGTTATTCACCATTTAAGGCTTTTAGAAATGGAGGGGATGGTTGAAAGAAGGGGACACCGACCCTACACTTGGGGGCTTACTGGTTTGGGACAGAAGCGCCTAAATAATCTAGTCTAAAAAGGGCATTGGCAAGGCATCCGCCCGCACTTTGGACATTTGTTGTCATATTTGGCGAGGGCAGCTTTCTCAAGGTCTATGTTGGCGATGTTTGCAAGCGAAGCCAGCCACGCGATGACATCTGCAAATTCGTTTTCTATGGCTTTTTTGTCTGCGCTTTCTAATGCCTCTTTCAATTCTTCAACTTCTTCTACAAGCCAATTATAGGTTTTAGTTAAGCCCCGTTCAGAATCCCTATGGAAGTAAAGGCGCCGCATCAACTCTTGAAACTCGTGTATGTGCATGATGTTCCTACCCGTTTTCTAAATTATGTGCGTGTTCCTCGTTAAGACTTTAATGTTGGAATTGGGCTAGGTTTTTCTGTCCTTTTGCGGTTATGTGGAATACTTTTACGCCTTTCCGTTCCAAGTGTGCAGAGATAAACCTTCTATGGCAGTATTTTGGGTTCGGTTCCATGCACATTATACATGTTCGCTTTTGAGAGGCAATTGCCAGCAACTTCTGGACTCCTTCCCTAAAGAGTTTTGTTCGCATATGCGCCTTATATCCTCCCCTTCGGTATCCTCCAAGTTCTTTTCCCAGCCAAACATATTCTATGCCGTGTTCTGGAAGCCACTTTTCCATTTGCTCCCTTTTAAAATGGTCAACTTTTGACGTTGGAAAACTGCGGACATCGACAAGAACCTGGATTCCATGTTCGCTTAGCAACCCTAAGAACTTATCTTTTGGGTGATTGCTGTGCCCAACAGTCCATATTATAATCAAAGGTTGTCACTGAAGATTCTAAACTTATTTTAACGAATTTTTATGTATTCGTATGCCTCTGTTGCGTTTTCAAAACAATAGTGCACTTTTTGGTATTCCTTTCTGAACTCCGCCACGTCCGTTTTCACTTTTTCTGGCGGTTCCCTGTCTATTACCACACGCTTTATTAACTCAGCTATTTCCACCATTTCAGACTCTCTCATTCCAAGCCTTGTAACCTCTGAAACGCCCAACCTTATCCCGCCAGGATGCTGGAAATGTCTTCCTTCCTTAATATCCCATGGCAAAAGGTTCCTGTTTATTATTATGTTTGCTTTTTCCAAAGTCGCTTCGATTGTGCCGCCGTCGCCTTGTTTTGTTACGTCTATTAGGATTACATGTGACTGGGTGAAGCCCTTATGCTCCGCCAAAACATTCAATCCCCTTTCGTAAAGAGCTTGAGCCAAAGCCTTAGCGTTCTTCACCACTTGACTTGCATATTCCCTTCCAAACTCCAACATCTCAGCACATGCAACTGCGACACCAGCCACCGCATGCAAATGATGATTACTCACCATCCCCGGGAAAGTGGCGCGTTTTATTTTGTCCGCGTACTTTTCCCATGACAATACCCCGCCGTGTTGCGGTCCAAAAAATGTTTTGTGGGTGCTCAAGCTTACGACATCCGCTCCCTCTTTAAGGGGGTCTTGGAATTGTTTTCCAGCAATTAATCCCGCCACATGGGCTGCGTCGTATCCAACTGTTCCGCCAACCGCCCGCACTGTGTCTGCTAATTCCTTTATTGGATGTGGAAATGGAAAGACGCTGGCGCCGAACATAACGAGTTTTGGCGGTCGCCCTTCCGCTGCAAGCTTATCAATCCTCTCTTTAGCCTTATCCACATCAATGTTTAACTCCTTATAGTCTAAGGGCAAATATTCAACAACTAAGCCATGAACAGCTCCAGCCGTGCCACCGAGCTCCTTTTTGCCCATTGTGATGTGGCCCCCGCATGGAATTGACAGCGCCATCATAGTGTCGCCCGGTTCTGTGAAAGCCGTGTAGACAACTAAGTTTGCCACAACACCTGAAATCGGTCTAACATCGACAAATTCTGCAGAAAACAGTTTTTTCATTAGTTCGATGCATTTAAACTCCACCTGGTCTATGTAGCAGCAACCAGCGTAAACACGTTCTCCAGGCCAGCCTTCGGCGTAACGATTTCCGAAATCTGTTGTTAGGGCTTCGCGAACTGCTGGGCTTGGGATGTTTTCGCTTGCTATGAGAGGGATGCATTCTCGGAACCATTTATGATGTTGTTCCAGAAGGCTAAATATGTGGTTGTACTCTTCTCGAGGATTTGCCATCGTAAGACACCTATTTTAGCCATACTATCGTTTGCGCCAGAATAAAAAGTGTTTGAGATGGCGTAACGTTAATTAGTGAAGGAACAACCATAATTTACCGCCTAACCGTGGAAGAGGTTTGAACATGAGTAAGAAAAAGAGGAAGGAGTCGGCGCCAATGCCTGCGGCAAGTGCTGGTCTATTAAGGTTCTTTGAAGAGGAAACGGAAGGCGTTAAAGTTAGACCTGAGATTCTTATCGGTTTTGCAATAGCGCTGATTATCGTATGCGCTCTAGCGAAGTTGTTCTTTGGGTGACCTTAGCGGCGTGGTGTGCAAAACTTCTATGCGTTGAACAGAGTTAAGGTGGATGAAAATTTCGCTTCTTTCTTCTCTGCTTACAACTTGTGGTACTGGCTGAGCGATTGTTGCCCGCAAAGTAATTAACTCAGCGTCTGAAAGCCATATTCCTGCTGGTTCCCGCGTTATAGCCGCGAGCGTCCCCTCAAAGCCATAAGAAGGTTCCAGAATCACACGTACCTTTTTCCCATAATTCTTCTCAAGCATGTGAAATATGGTTAGGGGTATTTCTTGCTCTGGCATTAAGTTTCGCAAAACATCTAATTGGAAGTTGGTAAATAAAACAGTTACCCTTCGCTGTTCTGCATACCTCTATCAATACAAGTGGTAGCCGTATAGGTGTTCTCCTTGCTGACTTTGACTACTTCATTTAAAATTCACGCTTAGTCTACAATACAATTATATTTTAGGCGTGTTTTAACCTTCACGAGTGTCTTTTCACGGAGAGTTGCGACATTTTTTAATATGCCCACTCCCTTTTAGAATCCGCGCTCAGGATGGTAAACATGGCTTCCGCTGGCAAGTCAAGTTCAGAACCGCCTATAGAGAAGGCAGTTAAACGTTATTCCTCGCTTTTTTGGCTTCCTTCACTCAGGAAAGTGATAATTCTCCTAGGGTTGATATGCGTATTCAACGGGTTGCTTTCGACGGTTGCGCTTTTTAATCAACTGGAAGGAGTTTTTAATGGCTTGATTTTGGGGTTTTCCCTTTTTTCCATCAGTTTAATATCTGATTATTTCACTGCAAAAATTCTTCTGCAGCGAAATCCCATTTATACTTTTAGGAGAACTGTTGCAGTTTCCCTTTTTTGCTGGTTTTTCTGGCTAATTTTTATTGTAGCTGGTGTTTTCTGCATTTCTGTGTTTGGCGCGCAGTTGTGGCTGATTAAGCTCTGCGTCTTCGGGTTTTACGCCGTCTTAATTTTCCGTTTAACAGTTGTAAACGCAACTTTGTCAGCTGGTTATACACGGTGCTTTGCTGTCTCTTTTCTTTCTCCATACCTTTGCATAGTTCCGTTCGTGGTGTTATGGGTGAAAAGCAGCTACATCACATTTTTGTGGATTTTGCCCTTTCTCCTTCTATCACCAATAATCAGTTTTTCCATAGTTCACGTTTTCCTTTCTCTGATTAACCGTGTAGGCAAGCAAATGCTGGGTATTCCTTCAATAACTTTTTTCAAGGCTTTTCTGCTGAATTGGGTAGCAGATTTGAATGCTCCTTTTGAAGACTTACTTGAAAGGCTAAGCGAAGAACAAAGCATAAACGTATCCATAATAAAATTTGCCTCTTCAAAACCTAAAGCCGCTATAATAGTTCCCATGGTTCACCCCGGTCCTTTCAAAAACATTGGCAGCAGTCTTCTCCCATCGATGTTGAAGAGTGCATTCGAAAAAAACGTCGGTGGTGTTGCGTGTGTTCCTCTTGGTTTGCTTGGACATGAGCTTGATTTAGCTTCGCAACTTCAGAACCAAAAGATAATCCGCGAGGTTGTGGAGTCTGCGAATTTTAAGACAAAAGAGGTGGGAGCGACACCCTTCGTTAAAATTAGTATCGGCTTTGCAACTGCGTGCTGTCAAATTTTCGGCAAAACAGCCTTTCTCGCTTTTACTCTTGCACCCAAAACCACGGAAGACTTGCCACAAGAACTGGGGCAGTTCATGCGCCAAGAAGCTGAAAAACATGGTCTTTCATGTGTTGTTGTCAACGCCCACAACAGTATTGATAGCGCATTGGACATGCAGGAGGTTTTAGGTAGATTAAAGGATGTTGGAGCAAAGTGTTTGGAAAAGGCAGCTTCTTTGAAGCGTTCACCCGTCAGAGTTGGGGCTGCAACAATAATTCCTGACGAGTTCAGCCTAAAAGACGGTATGGGTCCAGGCGGCATAACAGCAATTGTAACAGAAGTTGAAGGGATGAAGACAGTTTACGTTGTTATTGACGGTAACAACATGCAATCTGGGCTTCGCGAAAAAATCTTGCTTGCACTACGCTCTATTGGTTTTGATGAAGGAGAAATCTTAACAACAGACACGCATGCCGTAAGCGCCGTAGTGTTAAAGGGTCGCGGATACCATCCAATCGGCGAAGTAATGGACCATGAAAAACTAATTGATTACATTAAAAAGGCTTCTCTTTTAGCAATGGAGAATTTAGAAGATTGCAAGACGGGAAGCCGTTTCATAACTGTTGAAAATGTAAAGGTTATTGGGCAATCGAAACTTGATTTATTAGTTCTAATGCTGGATAGATCTTTTCAAAAAGCGAAAAAGGCAAGTGTCCCGCTTTTTGCTCTCAGCGGTCTTCTTTTTACGTTAATTTTGACAGTGTTTTAAGTCAACACTAATAAAGGTTGAATCCCTCAACTTCATTCCTAGTGGAAGTGGAGAATGGTGCTAAGAGAAATCCGAATACATGGCCGCGGCGGTCAGGGAAGTGTGACAGCAGCGCAGATTTTGGCTCACGCCGCTTTTCTTGAGGGCAAATGGGTTCAAGCGTTTCCTTACTTTGGGGCTGAGCGCCGAGGAGCACCAGTTAAAGCCTTTGCAAGAATAGATGATAAGCCGATTGTCTTACACAGCCAAATCTATCATCCAGATTATGTGATTGTTCTTGACCCAGTTATTTACGAAGTTGTTGATGTTACTGAGGGTTTAAAGGAGGATGGAATGGTTTTGATAAATACTGCAAAAAGGCCGTCGGAAATAGGGATTAAGGGTTATAAAGTTGCCACCGTCGACGCAACCGGGATAGCGCTTGAATTGAACCTCGTTGTTGCGGGCATTCCTATTGTGAACACGTCAATTTTGGGAGCTTTTGCCAAGGCAACGGGTGAAATTAAGTTGGAAAGCATTTTAAAAGCCATAAAAGAAACTTTTTTAGGAAGTGCCGGCGAGAAAAACGCAAGGGCAGCCGAACTAGCTTACGAAAGAATGGTGAAGGGATGGTAATTTTGGCGGATATTACCATAAAATCCGGAAGAGAAATGCCTTTGACACCGCTTTCAACTCCGACACATGGAAGCATGGGTAAAACAGGTTTTTGGAGAACCTTCCGTCCAGAAATTGATTACTCCAAATGCACAAAATGCACACTTTGCTGGGTTTATTGCCCCGACGCGGCTATAGAACGTCAACAAGATGACTCGCCCAAAATAGATTATGACTACTGCAAGGGGTGTGGAATATGCGCCAACGAATGCCCAGTTAAAGCAATAACAATGAAACGGGAGGAATAGTAATGGTGCAGACTCTTGTCGATACAGCAAATCACATAGCTGGATACGCTGCAAAAGCAGCTAGAGTTAAGGTTATTGCAGCCTACCCTATAACACCCCAAACAACAATTGTGGAGAAAATAGCTGAGTTTGTTGAAAACGGCGAGTTGGACGCTGAATATATTTGTGTGGAATCCGAGCACAGCGCCATGGTCGCTTGCATAGGCGCTGCAGCGGCTGGAGTTAGAACCTTTACTGCAACTTCATCTCACGGGTTAGCGCTTATGCACGAGGCCTTACATTGGGCCTCTGGATCGCGCCTGCCAATAGTCATGGCCGTCGTCAATAGAGCAATGGGAGCGCCATGGAGTATATGGCCAGACTTTAGCGACTCTCTTTCTCAAAGAGACACTGGGTGGATTCAGTTTTATTGTGCTGACAATCAAGAAGTGTTTGACACAATAATCCAAGCTTACAAGCTTTGTGAAGATGAAAAAGTTTTCTTGCCGGCCATGGTTTGCCTTGAGGGCTTTATTCTTTCGCATACATATTCTCCTGTGAAAATTCCAGATCAAAAAGAGATTGACGATTTTCTGCCTCCCTACAAGTCTGGGTGGATTTTAGATGTTAACCGTCCGTTGTCTCATGCAAACGGTGTTTCCCCTGAATATTATATGGAGTTTCGCTACATGATTCAAGAAGCGATGGAAAACGCACAGAGGCTTATTCCCCAAATTGACAAGGAATACGGCAGCCGTTTTGGCTTTGAATATGGAGGCTTAGTTGAAAAATACAGGTGTGAAGACGCCGATTTGCTGCTCGTTACTATGGGAACTATGGCTGGTGACGCGAAAATAGCTGTAGACAAAATGCGGAAGGAAGGATTGAAAGTTGGGCTGGCTAGAATCCGAGTTTTCCGCCCATTTCCAGCAGAAGAAATAAGAAAACTTGCCGAGCATGCGCGAATGCTTGTAACAATCGACCGCCACATATCCTTCGGAGGTGAAGGCTTCCTCGCCGCAGAAACCAAAGCTTCAATCTTCTCCCAAAAAGACCATCTACTGTTTGCAAGCTTCATTGCAGGCTTAGGGGGTAGAGACGTGACTTTTGAAACAATTGAAAAAATCGCTAGAAAATCGGCAAAGTGGATGCGTGCAGGAAAGGTGGAAAAAGAAACTTCATGGGTTGATTTGAGAAGGTGAAGAAAATGGTGACAGTAAAAGATTTTCCTCGAGAGGAATACTTGCTTAAGGGGCACGCTGCATGCGCTGGTTGCGGTCCATCAATTGCCTTAAGATTGCTTTTCAAGGCTTTGGGAAACAAAATTATCTTAGTTGTGCCGGCATGTTGCACAACGGTTATTCAAGGACAATATCCCTACACTTCAATCGCTGTGCCTCTTCAGAATATACTGTTTGAATCTGCTGCTGCGGCGGCTTCTGGAATAGTTGCGGCGTTACGCAAGAGGGAAATTTGTGATGTAACTGTTGTTGGGTGGGCTGGAGATGGCGGAACCGTTGATATCGGTATTCAAGCTTTGTCTGGGGCTGCTGAAAGAGAAACAGACTTCATTTACATATGCTATGATAACGAAGCCTACGGAAATACTGGGATGCAGAGAAGCGGAGCGACGCCTTATGGCGCTTGGACAACAACCACGCCCTTAGGTAAAAAGGAACGTAAAAAGAATATGCCCATGATTATGGCAGCCCATAAAATACCATATGTTGCAACAGCGTGCCCCTCCTATCCAACAGATTTAGTTGCCAAACTGAGGAAAGCCAAAGAAATAAGGGGTACAAAATACATTCACATACTGGCGCCTTGCCCAACTGGTTGGCGATATGACCCGAGCAAAACGGTTGAAGTTGGACGGCTGGCTGTGCAGACTGGCTTGTGGGCTCTTTACGAAATTGAATATGGAAAATTTAGGCTTAATCCCCCAAGCGACCAGCTGCTTGATAAGGTAAAACGTAAACCAGTTGAAGATTACTTTACGTTGCAAGGTAGATTTAGAGGCTTAACTAAGGAAGACATTGAGCGGATTCAGTATTGGCTTGATGAAGACTGGGAGATGTATCGAAATCTTGCCTTAAGCCAGCGATAACGTGCGTCTAATTTGTTGTTGCACGGAAAAATATAAGAAGCTAAAAACAGATGATATAACCTACTTAGCAATGCCTGTCTGTCGTTCAATCAAGGAAAAAGGAGGTAGAATATGACAGAAGAAAAACCGAAAGAGGGAAGGTCAGCCAAAAATGTACAGCAAGCTCAAGTCGGCGAAACAACAGTGCTTGTCGGCAAAAAGCCAGTGATGAACTACGTGATTGCCTGCCTAACATTCTTCAATTCTGGAGCGAAAAAAGTTGTTGTCAAAGCAAGAGGGCGGGCAATCAGCAGAGCCGTTGACACGGTTGAACTCTTAAGGAGAGCTTTTCTAAAAGACTTGCAATTACAAGAAATCAACATCTATACAGAAGAAGTCACCCGAAGCGAAGGACAAAAAACCAATGTCTCAGCAATCGAGATAACTTTAACGCGACCATAGACTTTCACTTTCAACTGACTCCATTCGTAATTCGTTGTCCGTGGTATCTTTGATTATTGAAGTCTCTATATTCCTATAAGGATTGAGACACAAGCAGTTATATAAAACGTTTCTTGATAACCATTAACTTCATCAAGTGATACAAAATGAGCGCGCACCCAAAAATTGTGGTTACTCCGCCAGGTCCGAAGGCGAGAGAACTTGTCAGAAAGGACGAGAGTTTGATTTCTCCTTCTTACATAAGATTTTATCCGCTCGTGGTTGAGTCAGGAAGCGGGTGCATCGTGAAAGATGTGGATGGTAATGAATACATAGACTTTAATTCTGGACTAGCATGTTTAAATGTTGGTCACAACCATCCAAAAGTGATTGCTGCTATAAAAAGCCAATGTGATCGTTTTTTACATTATTCAAATACAGACTTCTATTATCGCGAGGTCGTCGACCTTGCGGAAAAACTTGTCGAAATAACTCCTGGAAAAGTGCAGAAAAAAGTTTTTTTCAGTAACAGCGGGGCTGAAGCCGTTGAAGCAGCAATTAAGTTAGCGAAGTGGCATACCCGCAGACAACTTTTTATTAGCTTTATCAATGCTTTTCATGGAAGAACTACAGGGGCGTTATCCCTTACTGCGAGTAAACTGGCTCAAAGGCGCTATTTCTTCCCGTTAATGCCAGGCGTGGTTCATGTTCCATACGCCTATTGTTACCGTTGCCCCTTCAAATTAACTTACCCAGATTGCAACTACTGGTGCGTTGACTTTATCGACGAGTTTGTTCTGCAAAAGTATACACCTCCAGAAGATGTTGCAGCCTTGATTTTCGAGCCAATTCAAGGTGAAGGCGGGTATGTTGTTCCGCCACCAGAATACTTCCAGCGGATAAAGAAACTGGCTGACAAATATGGTTTTTTGCTTGTTGATGATGAAGTGCAAGCTGGCATTGGGCGAACGGGGAAGTGGTTTGCAATCGAATATTGGAATGTTGAACCAGATATTTTGTGCAGTGCAAAGGCGTTGGCGTCTGGATTGCCGTTGGGTGCAACTATTGCCAAGGCAAAAATAATGGACTGGATTGGTGGTTCCCACGCAAGCACGTTCGGTGGAAACCCCCTATCGTGTGTCGCGGCAAACACAGTTATTGATATCATTAAAGAAGATAAGCTCCTTGAGAATGCGACTAAACAGGGAACCTATATTCTCAAGAGGCTTGAAGAATTGAAGGAAGAAAGCGAAATCGTCGGCGACGTTAGGGGGAAGGGCTTAATGATAGGCATCGAAATGGTTGAAGACAAGGAAAGCAAAAAACCTGCAGTTAAAAAGGCAAATGAGATAATAATTCGCTCTTGGAAGCGCGGGGTGGTCGTGGTAACCTGTGGAGTTTCCACAATAAGAATAGCACCACCACTTAATATCACGAGACAGCTTGTCGATACAGCACTGGACATAATAATAGACTGTGTGAAAGAGGTTGAAAAAGAAACGTAACACTAAATTATGAAGTTAGCTACGAAATCTGATGTTCTAAAACGGGATAAATTACTTTTCCAGTTTCCTCTGTTGGAACTAAACCTGGAGCGCGTTTTTTCAATTCTTCCTTGAATTTTTCAGACCTTAATATTGTCAGGAAGGCTTGTATGGGTTGTTTTTGTAAGCGGTTTTTTTGGATTACAAAATCGTATTTCTCGTCTGCTATAGGTATAAAGTCTAATCCGTATCGTTCGGCAACTGCCTTTATCCCTAAACCTACATCTGCTTTCTCATGTAAAACAGCTAAGGCAACTGACGTGTGAGATTTTGCCTCAAACTGGTATCCATTAATTTTTGCAACAATCTCATTGAAGCTAACTTTCCTTTCTTTCGCTATTTTTTTAAGGTTCATATCCAACAGTATTCTGGTTCCAGAACCAGGGTTTCTGTTTATGAAGGAGATGTCATTTCGGATTATGTCTTGTAGTTGCGTTATGTCTTTCGGGTTTCCTTTTGCGACTATTAGGCCTTGCTGGCGGTTATAACCTCGCACTAAAACTGCCTTTTCGTTGACGCCATACCTTTTGAGGAATGGTATGTTGTATTCTGCTGTCTCCTCATCTAACAAGTGTATCCCCGCGATGTCGGTTTCTCCTCGTCTTATAGCTGCTAAACCTCCTGAAGAACCAACATTGATAACCTTTGAGGTGATGTTTGGGTTTTCGCTTCGCAGTAACTCTAAAAGTATGTCTATTCCAACGCAGTGGCTTCCAATAATCATAAGGTCCGCTGGCTTCAACTCTGAACTAAAAAGCTTAACCCGAACGAGTTCGCCGCTCTCAAGAAATGTTCTGTTTTCCGGTATCTCTATAAACCCATCGGCTTCAGCTAATGTTGTTATTGCCCCGGACCCGCTGAGAATCGGGTAAGCAGTGTACTCGCCTGTCTCTCCTAAAATAACGTTTACTGGCAAATACTCCCTTCTTCCTTCTTGAAGATAGATTTTTTCTGCAGTTTTAGCGTGTATAACCACGTTCTCCAACTGCGGTTTCAGCCCAGCCATTTCCCGCAAAACAGGCATGGCAAATATTTGAAATATCGTTAAAGCAGAGGTCGGGTAGCCGGGAAGCCCAAAAAGAGGCTTTCCATCCACAACGGCTATGATGAGAGGTTTTCCTGGTTTAACTGAAACTCCGTGAACAAGAATTCCCGGTTTTCCCAAGTTGTCTATTATCTGGTATAAAAGATCGCCCACCCCGGCGGATGTGCCTCCAGAAGTTATAACCATATCTGCCTTTTGAAGCCCCTCCCTAAGTTTTCGAGTTATTAATTCTGCGTTATCTTGTACTATGCCTAGAAGAACAGGCTGGCCTCCGTTCTCGATTACAGAGGCATAAATTGAATAAGAGTTAATGTCGTAGATTTTTCCATATTCCAGAGGCTTACCAGGCTGAACAATCTCGTTTCCAGTTGAGATTATGGCGACAGTCGGTTTTCTAAAGACTTTAACTTCAGTCACGCCCATAGAAGCTAGAACGCCAATTTCTCTAGGGGTCAAAACAGTTCCTTTTCTGAGGATAAGTTCCCCCGCCATAATGTCTGATCCGCCGGCCATTATGTTTTCTCCCGGAGAAACAGGCTTAAAAACCCTTAATGTTTTTCCGTCTTGCCAAGTGTGCTCCACCATGACAACGGCGTTTGCGCCTTTAGGTATGGGTGCGCCTGTCGAAGTTTCTACAGCTTGTCCCTTTTCCACATCGATTTCTGGGCGTTCTCCAGCTCCAACTTTACCCACAATTTCTAAAATTACTGGTTTCTCTTCTTCGGCCCCAAAAGTATCTTCTGCGTGCACTGCAAACCCGTCCATTGTTGCTCTGTCAAAGGGCGGTACATCAATTTGTGCTTGTACGTCTTCTGCTAAAACTCTCCCGTAAGCTTGAGTCAAAGGTATAGATTCTATGCCCACAGGTTTGGGAGTGAACTGCGCATAGAATATTCTTTTTGCCTCTTCAACGGAAACAAGTTTCCTGAAAACTTTTCTCTTCATTTTCACTCCTCCAAAGTTCTTAAAAGAATCACCTCAACTTCTTCGCCTTCTTCGATCCCTTCCTTTTCTTCCGGGATTACCACCAGACCGTTGGCTTTAACCATTGATGATATAATCCCCGCGCCTCTAGTCCTAACAAGGTCTGCGACATACCCCTCATCCATCTTTTTAACGATAACCCTTACAAAATCCCTCACTCCAGGACTTGAGAGCACTCTTCTAGCCATTACCGCCTTAACAACATGTCCTGGAGGCTTTCCCACGGACGTGCCGAGCATCTTTGATATGAGCGGCTTGGCGAAAGTGTTGAAAGCCATCATGTTTGACACGGGATATCCAGGTAAAAGAATGACTGGTTTGCCGTTGACTGCTGCGAGCGCTGTTGGCTTTCCAGGTCTCATAGCTATTCCATGAATTACTACACCTGGTTTTCCAAGGGAGTTAACTACTTCAGGAGCGAGGTCTCTTTCACCCACGGATGTGCCGCCGCTCACTAACACTAAATCCGCTTTTGCCAATCCCTCAGATATTCGGGATTTTATTTCAGTTATATCGTCTTTAGCTATGCCTAGATCTAAAGGTTCTCCGCCTGCGTCTTTTACAGCGGCAAAGAGGAAAAATCGATTTGAGTCTATTGTTTTGCTCATGGCGACTTCATGTTTTGGTTCGACAAGCTCGTTTCCAGTAGATAATATGGCGACTCTTGGTTTACGCACAACCTTAACATCGACTTTTCCTATCGCTGCAAGTATCGCGATATCTTGCGGCTGAAGAACTGTTCCCTTGCTTAACACTTTTTCACCTTTTTTAACATCTTCCCCCTTTTGTGAAACATTCTCTCCAGGCGTTGTTGGTCGATAAATCTCAATCTTGTTGTCGCCGATGATCTCCGTGTACTCGAGCATTACAACAGAATCTGCACCCTTTGGAATCGGTGCTCCCGTGGCGACTCTGGCAGCCTTCTGCCCATCAACGATGACTGCTGGTGTTTGTCCAACTTCCACAGCGCCTACTATGTCAAAAACTATGGGGTTCGTCGGCGAAGCCCCAAAAGTGTCGTGAGACCTTACAGCGTAACCATCCACGGCGGATCTATCAAAGTGTGGGATGTCGGTTTCAGACACGACATCTTCAGCTAAAACTCTGCCTAAAGCTTCGGTTATGTGGGTTTTTTCCGCTTGAAGAACTTCTATCTTAACCTCTTTAAGGTATTTCCTCAGCGCTTCCTCAACCGATGTCTGTTCACTAAATCCTCTTGCTTTGACCTCTTTCATGTTTTCCCTCCATAATTTGTCTGAATCGCTTTCAGAAATTCCTTGTAATCCGTTGGTTCCTCCCAGGTGCCTGTCCACTCTTCAGTTGGAATTAAAGTGATTGTCACCCTTTCTGGGAGTTCATTTTTCAAATTTTCTCTTACACTGAATATTTTACCATTTTGCTCATAATCTGTTGCTGTCACTTGCTGGTAAAACCTCTTTTTGGTAGGGTTATAAATCGCATGAAGAAAACTTCCACAATCGTATACAAAAAAGTTTTCTATATCCCATATTGCCTTGTTTACCGCTATGATTGCGTCTAGAATGTTTGCCTTATTGTTTAACATTAAATTCGGTTCATGACTTATGAGCTTGTTAATCATGGTTGATGAAGAACCAGTTTTATCTTTTTCACTAGTCATCTAGTAAAATCTTACAGGTCTAAAATATATGCGTTATTAGGGGCAAAAGAGAACCACTTCTCTTCTTTTTTGGGCTCTTATACCTAGAACACTACTAACATTATGGATAAAAGCTGCCGTCAGAAAGAAGACTGTGGCAATGAATAAGCTATTCGCATACCCATTTCTGGTCACATAGTTTATAACGAGCAAAAAGGCATCGACTGGAGCCAGAGTTGTGCGATGCTTAAAATTTTAGGTATGGCGAACCATATTCTTCGCTTTTCATACGAGGCTGAATCTGTTATAAGTGCCGTAAGTACTGGCCTTATAAGAGGCATAGGTTTTGTATCACGGCACAAACAATGTGAAGCCATAAAACCATAGGAAATTGCCACGCCACTCTTGGAGTTGAAGCAAGCTAATGTCTTCCATACTTGTCTGCTCAGTAAATAAAAATAATGTTAGAAGCTACTTGGCTTCGCTATGATTTCCCTTATTTTTAGGTCGAAGAATCTGGCGGCGTTTGCTGGGCGTATTCGTAGTGCGGTGTCCGCACCTTTGCTAGTTCCAGCGATGGCGACGATATCCTTATCAATGGGAATTAGTCCAGCGTCTGCAGCCATCAGCGTAATTTCTACACAAACTTTAGTTCCTTGACCCATAAGCCTGAGCACGCTTGCAATTAGTTCTAATGGTTGAATTGTGCCGAAATCTTTGCGTACAGCTCTTTCCGCACTGCTCAATGCGTGAGTGCCTGTGAAGATTTTTGCGCCGTTTTCAAGAATTTGTTTTTTGTAGTTCTCCTGTAACTCGTTTTTTCCAGGTTCTTTAAATCCGCAGTGATGAGTAACGATCACGACGTTTTTACCCTTAAAAATGTTTGACGCTTTGGCTCCTGTTTCACCTGTTGTTGATGCAACAACAATGTCTGTTATATTTTCTTTATCCACGTATTCTTTAGCAAATTTTAGAAGGTTGTCTGTGTTTTGTTCGCCGGCTTCTTTGAAGTAAACTGTTTTTTTCTCCACGAAGCTCATTCGTGTTTCCTCATTTCAAAATCCTAAGTTTCTACGTTCTTAATTTGCTTTCCCCTTACTGGTTTCCGTTTTAGTTCGGTTCCGCATATTCTGCATTTTGTAGAATTGTAGTCTGCTGGGTATCTCTTGCGGCACGCTGGGCAATATCGCAACCATTGCAAGCGTCTTCGTATGCCTAATGTGGCAAGGGAAGCAAATTCTATCCCCATTTGGTTTGCAACATTCTGTATGGAGTAATCGTCCGTAATTATTAGTGGGTGATAATTCATTGACTTCAGTTCAGAAGCTAAAGCCAAAAGTTGCATGTCTGTTTCTGAAAGAAAAAAAGCATCTCCCAAAGAGGTTGCAGAAGCCATAACTTTGTTCAAAAAAGCTTCTGCTGGCTTCCTAACTTTTAATCTTCCATTTTCAACCGCGGTTTTGAATCTAACCCACGGCATGGAGCTTTCCGCTATCTCCTCCTTAACGTTTGGAACAGTAAATTGTTCTTCGTTTATTGAAAAGGGGTCGTAGCCAACCAGAAAAGCGGAAGTATCCAAAATTATGGCTTTTTTTTGAATTTTTTATCCCATTCCCTTAAATAATAATCTATTCCGCAGTCTATCATAAAAGTTTTCTTTAAACCTTATGAAGCTTGTTTCATATTTTGAACGCGTAACAGCTACGCTTGGTCGTTTGGATGCTACTAATTGGCTATATTGCCCATCAATTAAAACACGGATTTTTTGGGGTCTCTTAACCTCGATTTTTATCGTGTAGTTTGAAGGGAACACTATTGACCTAAAAATGGTTAAAGCGCAGATTGGGGTCAAAACAAAAGCGTTCATTTCCGGGTCTAAAACCGGTCCCCCTGCAGCCAACGAATAACCTGTAGACCCTGTTTGTGTGGACACCATTAGCCCGTCTGTTTGGCATCGTAGTATTGGTTGCCCGTTTTTTAAAATTTCCGTGTAGAGTATTTTTGCCTGTTCTTCTGCTGATATTACAACCTCGTTTAGGGCGTCTGGAAAACGTGTTCCATCTGCTGTAACAGAAAGTTTCTCACACTTTTCAACTTTGAACTCACCCTTTAAGCATTTATCAACTGCACTTAGGGCATCTTTCGGATCAACCTCTGTTAGAAAACCTCTGATACCCATGTTAATTGCCAGTAGAGGCGGCTCTGGCTTCGGAATTGAAACACATGTTCTTAAAATAGTTCCATCTCCGCCTACAGTTATTATGAAGTCGGTTTTCATTTCGTTTAAGGGCACAATTTTTCCACCGCTTACTTTCCCCGATAATGTCTCTTCCATATAAACATCCAAACCTTTCTCTTTCAAGTAGTTGACTAGGTCTTGCGCGAGTTTGATGGCTTTTTTCTTGTCGTATCGGGCTACCAAGCCGACGCTTTTAAACAATTTTTTCACCGTTCTCAACTATTTAGCGATAGCTTAATCTATATATGAGTGTTGTTTAAAATTGCTGGTTAAGAATACTTAGGTTGGTGCGGGCGTGAGCAAACCTGTTGATGTCGGAAGTTTACGTGTTGGAGGCTACATGATAGTTGATAACGAACCGTGCCGAATAGTCGACATTACAAAATCCAAGCCTGGAAAACATGGCTCAGCCAAAGCTAGAATAGTAGCCATAGGCGTTTTCGACGGCGTCAAAAGAAGCATAGTCAAACCAGTAGACTCTAACGTTGAAGTTCCAATAATTGACAAAAGAAGTGGACAGATTTTCGCGGTTACGCCTTCCGGTGTTCAAATAATGGATTTAGAAACCTATGAATACTTGGATGCGCCTTATCCAGAAGAGGAGGATTTAAAGGCGAAGCTTACTCCAGGCGTTGAAGTCGAGTATTGGCGAATAATGGGAAGAGTAAAAATAGTTAGAACAAAATAATTTAAGACTAGTTTAGGTTTCCTAAGTTAACTCCACCAGTCCCAGTTGAGCTTCTTAAAACTTACATAAAGGACCAGCAGAATTATTCCCCAACTCAGCGCTAAGCCCGCAATCTCCAAAATCAAAGTTTCGCTTAGATAAGTGTAGCTTGCCCACGTGCTTATTGCGCATAAACCGACCAGTAAAAGGAGAAAAACTGCGAAGTGGATTGCCCGTTCTGTTCCCATTTTAACCAACCGCTTTCATAAGAGTTTATTTTGTGTTAAATAATTTTTCATCAAAACTTATCTCGCAGCTTTTTCTAATATGTTTTGAAGCCGATGATGCGAGAAGAGCCGTCCGATTTGTGACGACAGCTAAATGTCTGAGGCTTCGCACCTATTCTACTGGTATCTCATATTCATGTTTTCGTGGTAGACGAATTTCCAGAATTCCTTTTTTAAAGCGGACTTCCATTTTATCCATATACACTGGCACTGGTATGCGTGTTTGACAGTGGAATGTTTGGAACTCGCCTTTGTAATGAGTTATGCCGAAGTCATCAAACCGTATTTTCCTCTTCATTTCAGCCGTTATTTCGAGGGTGTCCTTGCTTATTGGCTTAACCTGTATAGTGTTTTCTTCAGTGTAAGGTAAATCAACGGTCACTATAACTTCTGTAGGAGTTACCACAACATTGCGCAAAGGTTCCATTGTGCAAGTTCGGCAGTTCCAACTTGGTCTCTCAATTAATGCTTCGCTTAGGCGCTCGGCATACTCTTCTAGGCTTTCAAAGTACTCATCTATTATGTCAAAGATTGTCCGCCTCTTTCTTGTTGACATTTTTCTCCCTCCTAAGACACGTACAATGGTATGTCGTATTCCTGTGTCTTCTTCATCCTCGTTAGCTCTTGCTGGGTCCTCTTCATTATATCTCTTGCCCTTAATCGAATTTCTTCGCCCTTCTCTAGAAGTTTAGAAGTATCCACTTTTATCCCGATGATGCTCGATAACGCCTTTAGTACTTCCGCGGCGGCTTCAGGGTCGGGATAGTTAAAGAAGCATTGAGCCAATAAAGTTATAGCGGGCAATCCAAGGTTGGCGCAGCGTTGCAGCATAATTGCTTGCGGTCCAACCATGTAGCCTTCCACTAAAATTTCTATACCCTTCTCTTGAACCATTTTTAGCATTTCTGAGTTTGAGGCTGCGGCAAAAACTTTTGGTTTTTCAATGTCTTGTCTTTCTTGAATTGGGATGCCGCTTAAGGAAATCATCATTTTAACACCCTTCTCTTTTCCCCAATTAATTAACGTGTTCATTATTGGGTAAATTGTGTCTGCAGAAATGGCGATTTCCGAAACTGCCAAGAGAAGCCCGTGATTTCCGAAAATTCTTATTGGCGAGTGTGGCAGCCCTTCATGCAAGACGATCAGCGGAGGAAGCAGTTTAGAATCTATGTATGCCGCCTCCTCCAGATTTTTCAGTTCTGATATCAAATGCGAAGCCGCTATAACGCCCACCAAACCAACATCTGGGAAGCCAAAAAGCATTATGGCGCCTGGCGCTATTTCCTTTTTCTCTACAATCTTAACTTCTCCACTCAAATTTAACCCTCAATACTTCTAGGCTTATGAGATGTAAAAATCTTTTGCAAGCCTTTAGGGGCTGAAGAGGACGGGATACCTATTTAAAGACGTGAATAGTTTTAAATTTGGAGAAACCATGGCTTTGGAACATTTAGGCTCATCCCTTTACGAAGCTATAAAGAAAATATTCAGAGCCTCAGTTGTGGACGAGGCTGCAGTTAAAGAACTCATCCGCGACATACAAAGGGCTCTCCTCCAAGCGGATGTTAACGTGCAACTTGTCTTTGACATATCAAAGCGCATAGAGGAAAAGGCGTTAAAGGAGAAAGTTCCTCCAGGAATTTCGAGGCGTGAGCATGTAATAAAAGTTGTTTATGAAGAGCTGACCCGCTTCCTCGGAGACAAGCCTGTTCCATTAAAAGTCGAGCCAGGGGCAAGAAAAGTGATAATGCTTGTCGGCATTCAAGGCTCTGGAAAGACAACAGCCGCCGCCAAACTTGCAAGATACTTCCAGAAAAGAGGGTTAAAGCCCGCCTTGATCTGCGCCGACACATACCGCCCAGGCGCCTATGCGCAACTTCAGCAGTTGGCAACGAGAATAAATGTGCCAGTATATGGCGAGTTAAACGCGAAGGACCCTGTGAAAACAGCCCTCAATGGTCTTAAACACTTCAGTAATAGAGATTTAATAATCATTGATACTGCTGGGCGTCACAAGGAGGAACAAGAACTAATTAAAGAGATGAAAATGCTTGAGAAAAGCATTAAGCCAGATGAAGTAATGCTTGTCATTGATGGGACAATAGGCCAACAAGCAATGGTTCAAGCAAAGGCCTTCAACGAAGCCACCCCAATAGGGTCTATTCTCGTAACAAAACTGGATGGGTCGGCAAGAGGCGGAGGAGCCTTATCCGCTGTTGCGGCGACAGGCGCACCAATAAAGTTTGTTGGCACGGGCGAAAAAATAGAGGATATAGAACCTTTTATTCCATCACGCTTTGTTGGTCGACTGCTGGGGATGGGCGACCTTGAAACGTTGCTTGAGAAAGTTCGCGAAGCAGAAGTGAAAGTTCCAGAGAAAAAGGCTAAGGCTATCCTAAGCGGTAAGTTCACGCTAACAGACATGTATGAACAGTTCGAAGCCATGAAGGGAATGGGTGCATTAAAGAAGCTTTTGAAAATGATGCCGGGTATGTCATACAACGTGCCAGAGGAAATGTTAGATACGGCTGAAGACCGCTTGGAAAAGTGGCGTGTGATGATTCAATCTATGACGACAGAAGAGAGAGAAAACCCCAAGATTTTCAACGCATCGAGAATTAGGCGTGTTGCCAGGGGTTCGGGAACAAGCGAAAAAGAAGTGAAGGAGCTTCTGAAGCAGTATGTGCTAATGCGGAGAATGATGAAGACGCTGCGGAGGAAAAAGAAACTGCCCTTCTTAGGAAAAGGGTTACAATTAGATTTTAAGTAGCCCTCCAGTGAAGATGGGAAAGGTTCCAATGGAAATCTTGGCGAAAGCGTTGGAAATGCTTGAAAAATACCCTTTATGCGACCATTGTCTTGGACGGCAATTTGCAATGCTAGGCCATAACATGGAAAACAGCGAGAGAGGCGAATCAATAAAATTAGCCTTAGTGCTTAAAGCTCATGCGCTAGCCTTATCAAAAGACAAACAAGGCATAAAAGAACTTAAAATTCTTGCAACAAACGGTTTCTCCAAAATAGCAAAAGAGATTCTTCTCAAAATGAAGAAACCTATTTCAGACAAAGCAACTCCTGAAAAATGTTTTTTGTGCGCGAACAAGTTTGAAGCCATCGATAATTTGGTTCAAAAAGCCATAGAAAAGCTTGAGGGATATGAATTTAGAAATTTTCTTGTTGGCATAGAGCTTCCCGTAGTGGTCGCGGAACGCGAAGACGAGTTTAAGGCAGAGTTTGAGGTGAACTATGGTGAAAGTATAAAAAACGAGTTTGGAAGGGTCATAGGGCGAAAAATCGCGGAAAAAACAGGCAAAGAAGTTGAATTTAAAAAACCGGATATGGTAGTGCTGATAAACCCCTTCACAGAGGAAGTTCGGCTCCAAGTAAACCCCCTATACATTGGGGGGCGATATAAGAAACTTGCAAGAGGAATTCCTCAATCCAAGTGGTTCTGTCAGAACTGCCGCGGAAAAGGCTGTGAGAAATGTAACTGGACGGGAAAGATGTATCCAGAATCAGTAGAGGAATTGATTGCAAAACCCTTATTGGATCTAACGGGCAGCGTCAAAAGCGCTTTCCACGCTTCTGGAAGGGAGGATATTGATGCCAGAATGCTTGGCGAAGGACGCCCTTTTGTAATCGAGTTGACAAAACCGCGAAAAAGGTTTCTCGACCTTAAGGAAGTTGAAGAAAAGATTAACGCTCACGCCAAAGGCAAAGTCGAGGTTTCGAATCTTCATTTTACAGACAAAGATGTTGTCAGAAAGTTAAAGAAAGCGGAGTCAGCGCAGAAGGAATATCGTGTCTTGATAGAATTTGAAAAAGAAATTAAAGCAAGTGATATGCGCTTGTTGGAGGAAAAATTAACAGGGTTAACCGTGAAACAACGCACCCCCCTGCGAGTTTTACATAGGCGAGCTGACATGACACGAGAAAAGCACATATATGAGGTAAAGGTAAAGATGTTGTCGCCAAAAAGGGCTGAGATGAAAATACGATGTCAAGGGGGGCTTTACGTTAAAGAATTGGTTACAGGTGATAAAGGAAGAACAACCCCCAGTGTTTCAGAAATCCTCGGTGTCCAAGCGAAGTCTCTAAAACTTGATGTTTTAAACGTTATTATGGAGGATTAGAGAGGTAAGGAAAATGAGGAAGTCAAAAGGGTACCGCGCTGGAACACGCCGTCTCCTCAAAAAGAAGCCTCGAGAACGGGGAAAAATCAAACTAAGTAAACTCCTCTACGAATACCAACCCGGAACGCGAGTGGTTATTAAAATAGACCCTAGCGTGCATAAGGGGATGCCTCACAGACGTTATCATGGAAAGGTGGCCACGGTAATCGACAAAAGAGGACGAAGTTATGTTTTAAGTGTCACTCAAGGAGACGCAAATAAAGAAATTGTTGTCAGACCCGAACACTTAGAGCCATATGAAGGATGATTAAAATGGCGAAGAAGGCTGTGTCAGAAAAAAATCTTACCCTTCCCGAGGTTAAAAAGATACTTGAATCCATAGGTGAAGAAAACCTAGACCAGTTCCAGCGGCGAACTTACGACTATGTTTCTAAATTTTCAAAAGTGGAGGCTGAAGACGCCGTAAAACTTGTTGAAACTCTCGTAAGCGAATTTGGCTTAGAGGAGGATGAGGCGGTTCAAATAGTTAATTGCATGCCGAAAAGCGTTGAAGAATTAAGGGTTTTTCTTGCTGGCGGCCGCAAAATTATTGAAACTTCTAAATTGGAGGCTATGGTTAAACTTTTGAATGAACATCGAAAATTGAAATAGGCAAAGTTGCTATTATTTTTAAACAATAACTGAGATAAGTAAAGGATAATAAAGGCGAATATGGCTATGACTGAAAAGCGGTACGAAGAGTATGCGTACGTCCTAGACTTTCTGCCTCATGGGCGCCCTGGAGTGCGCCCTTCGGGTAGGGCTGGTTATCGAGCTGGTGCCCTTGTCCAGTTGGTCGGTGAGGATTTCTTCACTCTTTTGGAGGCGTTAGCCAAAGAGGGAGTAACGTTAAAACCGCATGACCGCGTTTATGTTGGGAAGGAAGCGCGAGAGGAAATAACCTACATTATAGGGCGGATAGGTTATGAGGAGTTAACCGCAGCGGCGAAGATGGAGCTTCCGGCCGTTATTAGCCGGATAGTGTTGAACCGTGAAAAGTGGTTTATAGATTTCTTCAATAATGCAAGGGCGATTACGCCGCGGATGCACGCTTTGGAGCTTATTCCTGGAATAGGGAAAAAGTACATGTGGCAAGTTATAAATGAGCGGGAGAAAAAGCCTTTTGAAAGCTTTGAAGATTTGCAAAAACGCACGGAACTGCCTAACCCAGTTAAGTTGATTACTAAGCGAATTTTGGAGGAGTTAGCTGGCGAAAGCAAATACCGCTTGTTTACACGTGCTCAGTAGTGCTTTTCCAGTGAAGCTTTATGAGTCTTTTAGAAGCTACGAAGTTTTTACTTCGAAAACATCGATTTCTTCCGAAGAAGCGTTTGGGACAGAACTTCATGGTCGATGCCGCAACTATTGAGCGTATGTGCACCTATGCCTCCCTTTGTAAAGACGATGTGGTTTTAGATGTTGGTGCTGGCTTAGGCTTTTTGGCGCGTGCCTTGGCGAAAAAGTGTAAAAGTGTTTTGGCTGTTGAACTTGACAAAAAGCTTGTATGGATCTTACGTGAACAGACTAGCGATGTGCCAAACATTAAAGTAATCGGAGGGGACGTGTTAAAGGTTCACATTCCTGAATTTAACAAAGCGGTTTCTATTCCGCCTTATGGAATTTCTTCTCGCCTACTTTTGTGGCTTTTTGAGAGAAATTTCGATTGTGCAGTTCTAGTTCTTCAAAAGGAATTTGCAAACCGCCTCATAGCTGATGTTGGAAGCGATGACTATGGGTGGCTTACAGTCTTCACGTATTACCATGCGAATGTTGAACTTTTGGATGAGGTTCCAAAATGGATGTTTTACCCCCCTCCCAAAGTTGACTCCATCATCGTCAGATTAAAACCGCGAAAACCGCCTCCATTCAAGCTGAAAAACGAGGAGCTTTTTAGGCATTTGGTACGGTTGCTTTTTACTCAGCGGAACAGGAAGGTTAAAAATGTCTTTAAATTAATGGCAGAAGAAACGGTTAGACCCGCTGTGGTTCTTCCATTTCGTGATAGACGTGTCAGAGAGTTAGCCCCAGAAGATTTTGGAGCGCTGGCAAATGCCCTTTCAAGTTAAAAAAGTGTTTTTCGCGGACTACGTCTTTCACGTTTGGGAAAATGTTTACGAACCAGCGGAAGACTCCTTCCTTTTTGCGGAAAACCTAACTATAAAAGAGGGTGAGAAGGTTTTGGACATAGGTACGGGCTGTGGCATACTTGGCATAATTGCAGCGGAAAAAGCCTCCGAAGTTGTGGCTGTGGACATAAACCCGTACGCTGTAAAATGTGCAATGGAAAATGCCAAACTAAACAATGTTGCGGACAAGATTTCCTTCATACAAGGCGACTTATTCATGCCTTTAAGGCAAGGGACAAAGTTTGATGTTATCCTTTTCAATGCCCCCTATCTTCCTTCTACACGCGAAGAGGAAAATTCTTGGATTGCTCGCGCTTGGGCTGGTGGAAGTGGTGGCAGAGATCTCATAGACCGCTTTATTCATGAAGCACCAAAGTTTCTTGAGCGAAACGGGCGGATATTGCTGTTGCAATCCACTTTGTCTGATGTAAGTAAGACGTTAACGGGTTTTTCGCAGCATGGTCTTAAAACAAGTGTTTTAGCGAAGCGTAATTTGCCTTTCTTTGAGACCATCTTGCTTGTTAAAGCGGAGCTTAAATGATACTATATGTGAAGTATAGCGCATGAGTTTTTCATCAAAAAATATATAACGTAAACGTTAGAATTGCTAGAAAACAGTTTGAGGTGCTTGTACGATGTGCATCCTTGGTAAAGATAGGCTTAAAGAGCTTATTGAAAAGTATAAGTGCATATATCCCTATGACTATAATCTGCTCGATGGGGACAGTTACATTCTGACAGTTAAGGAGGAAACAACTCTGCACTATTTAGAACATAAAAACCTAATATCCTATGAGATAGTGTTTACTCCACCAAACTATGTTGCCCATCTGACAGCCAAAAGCAAATACGGGCGCATGGGTTTATCCTTCCTAAACGCGGCCAAAGTCCATAGCGGGTTTGTCGGGAGACTTGCCTTAGAACTAGTGAACTTAAGCAATGACCGTTGCCCGATCACAATTAAACGTGGAGACCCCTTTATGCACATTGAATTCGTGACGAGGGAAGGGGAACCTTCACCTTACATGGGGGAGTACCAGTTCCAATATCTGACAAACGAAGAAATGCAGATGTACATACCAATCTTAAAAAAGGTTTTTCCAAACTACGATGAACTTGCTAAAGTCTGGCTCAAAAACAAGCGACTTTAAGCATATATAAAACTTTACTCCTCATAATTATTGCTGGTAATAACTTGAAATTCATAACTTTAATCAAAAAAGTTAACTCTACAAATCGTTTAAATATCACCGTAATCGTATGCTGAAGAGGATGTCTCATGCGCGCAAAAAATTACCGAGCTGTAAAAGGGCAGCCCTACACTAGGAGAGAGTTTGTAAAAGGCTTTCCCCCTCCGAAAATAACTAAATTTACTATGGGAGATACTAAGGCAAAATTTGAATTTGAAGTTAAACTTATAGCCACGGAAAGGGCTCAAGTGCGTCACAATGCTCTAGAGGCAGCGCGGGTTGCGGCAAACCGTCTGTTGATGGATAAACTTGTAAACAACTACCGCTTACAAGTTCGCCCTTACCCGCACGTAATCCTTAGAGAAAACAAAATGATTTTTGGCGCACATGCCGACCGCCTCCAAGATGGCATGCGAAGAGCTTTTGGAAAACCTATTGGAACCGCAGCCCGAATTGAACCGAATCAAGCGATAATAACGGTTAACGTGAATGCTGACGGAATCGAAGTAGCCAAAGAAGCCTTGAAACGTGGAAGCGCCAAACTTCCAATTCCATGCAAAATAGTTGTTGAAAAAGCGTTAAAAGAAGAGGTGAAGAGTGTTGAGTGAAGCAAGGAGTGACCTTATCATTTGGTTTGAAAATTTAAGAAAGACCGACATCCCTATTGTTGGCGGGAAGAACGCTAACTTAGGCGAAATGATAAGTGCTGGCATACCGGTTCCACCTGGCTTTGCTATCACAGTATACTCCTACAAAAAATTCATCGAGGAAACAGGGATAGCAGCAAAAATTTATGAAATAATTAAGGAAACTATGAGCAACCCAAGCGATCCCGCACAGTATGGGATAGCTTCTAAAAAAATTCGCCAATTGATAGAATCAACACCAATGCCGAAAGAAATTGTCGATGCAATAAAGTCCGCTTACGAAGAATTAAGCAGGGGGGTCGGCATTAAAGATGTTTATGTTGCTGTAAGGTCAAGCGCAACAGCTGAAGACTTGGTCGACGCCTCCTTTGCTGGGCAACAA
This sequence comes from Bathyarchaeia archaeon, assembly GCA_038883855.1. Taxonomy (GTDB): domain Archaea; phylum Thermoproteota; class Bathyarchaeia; order Bathyarchaeales; family Bathycorpusculaceae; genus JAVZLH01. Next base: position 61,109 of record JAVZLH010000001.1, read on the forward strand.
GAAACATACTTGAACGTGAAAGGTGTGGATGAAGTTTTAGAGAAAACCGTGAAATGCTGGTCAAGCCTCTTCAGTCCACGCGCGATATTTTACCGTACTGAGAAGGGATTTGCCCATGAGAAAGTTTTCATAAGTGTTGGTGTTCAGAAGATGGTGAATTCAAAAGCAGCTGGAGTTATGTTCACAATAAACCCTGTTACCGGGGATCCAAATCAGATTGTTATTGAGGGTAACTATGGTTTAGGTGAATCCGTTGTTTCTGGGGCAGTCACTCCAGATGATTTTGTTGTTGACAAAAGAACTTTGAAGATAATTAGGAAAAAAGTTTCAAGAAAAACAGTGCAGTACATTCGCGACCCGAAAACGGGGAAAACCGTCCATTTGGCAGTTCCTGCGGAGAAGCAAGAACAGCCATGTATAAGTGACGAAGAAATTTTGAAACTTGCCGAATTGGCAATACGCATCGAAAAACATTATGGGACAGCCCAAGACATTGAATGGGCTATTGACAGTGACATACCTTTCCCAAACAACATATTTATATTGCAATCGAGACCAGAAACGGTTTGGAGCTTAAAACCTGCAGAGGCTCCGAAGGCTGAAGCTCTTGAAATTAAGCCTGCAGAAACGGTTAAAGTTGTAGTTAAGGGAATTGCAGCTGGCAAAAGAGACATTGGCGTTGGAAAGGCAAAGGTAATTCTGAATCCAGCAGAAGTCGCTAAGGTCATGCAGAAAGGCGACATACTAGTCACTGACATGACGAACCCAGACTATGTGCCCTTCATGAAATTAGCCAGCGCCATAGTTACGGATAAAGGTGGAGTGACATGTCATGCTGCAATTGTGAGTCGGGAACTTGGTGTACCCTGCGTAGTTGGAACAGAAAACGCGACCAAAATCATGGTTACAGGTAAAGATTACACTGTGGATGCGAGAAGCGGAGTAGTCTACGAGGGGGTAGTGGCGACGTTGATAGATCAACCGAAAAAGGTGACTTCTGTAACCCCCGTGTCTTCATCATTGTTTGGGATTATTGAGTCTGTTCCTGTGACAGCAACGAAAATTTACATGAACTTAGGCGTGCCTGAAAAAATCGAGGAGTATAAGGATCTACCTTTTGAGGGTATAGGGCTTATGCGCATAGAATTCATTTTGACAAGCCACATAGGCGAACATCCGCTTTATCTAATTGAAACTGGCCAAAGCCAAAAGTTTGTGGACAAACTCGCCGGTGGAATAGCCACAGTGGCAAGGGCGATTCAACCACGTCCAGTTGTTGTCCGTTTCAGCGACTTCAAAACAAACGAGTATAGAGAGTTAAAGGGCGGAGAAAAATATGAGATTGTTGAAGCCAACCCTATGCTTGGGTGGAGAGGGTGCAGTCGCTACATAAGCCAATGGTACGAAAAAGCCTTCAGACTCGAGTGCCAAGCCATAGTGAAATGCCGCAAAGAATGGGGTTTAAAGAACGTTTGGGTCATGTTGCCAGTGGTCAGAACCGTTTGGGAAGCCAAAAAATGCTTAGAAATCATGAAAGAAGAAGGGCTGGAAAGAACAAAAGACTTTAAGATATGGTTTATGGCTGAAACGCCATCCATAGCAATTCTTGCAGACGAGTTTTCCAAGCTATGTGATGGTTTCTCAATAGGCTCCAACGACATGACGCAAGGAATACTCATGATTGACAGAGACTCCGAACGCTTGGGGCAAATGGGCTACTTCGACGAAAGAGACCCTGCAGTAAAACGCATAATAGCACATCTAATTAAAGTCGCTCATGAAAACGGATGCACAGTCTCAATATGTGGAGAAGGGCCATCAAACCTGCCAGATTTTACAGAGTTTCTCGTAAGGGCTGGTATTGACAGCATATCTGTGAACAACGACGCGGTAATAGCCACCAAAAAGCTTGTGGCAAGCATAGAACAGAAAATAATTCTTGAGCGGCTTGCTGAACAGCGCGAAAGAGCCTTAGGGCGCCCAATCCAGACGCCGAAGCAAGATTGGGAATGGACGCCGCGATGGTAAGAATAAGCAAAGCAAATTCTGAACCGATTTCCCTTTAACGATACCGAAAATTTGGATGTATAAACATGAAGCATTTCGATTTTGAAGAGGAAAGGGTTAAACAAAAAATACTGGAGATTGGGGCAAAAAGAGTTTTAATTCAGCTTCCCGAGGGATTGAAAAACGAGGCTATTCGCCTTTCAAAAATCGTTGAAAAGGCGGGAGCTTTGCCAATAATTTCCGCAGACCCTTGTTATGGCGCGTGTGACTTAGCAACTGCGGAAGCCGAAAGTTTAGATGCAGACTTAATAGTTCATTACGGTCATGCTAAAATGATAAAATATGAAAAAGTGCCTACACTTTACGTTGAAGCAAGGGCAACAATCTCAGTAGAAGACGTTGTTAAGGAAGCTTTACCTCTTATGGAAAAATGGCGAAAAATAGGGCTAGCCACAACAGTGCAACACGTGCAAACCATCGATGTTGCCAAAGAAATTTTACTCCATGCTGGCAAAACCGTCGTCGTTGGCGATGCCGGACGGATGCATTACCCTGGGCAAGTGATTGGATGCGACTATAGCAACGCGAGGTCGGTGGCTGGAGACGTTGACGCTTTCCTCTTTGTTGGAGGCGGGCGCTTTCATGCTCTGGGCGTGGGGGTTTCCACATTTAAACCTACAATAATCGCAGACCCCTACGAAAAAAGGGCCTATTCGATAGATGAGGCTGTTCAAAAAGTTCTTAAGCAAAGGTGGGCATGCGTCGAAGAAGTGTTGGAAGCAAAGATTTTTGCGGTTTTAATAGGGTTGAAAACCGGGCAGAAGAGGCTTGATATAGCCTTTAACGTAAAGGAAAAACTTGAAAAAAGCGGCAAAACTGTTTATCTTTTTGCTGCTAGGGAGATTACTCCAGAAGTACTTATGGAGTTTCCAACAGTAGAAGCTTTCGTTAACACTGCTTGTCCCAGAATATCGCTTGATGACGCGTCAAAATTCAAAAAACCTGTGCTAACGGTAAGCGAGGCTTTGGTTGTTGCTGGCGAATTGTCTTGGGAAGAGTTATGCAAAAGAGGCTTATTCGAAAATTAGACCTTGAACTGGCGCTGTCGCAAATAAAGCCTCACCCTTCTCCAAAACCAAGTCTTGAACAATACACCATCCCCACAGACGTTGCGGCAAAAATGCTTTACATAGCAGCCTACACGTATGATGATATTATTGGGAAGACGGTTTTAGACCTCGGCTGTGGAACTGGGAGGCTGGCTTTGGGAGCAGCTTTCTTAGGCGCAAAAAAGGTTGTAGGCGTGGATATCGACAAAAGCGCGGTGACCACAGCTTTAGAAAATTCAAAGCGAATGGAGTTAAGAAAGAAGGTGCAGTGGGTTGTTGCCGACATAGAGGTTGTAAAAGGAAATTTTGATACCGTCCTACAGAACCCTCCCTTTGGCGTCCAGAAACGTGAAGCAGACCGAAAATTCATTAAGAAAGCTTTGGAGACAGGCAAAGTTGTATATTCGCTTCACAAAAGCCCAAACGCAAAAAGGGATTTGATTAAAAAGTTAAAGGCAAATGGGAAGGGCATCGTACAGACTTGTCCATCGCCCTTTTTGCAATGGTTTATTGAGAAGCACGGTGGACGGATAAGAGACGTTTACTCAATGGTTATGGCCATTCCATGCATGTTCTCCTTTCACAAAAGGAAAAAACACGAGTTCATAGTTGACTTATACATAATAGAAAAGGAAGACAAATGCACATGGCAACTAAAGCGGAACTTTTAAAGACAATTGCAGATGAAGTTACTGCTTGCCGCAAATGCCACCTTTGGAAAACTCGAAAGAACGCAGTTCCGGGCGAAGGCAACCCAGACGCGCTTGTCATGCTTGTCGGCGAAGCGCCGGGCTACTGGGAAGATGTTAAGGGACAACCTTTTGTTGGCGCCGCCGGCAAATTCCTCGAAAGTTTGCTAGCCATAGTCGGGTTTTCGAGGGAAAACGTTTTCATCTGTAATATTTTGAAGTGTCGCCCGCCCGGAAACCGCGCCCCTTCACCGCAAGAAATACAGACTTGCACACCTTATTTGGATAGGCAAATTGAGGTTATCAAGCCGAAGGTTATTGTCACGCTTGGCAATCATTCTTCTGCTTATATCTTTTCCAAGGCTGGGCTTGAGTTCAAAAGCATAACGCAAGCCCGTGGAAAATTTTATGACGCTGCCATTTTGGGTGGAGAGACCATTGTTTTTCCAACATTCCATCCAGCTGCGGCTTTGTATAGCGCAAAATACAAGGAACAAATAACCGACGACTTTAAACTGTTGAAGCAAAAGCTTGCAGAAAAGGGAATGATTTAACCTTCAAACTTCACGGCTGAATTTAATTCGGCGATAAGTTCATCGATGTTCTTGAAAGTTTTAGAAGGTAAATCCTTAAGGACGGTTTCAAGCCTAACTTGTTTACCTTCCTCTAACTCCACAAGCTTCCACCCAACTCTTTTTACCAAAACGCTTTTCGAAACGGGAAAACGGGTTTTCCCCGCCACTTCCTTAATTGAGGCTAAACCTTTCCCGCTTGTTACTTTTGGAAAGGCGCCCTTTGACAAGTATTCAGTGAAACGCAGGGCATCATCAAACATTGAGAGGTTGTTGAAAAGAACATAAACAGCCCTCGCCTTTTTCTCGTATGGCGTAATAAGTTCCTTAAGTTTTTGAAGTTCAGCATCACTGTACTGGTAATAGTACATTTGTTTTCCTAAACCATGAAGTCTAAAATAGGCTATTTCGCCAGTGTAAGCTGGCAACGTCTTAAACGGGTCAGTAACGTGCGTGATGTCCAACTCCTTTAACACTTTTTCCAGTTTCTCATAAGTTTCAGTTTTTTCCCATTGTGGTCCGCGTGTTTCCCAAACCAAGGCGAGGTCTTCACATTTTATTTTTCTGAAAAACTTTTCCGCTTCCGCCAATCTGTCTGGTCTAAAAGATGCGGGAGTTTGGAAAAGAAGGATTCTAGAATTTAAAACTTTGCAGATTTGTTTCATCCGATTAAAGGCTTGAACACTTGCATCTTCCACTTTCATTTTGGATTTGTGGCTGATGTCTTGATGTGCCTTAACTGTAAATTCAAAATTTTTCGGAGCTTTTTCACGCCAACCCCTAACGGTTTCGATTCGCGGATACTGGTAAAAAGTGGTGTTCAACTCTACTAGGCTGAGGTTTTCAAAGTATTTTTTCATGGATGTTGGAAAACCGCAACATCCAACCTTAATCATTTTCCTTCGCCGTTAAGCGCTTATTTTTGGAGGCGGATGGACTGGCTTGCCGAGTTTTCGGCGTAAGGCAATACGGTATAGTTTTCTTAAAGATTTTACGAGTTGCTCGATGCTTGGCAAACTGGAGTGGATGAGGGGGATGGAGTCGTACTCGGCGAACTTAATTGAATTTTCATCCGGAAAAGCGTTGTGGAATACGACTACCCGCGGCTTGAGGCTGCTCATGCGGACAATAAGCATGGGTGAAATTCCATTGTCAACATAGGTAAAAATAAGCGCTCTTTCTGTTGTAGCGCCAAACAGCTGTGAAAACTCGAAACCCGAAAAAGTTTCAATAACCCTTTTACTATCCACAACAGTGTAGCCCAAAACCTCCTTCACATGACGGTCCGCGCATGCCACAACCTCTCCTCTAAGGGCTTTACATAAATATTCCACGCGAACTGGAATAGGGAACTCACGCAGGTCTATGATAGCGTTACTAGGTGAACCCGTGAGCTTTGCAAACTCTCGAACAAAACGGCCTCCACGTTCCTCATCAATTTGTAAAAGTGCCCAAACAAACCTACGGACAAACTTTGTGCCTGGACTTTTTCGTCTCCCACTTTCGTAGTCGCTGATGACAGATGGCGAAAGAACCATTTTGTCTGAAAGGGTTGTCTGTGAAATGGCGAAAAGCTCGCGCCACTTGCGCATGGTTGCGCCAGGCTTACTTGACAGTATTATTTCGCCCGCAATTCTTCTAGCCAAAACCTCGCGAATGCTTGGAGACACAGACATGTAACCGCGTTCCCTTCCTAGCCGCTATTTTCCCTTAAAATAGCCCGATATAAAACTGTACCGCTTTCAATTTGCGAAGACTAAGAAAATTCCAGCAACAATTAACATGGAACCTAAAACGTTCTGTTTTGTAACTTTTTCATGTAAAAAAATGATTCCGGACAGCATTGAAAAGAGAGGCGTTATGGAAGATATTGGTACCGCTCGCGATTCTGGAGTTTTAACAGCAAAACTATACGTTAGGAAGAACCATCCCAGTCCCAAAGATGCAACTCCACCAACGCTAGACGCAAGAAATGTTTCTTTTCGTATCTTTAGAAAACTAAATTCCCTATCTCCTATAGGAGCCAAGACCAGTAGAAAAACTGCTGTTATCACTACCCTTATGGTGTTAACTGCCAACGCGTGGTCAAAATTGGAGGCTTCTTTTACAGTCATATTTACCATCGATATACTTATAGACCATGTTATGGCGGTCAATACGGCTAAAGCAATGCCCTTGACAAGAATTTTTCTAGCCACCTCCACATGCTTTCTCTGTTTATCTTGACCTAGAAGCCATATTCCCAAAACTATTATAATCACCCCCGTAATTATCTGGAGTGAAATAATTTCTCCTCCTAGCAGCGTTGCCCATAAAAGACTGAACAGCGGATACGTGCATGTTATTGGAACAGTCTTGACAACTCCTATCATTTTTAAACTTGCTAGATACAATGTGTCACCGAGGCCTAAGCCAATTAACCCGCTTATGCACGCAAGAATCAGCGCCTTTGAAGTTAGCACCGCTAAAATTTCAAGTTTGCTGGCTAGCGCAAGAAAAATGAGAAGAATTAGGCTTGTGGACGTGCATCGCACAATGTTCACAGCGACTGGTTTCACGTTTAACAACGCCTTTTTATACAACACTGCCGATACAGTCCAACATAACGCGGCGCCTAAAGCCGCCATTTCACCTTCACTGATCATCTGCCCTCACAACTATTCAATTTTAAAGTAGAGATTTATTTGAAAGAGCTAAATAAATATCTAGCACTTGAATAAAGTCTTCCGTAAGGTAATATGCATGGAATTTGACATCTTTTGGCGCGCTGAAGTTTGCGCACGTTTCCCAAAGCTTACTGTTGGTTTGGGCTTAATTAAAGGTGTGAATATAGAGAAAGAGAACGAACAGATTAAGAAACTTAAAGAAACAGTATACAATGAAGTAAGAAGTAAATATAATGTTGAGACATTAAAAGACAACCCAATAGTAAGAGCCTATAGGGACTTCTACTGGAAACTCGCCATAGACCCAACAAAAACACGCCCTTCAGGCGAAGCCCTTCTTAGAAGAGTTTTACATGGGAATGAGCTTCCAAAAATATCCACAGTTGTGGACGCCTACAACTTGGCTTCCATGAAAACAATAATCCCGATAAGCGGCTTTGACTGTGAAAAGCTGGATCCACCCTTTCATGTGAGATTTGCGAATAACGGAGAAACTTTCCTTGGAATAGGGATGAGCAAACCGATGACTTTAACAGATAAAATGCTTGTTTTAGCCGACAAAAGCCAAGTTTTATCTGTATACCCGCACAGAGACTCTGACCACACAAGAATTACTGAAAGCACAAAAAACGTGTTAATTGTTGCTTACGGCGCACCGGAAATAACAGAGCGACAACTGAAAGAGGCTGTGGAAACAACTCTTTCATATATTAAGCAAGTCTCCAGCGGAGAAATTCAAGCAATAAAAGTTTTTAGTGCCACCTCCAAATGAAATGAGGTGTTTGATGTGTTATTTCGCGATAGAATAGAGCAAGTAGCCAAAAAGCAAGGGTCAAACATCGTTTTGGCTTTGGACTTTCCCTTTGAAAAACCGGAAAACCGTTCAAATCTTTTCTCCAAAGCAGAAAAAATCTTGGAGGCGGCATATCCTTATGTTTGCGCAGTGAAGTTTAATCATCATTTGATTCTTCCCCTAGGCGTGTTTGACGGAATTCAAGAACTCGTCAAAAAGGTTCATGACTATGGGCTAGTGGCGATAATGGACTGCAAAGCAAACGATATAGGTTCAACAAATGAGGTTATAGCCCAATATTATTATGCTGCTGGCTTCGACGCTTTAATAGCAAACCCCTTCATCGGGTGGGAAGAGGGCTTAAAACCAATTTTTGATGTTGCGCAGAAACTGGAGCGCGGCGTAATCCTTCTCGTTTACATGAGTCATAAAGGAGCAGTTGAAGGCTATGGACAAACGGTTATAGACGCTGAAACTGGTAAGGAAACACCACAGTATCTTTTATTTGCTAAAAAAGCCCGCAAGTATGAAGCAGACGGGGCGGTGGTTGGCGCAACATACCCTGAAAAAATAAGAGAAGTTTACGCAATACTCGGCGAAAACGTTCCAATTTATTCGCCTGGCATAGGTGTTCAAGGAGGCGAGGCAAAATCCGCTTTAAAGGCTGGCGCCCGCTACCTCATTGTAGGGAGGTCGATAACGCAAGCGCAGAATCCTGCAGAGACTGCAAAGCAGATCTGGAAAATTTCCAGACGCTGATATTTACTGGTTTTAGTGAATGAGAGAGGAAGTTGCCAGAGAAGAAGCGTAAAGCAATGCCACTGTTCCGATGAGGTTTATGAAAATATTCAATGAAGGTCCTGCAGCGTCTTTCAAAGAGTCTCCTACGGTGTCGCCGATAATTGCTGCCGTATGTGCTGGCGTGCCCTTACCTCCCAAGTTGCCTGCTTCTATGAATTTTTTGGCGTTATCCCAAGCCGCGCCGCTAATAGACATGAGTAGAGCGAGGGGAAGCATTGTTATGAGGTTTCCAACAATTAAGCCGCCCATGGCTTCTTTGCCGAGAGTTAAGCCAACAGTTAAGGGAATAGCCACTGACAAAAAGGCTGGGAGTAGCATGCCTCTCAAAGCGGCTCTTGTGCTTATATCTACGCACCTAGCGTAATCGGGCTTGGTTTCACCGTTCGCGAGACCGAAGTTTTCACTGAACTGTCTGCGAACTTCTCTAATTAGAGTGTAGGCTGCATTCCCAACAGCCTTAATTATCATGGAACAAAAGACGAAAGACACCATTCCGCCTATGAGCATCCCCGTAATAACTGTCGGATTCATCGCATCAATGGTCTGAAGTTGGGCAGCGTTTATGTAAGCGGAAAAGAGGGCAACTTGAGCCAAAGCAGAGGTTCCTATTGCATAAACTTTACAAACAGCCTTCGTCACGTTGCCAACAGCATCCAATTTATCCATTACCTTCTGTTCTTGCGCGCCCGCACCAGTCATTTCCACCAAACCGCGAGCATTATCCACAATAGGACCATAGGAAGACATTGCGATAAAAGTAGCTATTATGGAGAGAAAACCAACCGCTACAAGAGTTATCCCATACAACCCCTCAAAATGGTAAGCAGCCATAACAGCCGCTGAAAAAACAATTATTGGAGCGGCTGTGCTTTCCAAGCTTGTTGCGAAACCCATCAGTATGGTTGTGGCTGGTCCGGTTCCAGAAGCCATTGCAATCGCCTTTACGGGTTTTTTGTCTGGTGAAGTGTAATGTTCAGTTAACAAAGCAAATAATATGACAGCCAAAACTCCAGCAAACGTGGCGTAAAAAGCGTTGAAATCATGGAAAATATTCCATGAGGCGAAAATTGCGGCGACTGAAACCAGGGCGGCTGAAGCATACATGCTCTTGTTAATCGCTTGTCGGGCGTCACCGTCGTTTGTTTTAATGAAGAATGAGCCGAAGATGGATGCAATTATTCCAAATCCGAGAACCACTAAGGGATAGGTTAATCCGCTTCTTCCATACATCGAAAAGCCGAGAATCATGGCGGCGACGAGTGTGCAGACATAGGATTGGAAGACGTCAGAGCCTGTGCCTGCTATGTCTCCTACATTGTCTCCTACTTGGTCAGCTATAACTGCTGGGTTTCTTGCGTCGTCTTCTGAAAGACCCATCTCTACTTTGCCGATTAAATCGGCGCTCATGTCAGCGGCTTTTGTGTATATTCCGCCGCCTACACGTGCAAACAAGCCTATTAGGCTGGCACCGAAACCAAGTCCTACGAGCATTATTGGGTCGCCGAGTAGCATGTAAAGGGCGCTGACGCTTAACAAACCCAAACCAGCTAAGGACAAGCCTATGACTGTGCCGCTGCGGGACGCTATTGCCAGCGCATCTTTAAAGCCATTTTTCGCCGCGTTTGCCGTTCTTGCGTTGGCGCGGATGGCGATATGGACGCCAATATATGCTGAGGCTGCGGAGAAAAGCGCGCCGACAACAAAGGTTAGAACTGCAAATGCGCCCGAGATAAACATGAGAAGCACTGCAAGTGACGCCCCAAAAATTATGACGGTTTTAAATTGACGGTTCAAGTAGGCTGTGGCGCAAATTTTAATTAAATTAGAAATTTCAGCGATTTTAGTTGTGGCGGTTGGTTTATTAAGCACACGGTGGGCTAAGTAAACGGCGAAAAGTATTGCTGATAGCCCAGCAACTGGGGCAGCGAGTACAAAGTCCAAACTAGATCTTTCTCCGCAATTATTTTTTGGTTAATTGTGCTTGCCCACCTTAACCAATTGCAACACAAAACATTTAGCTTCGGTTTAAACTTTGCGATAAAAGGAGACGCTGGCAAACAATTGGGATAAAGGAGAAGAGAGTGTAAAAATTTTATCGTCCCTTTCTTTCCCAAAGTTCCTTCTTAAGCAAGTCTCGAACCGCCGACCTTATGGCGGAACTTCTGCTTGGATACATGTTTGCTCTAACAAGCTCGTCTAATCCTTCAAGATACGCTTCGGGTAATAAGACTGTTACGAGTTTCATGGCGCTTCACCTGGTATAATATGCTTATAACATGTGCTAATATAAGATTTGAGGGCGAGTTTTAAACATGTTCTTTCATAGCCCAAATCTCTTTCATGGTATTGTGGAATGTTTTGTAAGCATCGTCAATGTAGATTGTGCGGCGTTTGATTCCTTGCTGCACAGTTCCTGCCGCGATTAGCAACGTGCCAACCAAGTCGCTGATTATTGGTTCTGGGAAAACAACAAATGCCACGCCAAGCTTTATCAAAAGTGAATTGTTTCCGCCACGCCACAGTTTTTTCGTCATCCGCGTTTCTTGTACAGTTTCTCTCATGGAGTTCATGAAATCCTTGTAGCTTTCGTTTAACTCGTTAACCACGCTTACCATTGTTTTCAATTCTTCGTTCTTCATATAAGCCCCTCACCCTCACCCTAATCCTCTAGATGTTTTCATAAATGAACCGTCAAAGAAAAAAGCTTTAATCCCATAAAACTTTGAGAATTTCTCCCCTTCTTTTGAAAGGTTGCTCACAATTTTAAATAACCATTTGAATTTTGTTAATGGCAGCTTTTACCGCTTTATGTTGGTTGTGGAAAATGTTATCAAGCAGTTAAGTGGTTCTTCCATTAAATTATTATCTTGAAACTCAAATAATCCTTAACTTAGTTTAAGGAAGGTGGTTTCATGTCGGATGAATGTTACGCCTTCATTCTATTGTCCGATGAGAAATGGTGGAAAAGGCTATGTGAAAGCAATAGGGATAACGGTGAAACACGGATTTTTGTGCGCAGAAACCGTGTGGGTCCAGTTTCTGCAGAAAAACTTCTGTTTTATGTTAAGCGCCCGTTAATGCAGATTCGCGGAGTTGCGGATTTTGTTGAACGATTGTCTGGAAACTACGAAGAGCTTTGGAGTCTACACGGCAAAGAAACATGCCTAAGGGACTTTAAGGAGTACGTTAATTTCCTCGGGGGCAGGGAGAACGTAACTTTTATTAGGTTTAAGAATCTCCGCGAGTTTGAAACACCTATTTCAATGGATGTTATCAGAAAGGTTCTTGGTGTTCAGAAGATTCCGCGCAACGGCAAATACATAAATCGTGAAACAGCAAATCAACTAATAACCTAAAAAGGTGGTTACGTTGGAGACGTTTGACCCAAAAAGCTTTGTTGAAGCAGAAATTGGAAACATAAGAAAAAGCATAGGCAACGAAAGGGCTTTAGTGGCTGTTTCCGGCGGAGTTGACAGCACAACATGCGCCGTTTTAACACACAAAGCCATAGGTGAAAACCTCGTTTGCGTGATACTTGACGACGCCTTCATGCGGGAAAATGAGCCTGAGCATGTGGCCAAAACTTTGTCTAAGCCGCCCCTAAACGTTCCAACAAAAGTGGTCAACGTGAGGAACCGCTTTCTGCAAGCGATGAAAGGCTTAAAAGACGCGGAGGAAAAGCGTAAAATGTTCCGTGAAACCTTCTATCAAGTCCTCGGCGAAACGGTCAAAAAAGAAGACTGCACCATTCTTGTTCAAGGAACAATACGCGCGGACATCGTTGAAACAGTAGGTGGTGTGAAAACACAGCATAATGTTCTTGAGCAGATGGGCATAAACCCCATGGAACGCTACGGCTTCAAAGTTGTTGAACCCCTTAAAACATTGTATAAGGAACAAGTAAGAATGGTTGCGCGGTATCTCGGACTGCCGCCAGAGTGTTCTGAACGCCAACCTTTTCCTGGACCAGGCTTGTCTGTTCGTGTGGTGGGCGAGATTTTTCTTGATAAACTGGAAACTCTGAGGAAAGCTACAGCTATCGTTGAACGTGGACTGGAGCGGCATAAGCCAAGTCAATATTTTGCTGTAATACTTGACAATGAAGAAGTTTCCGGGCAGTCTCTAAAAGCGCATATTCAAGAGATAACAGCGCGTTTTCTTAATGTTCCGTCACGGAATGTAAGCTTGAAAATTTTCCGTGATAAGGCAACTGGGGTGGAGGGTGGCAAAAGACGTTATGGCTACGTTGTTGGCGTTAAAGTGCAGACTGCGAACAAGAAAACTCATCAAGCATCCGTGCAGCACCTCGTTTCTCTTCAAAGAAAAATAATCACTGAAAACCCAGCAGTTACGCGAATTTTCTATGCCATTAAAGATGTGGATGAAAAGAAACAATACGTGATAGGCGTAAGAGCTGTTGAAACAAAAGATTTCTTGACAGCAAAGGTTTCTGAAATACCTTGGGCAACGTTAAGCAATGTTGCAGATGCAATAATCACGGAATGCTCAAATATTGCAGCAGTGTACTATGATGTCACACCGAAACCGCCAGCAACAATTGAAATGGAATAAACCTTGGAATACAAAAAGGTAAATAACACAATAAACATATCTTTCTCGTGATTAACCATGTTTCGTGTCCGAGTGAACAAAATTGAATCTATTCGAGACTTAGATGGTAACCTCGGGAAGCGCATAGAACTTGTTGAAGAACGGGAAGTTCCCCACTTCATTGTGAGACCCCAAACAGAAGAAGCGAAGGTGGTGCAAGATGTTTTGCAAGCTCTGCAACAGCAACTGCCAATTTTTCCACCAAGAACTCAGTTTGCAATTCCAAAGATAATTTTGTTTTTAACGGAGCAAGAATATGAGAATTTAGGAATAGACTTTGACGTGAACCAAGTTTACGAGATAAAACTGGAAAACCAAGCTATCAAGTTTAGGAAAGCGGCATAATTCCTTTCCACATCTGCCTTCTTAGGGCTAAATGCTTCGGGTGAAAAGAAAGTACGAACAGCATGTTCCTTAACACTCCATAAATCTCCTCCACCGCAGATTTTTCGCCCCTATCACAGTATAGCGGAACTAGGTCATTGCTGTCATTACTGTAATAGACGTATATTAGCGGAGTTTTTTCCCTGAAAGGCACAACTTCCACATCTAAATTTAAAGATTCAGCCGCCCTCCTAGCCGCCGCCTTCACAGAATCTACTCGTTTTCCCTGCAACTCCAAATGTGAAGCGTAGACCAACAATTTTCCACAACTTTTCTTCAACATGCAACTCGCCGAACTTGCATTTAGAACAGCCGCTTTTTAAAATAAACGATGAAACAACATTTTTATTCCAGGGAGAGAGACAAGTTAAAGTTAAAATTCACGAAAATTTTAGATTTTGCTATTAGGTTGCTGCGAAGGTGAAAGCATGAACGTTAGGGCTCATGTGTGGGTAAGCGGCAGAGTTCAAGGGGTCTTTTTTAGGTCAGAAACTCAAGAAGAAGCCAGAAAACGCGGTGTAAAAGGGTGGGTGCGCAACCTCCCAGATGGGAGAGTTGAAGCCGTTTTCGAGGGTGAAGAAAACGCTGTTAATGAACTTATAGAATTTTGTAAGCGTGGGCCTCCCGGAGCGGTAGTCACGGGTGTAAAAGTTGTTATGGAGAATTTTACTGGAGAGTTTAAAGATTTTGTAATAAAGTATGAGTATCGTTAACTTCTTTTTTTGGGGACTCTGAAATGGGATTCTTTTCCAGCACTTATGTATTCTCCGCCTATCCCGCGCACGGTTGAAGCTATTTTAGCAAAGTTTTCGGATCCTAAAAATTGCCGTGGCTTTATTATTACGTAGTCATCTTTCTCCTCAAAAGTTAGTAAATTTTCCAGATCTTCGGGGAACATCATTTTTATGTCTTCTATTGACTTTTTTCTTTCATAAACTTCTGGTGTAACTGGTGTTGGCGCTTTGGGCATTGGTTGGGTGATTTGCGAAACCGCTAAAGACTTAAGCGAAGTGGCTACGGTTCTTAAATCTTCTGCAACTCCGTTTAAAACAATTAGGAGTTCGTCGATTTTTTCCACAAGCTTTTCAATTCTTTCTTTTTCTAAGCTCATACGCCCTTATCCCTTCAAACCTTAATATTTAACGCATTTATTAATTGTTTGTGTTTCTAAATCAACCCTTGAAAACTTTCAATCTGTTGCGGTGGAGCGTGCGTCTGTTGATAGAAGTTGATGGAAGCCAAAAAAGCGGGAGCGGCACAATCCTTCGCCTTTCAATAGCCTTAGCGGCGATATTAAACCAACCATTACACATCCGTAATATTAGACAGAACAGACCGCAACCAGGTCTCAGACCTCAACATTTGGAAGCGGTTTTAACAGCGACAAAGCTTTGCAATGCGGATTTAGATGGCGCGAAACTTGACTCCCGCGAGCTTTGGTTCAAGCCAAAAGAGGTTAAGGGAGGATTTTTTGAAGCCGAAATAGGCACGGCTGGGAGCATTTCCATGCTTTTAATGACCATTTTACCCATATGTTTGTTTGCAAAGGAAACTGTTCAGTTGCATGTTTTTAAGGGCGGAACAGACGTTTCTAACGCTCCAACCATCAATTACATGCGAAATGTTTTTCTCCCAATGTTGAAACGCATGGGCGTAAACGCCTCCATAACGGTTCATAAATATGGTTATTATCCAAAGGGCATGGGCGAAGTTACCTTAACGGTTGAGCCCTGCAAAGAGCTGCAGCCTATACGCTTGGAAAGTTTAGGCGAGATAACCGCCATAAAAGGAGTTTCAGTCTGCACATTTTTGGCTGAAAGAAGAGTTGCCGAACGCCAAGCGAAAGCAGCGAAAGAATATTTGAGAAAGTTTGGATACGAAGCAGACGTCCAAATAGTAAACGATGCGTCGAATCCCCTTCAAAAGGGCAGCTCTCTCGTTTTGTGGGCGGAGACAAGCACTGGAGCACTCATTGGAGCGGATGCTATCGGCGAATTAAAGAAGACCAGTGAGGCTGTGGGGGTGGAGGCAGCTGAAAAACTATATGAGGAACTTAATGTTAAGGCAACTGTCGACGTTCATATGGCGGACATGCTTATCCCTTACGTGGCTTTAGCAAAAGGCAATTCCGTATATCTTGTGCGCGAGGTTTCTGACCATTTGGAAACGAATATTTGGCTTGCTGAAAAACTGTTGGGTGTAAAGTTTAATATTAAAAGAATCGACGGCGGGCTTTACAGAGTGGAAAAGACTGGTTAAAGTTAGGTGTCCAAATTGTTTAAGGCGAGGGTTAGAGGAATCTATTCAACAGCCCTTACAAAACTGCTTTTAGACAACGGCTTTGAAATAATTCAACCGTCCGCCACCATAAGGAAACGCTTCAATCTTGAAGAAAACAAGTCGCCGCCAGACCTTAAAATAAAGGATAGATACGATTTGCAAGGCATAAGGGTTCTGGGCTCGCCAGAAGCTGTAAACGTTTTCCAAGCTCTTTTGCACGATTTCTTAACTGACGTTTTGACTAGAAAATGGAGTGTTCATGTAGATGGGATTTATAAGGGAAACATTGTGGGCGTGGAGGATGATGCGTTCTATGTTGAACTGGGTAATGGCGTGGTCGGCGTGCTTCCGAAATGCGAATTTACAGAGGGAAATTCCAAGCAAATCATAGTTCAAGTTGAAAGAAAAAGAATGGGAAGCATGAGTCCAGTTTTAACAACAAAATTGAAGATTGTTGGAAAATACGCCATATTAGTGAAAAACAGTAAAGTTGGAGTTAGCTTTAAAATCCGCGACTTGAACAAGCGGGCTGAACTTTACGCTTTAGGGAAAAAACTTGCATCAAAAGAATGGGGAATCATTTGGCGGGAACCATCAGCAAACCAAACGCAAGAAGTTTTAGAAAACGAAATAGCAACTTTGAAGGCAAAAACCGAAATCCTCAGCGAAAAAGCCCAGAAGACCGGAGCTCCCTCATTATTAATTGATGGGTTATGCTTTATGAACGTGGAGTTTCCAGCAACTTCAAAAAGCCAACTGGACAAACTAAGGGCATCTTTAGTTCCCACCCTAAACGGTCATCACTTCTACAAAAGCTGCGGCGGCAAAATTTCAGCCGCCCTAGAAATGGCTGAAAAACTCCTCGAGAAAGGCCAAGACATAACAGAAGTTGAAGAACTTTTCAAAAAGCAGGTTGCAGCTGAATTTCCCGAAATCGGCTCAGTCGTAGATGTTATACATGTGAAACCTAGCGGCAAGGTTCTTTATCTGGGTCAAGCGACAATGGAAAGCCTAGACAACGGGCATATCAAGTATAGCCGAACAATACGCACTAGCGGGCTTTATGACGGTTTGGGTGTTGCGAAAGAAGCTGGAGATAAAGCGATAAGCGAAACAAAAATTGGAGAATGGTGGATAACCACAAGGTACTTCTCTAAAGGTGGAGAGTTGAAGGGAACCTACATTAACCTAAACACGCCGGTTGAAGTTTACCCCAAAGCAATACGTTATGTGGATTTAGAAGTGGATGTATGTGTCTCTCCAGACGGCGCAGTTAAAGTTTTGGACATGGATAAGCTTGAGAAAGCCTTGGAAAAGGGCATAATAAGCCAAAAAATTTTCAAAACTATCAAAGAAAAGGTGGAGAAAATTTTAGAGAAGCAAAGAAACGCAGAAGCGGTATTAAATTAAAACCGAAGTGTTCCTATGCCTAAAGAATCATTGTGCCTCAAAGTCCCGAAAATTCACGGAGAAAAAGCCATCAAATTAGTTAACGCTCTCAAAGTCACCGATAGAGAACTGGAAATTAAGCGAGACTCTGACTTCATTTACATTCCCATAACTCGCCAGCCACAAGAAAACGAGCTGGAAACGCTTAAAAAACATCTACCAACTTTTGAAATTTCAAAACACCTTTTTCCTGAAAAAAAGCGTGCAAAAACCTTTATTGAGCTTCTTGAGGATAGGCTTCCACCTTATTTGTTGGCGAGTTTGCCACGGGCAATGGAGTTTGTCGGAGACATCGCCGTTGTGGAGATTCCGCCGGAACTTGACGCACACAAAGACATTATTGGCAAAGCAGTTTTGGAAGCGCATAAAAATGTGAAGACTGTGCTTGCCAAAGCTGGAGCAGTTGGTGGCGTCCACCGCGTTAGAGAGTTCAATGTCATCGCCGGAGAGCCAAAAACAACAACCATCCACAAAGAATATGGTTGCCAATACTACGTTGACCTTGCGAAGGCGTACTTCTCAGCGCGTCTGGCTTATGAACACAAAAGAGTGGCGTCTCTTGTTAGGGATGGTGAAACTGTCATAGACATGTTCGCCGGAGTAGGCCCCTTCTCCATTCTTATAGCGAGAACTCATGAAAGGGTGAAGGTTTACGCCATTGACGTTAACTCTTATGCGGTTGAACTTTTGAGGAATAATATTAAGCTTAACAGAGTTGAAGACAAAGTCCGCCCATTGTTAGGCGATGCAAGACAGATCATTGAAGAAAGGCTTGTGGGCGTTGCAGACCGCGTGATAATGAATCTCCCAGAAAAAGCCATAGAGTTCGCAGATGTAGCCTGTAAGGCGCTGAAGCCTGAGGGCGGCGTGGTTCACTTCTACAGTTTCGTTGATGCAAATAATTCTTTGGAAAGTGTGAAGCTTCGTTTTATAGAAACCGTCGAGAAATCTGGTCGTAGAGTGGAGAAAATTCTTTTTTCAAGGTTTGTCCGTGAGACAGCACCCTATGAGTGGCAAGTTGTTCTGGACGCATTAGTGCACTAAACTTCCGCCATAATCGTGATTTTTACCTCTTGCTTAGGGTTCCTTAGTTTCTCCACAAGTTTCCTAGATAAGTTGCATGCTGCCTTATCCGCTTTGATGGCTAGGGTTCGACTGCAAACATAATCACTCTTTCTAACAACAATGTCTGTTGGATGTGTCAAAATTAGTTTTGGACTTCCAAAAGCCTTTACGACTTCAGCGACTTCTCCAGTTTGGATGCGCATGATGATTTTGGCGTTTTCTTTGCATAAACTTTCTTTAAATTGTGGGTTTAGGTCTGCTAAGGCTTTGTTTGCTGATACAGCGATGATGCAGTCACCTTTTTTTGAAAGATTTTTCTCTTTTGTGATTTCTAAAGTCGTTTTGTGTGTAGCAAGGATGTTTTTGTGTCCCCAAGCTTGAATTTCCTCTTTTATTTGCATGGATTTTCTCCTTTGCTGACGGATTGGCTGCATTGCTGTTCAAGAATTTCTATCGAGTCAATTTTTCCATCACCATCTAAGTCGAATCCTTGTATAACAGCCGCAAAAGTGTCTTCGCCCTTATAGTCTTTCAATGTTTTCTTACAAAAGTTGGTTAAAGCGAGAACGCATGCCTTTGTGCCCACTGCCTTGTTTCCAGCCAAAACTATAATGCGCTTGTTTTTATCCCATGGATTCACGATTTTTGCCACCAACCCTATGGCATCCGCCGTATAAACGTTCTTTGTCTTTTCAGAGACCAAACCGCCGAATAAGAAACCCTGCTCGGAATGTTGCATGTTGAACTTTATCGGCAAATAGTCGTTAACCTCTTGCGTCAGCAAGTTGGTTCCTGGTCCGCCGACGAGGATAAGGTTGTTCTCTTCCTCTTTTTCAGCCTTAACGTCAACATCAAGCTTTATGGCAAATTCTTCTGGCGTCTTGGTGAATTGTCCTAAAAAGAATGTTAAGTGAGAGGCGTAATGCCCGTCTCTAGCGCTTGTTTTGAAGGGTCCGTGGGGCATTGGGCTGCCCACAACAATTTTTCCGTTGAAGGCGCCATTTTCCTTTGTGAATTCCTTGAAGAATGCTTGAATCTGCTCGTCCATTCCTATGGGCGGGAAACCTTGTATTGGCTTGTATCCTTCTGGTAATTCTATTCCAAAGGCAAGTGAGACTGCCTTGTAATATTTGGCTATGGCGCCTTTCTTTTCCTCTTCTCTCACAACTGTTATGGCTCCAGCTTTCGCCAATTTTCTGATGTGGTAATAGACTTTTTGTTCGTGAATCCCTAATTGTTTGGCTATTTCCAGCGGGTACATCTCCTTTTCAGAGAGCATCGTCAGAATTTTCCATGTAAGTTTGTTCAAAATAGTCTTAAGTGTCTGGGAGTCTGTGAACATTTTGATTTCTTTAACTTTCCCAGCGGCGCCTTCCTCGAGAAACAGTAGTTTTTTACTCATGGGTTTTCATTAAGCATAAAGGGCGAGTCTATTATTAAAATTTTTATTATAATAAACGGACAATTTAGCTAAAGCGTGGCGGTTAACAAAATGATTGGCTGCTACATTACAGGCGCGCTTCCAAGACCGAAAGAGCTTATAGAAGTTACAAGAGCCTATGACAGGGGTAGAGTCGACGATGTGGATTTGGAAAGAGCTTTTGACGAAGCTACAGTTGAAGTTGTAAACGCTCAAGTTTCAGCGGGTCTAACTTACATATGTGATGGCATGCTGAAGTGGCAGGATTTACTGCGTCCATTCACGGAAAATTTGGGCGGTGTGACGGTTGGAAGTTTAGCCAGATGGTTCAACAACAACACCTTTTACAGAATTCCCGTTGTGACGGATAAAATTGTGTGGAGGAAAAGCATAGTTGACAAGTGGGTTTACGTTAAACACTTGCCAAAAAATCTCCCATGGAAAGCAATAGTGCCCGCGCCATACACCTTTGCAAAACTCGCAGAAAACCGTTTCTACAAGGACAAAACTGAACTAATGTTCGACTACGCCAAAGCCCTAAGAAGCGAAATTGAAAGCTTGGCTAAACTAGGCTTCAAATATGTTCAGTTGAGCGAACCAGCACTAGTATACAGTTCAGCCCCATCTCCGATGGCGATGGAAGAGCTTGAGGCTGTGAGTGAGGCGTTAGAGGTGGCAGTTAAAGGTGTTCCAGTAAAAACTTGTCTCCAAACCTTTTTCGGAGATTTTTCACGCATATTACCAGAAGCCTTTGATTTTCCAGTAGACCACCTTGGAATCGACTTATACGAAACAAGTCTCGAAGAAGTTAGAAAGTATGTTTTTGAAAAGGGCATTGCTTTAGGTTTAGTGGACTCACGCAACTCGCTAATCGAAAACTCAGATGAGCTTATGGCGATTGCAAAAAGACTTCTAAAATCGATTAACCCTTCAGACAAGCATGAAGTTTTCATATGCCCCAACTGTGATTTAGAGTTTCTGCCATGGGAAAGGGCGAAAGAAAAAATGAAGCTGATTGCGACAGTAGCTGAACAACTCAGAAAGGAGTTCGACAGCGATGAATAAACTCTTTCCAACACAAGAAATAGGAAGCCTCGCAAAACCTGCATGGAGAATCAAAGGGTATAGAGGCGAACCTCTGACAGAAAGGGATATAGCCGAAGCTGTAAATTGGGGAAGAAAGCTCGGAATTCAAGATTTAGACGCGTTCATAAAATTTTTAAAGGACACAGACTCCCCGACTAAGCGGAGAACCGTTCTTGAATGGTCGACAAAATATGCCCTTCGCTTTTTTGAAGCGGCTGGTTTAGACGTGTTCTTTAATGGGGAACAGTGGAGGTCTGAAATGTATGAGCATGTTGTTAGGAACGTTGCCGGCTTCAAATTTTTGGGGTTTGTGAAATCTTTTGATTATAGGTATTTTAACAAGGCGGCTTGCGTGGATAAACCAAAATATGTTAAGCCCTTCTACCTCGACGAATTTTTGTTTGCAAAAGAAAACACGGATAAAATTTTGAAGATACCCTTCACTGGTCCATACACGCTTGTCAACTGGACATTTAACGAATACTATGAGAAAAGACTTGGTGGAAAACTCGAGAATTTTAAAAACAGAAAATTCGAAGCTAAGAGAGAATTTCTCTTCGACCTAATCAAGGAAGTTGTAAAGCCTGAAATAGACAATTTAGTAAAAGCCGGAGCGCAATGGATTCAAATAGACGAGCCCGCCGCAACAACAGACCCAACGGACGAGGAAATGAAGTTGTTTGTGGAATCCTTTAATGAAACCGTTAAGGGTTTTAACTGCACCTTCAGCCTCCACAACTGCTACAGCAACTACAAAGTTTTAGCAAGATACTCCAGTGAACTAAAGAACTGTAGCCAGCTAGCCCTCGAATTCGCCAACAGAGACAGCAGAAAAACAGGAGTTGGAGACGAGCGAACTGGCTATAAGGAAATAAGACTTTTTGAGGAACATGGTTTCCGTGGGAATTATGGTTTGGGCGTGATAGATGTGCATACTGACTTCATAGAACCACCTGAGCTTGTTAGAGACAGACTCTTGCATGCTGCAAAGGTAATGGGCAACCCTGAACGAATATACGCGAGTACCGACTGTGGATTAAGAACTAGAACATGGGAAGTAAGCTTTCAAAAGCTCAAGAACATGGTTTTTGGCGCTGATTTAGCGCGGAAGGCGTTGACCTAAAAACCAACGATTAAAAAATTTTTACTAAAGCTTTATGGAATATTCAAAGTTTTAAAGAATCAAAAGTTGCAGTTCTAGAAAATCATTTGAAAAATCTTTTTTAAAATTGAAATTTATTTCCTAAAAATGCTTATTAAACTTGAAGAGCATGAATAAAGCCCATAGAAGCAAACAGAAGTGGCTTGCTAATGTGTGGAATCTTTGGCTGTGTACTGAAAGAAGGAAACGCCGCACCTGTAATACACGCTGCCCTTAAAAGGCTTGAATACCGCGGCTATGACTCAGTTGGAGAGGCAACTCTCCACGAAGGTAAACTGTACATAAAGAAGGATCAAGGAAAAATAGACGAAGTCCATGCAATTCACAATTTAGATGATATGCCTGGAAGAATAGGCATTGGGCACACAAGATGGGCTACACACGGCGCACCACTGAAAGTTAATGCACATCCCCATGTTGATTGTAAAGGACAAATTGCCTTAGTTCACAATGGCATTATAGAGAATTTCAACGAGTTAAAGTTGGAACTGGAGAATCAAGGGCACATTTTTGTGTCAAAAACCGACACTGAAGTATTGACCCACCTTATTGAAGAAAATTTTAAAGCCAACCCTTCTTTGAGCTTGACCGACGCTGTTCTCGCGGCCATTAAAAGAGTTGAAGGGTCCTACGCCATTGCTGTTATCTCAACAAAGGAACCCGACAAAATAGTCTGTGCAAGAAACGAAAGCCCCCTTGTAATTGGGATAGGAGAATCGTCAATTTACTGTGCCTCAGACATTCCAGCTTTTCTTCCCCTAACCAACAGAGCTGTCATAATTGACGATGGGGAACTTGTCACTCTCACTCAAGAAGGCTTCGAAATCAAGAAAATCCGCGACCAAAGCCTCGTTAAGCGAGAGCCAAAACTCATTGATTGGTCGCCTGAAATGGCCGTCAAACAAGGCTATCCCCACTTTATGCTTAAAGAAATTCATGAACAGCCCATCTGTCTGCGGAACACCCTTAGACTGCAGGAACATTACCTTGATTTGATGGCGACATTTCTCGACCGCGCCAAAGAAGTTTTCCTAGTGGCTTGTGGAACATCCTATCACGCATGCTTAGCCGCATCCTACATGTTTTCTAAACTTGCTTTTTTGGCGACCTATCCCGTAATAGCCTCAGAATTCATCGAGCAACACGGCAAGTCCGTAAACATTGACAGCACAATATTGGCGGTGAGCCAGTCAGGCGAAACAGCAGACACATTGGCATCTGTTAACGCGGCGCGTCAAAGAGCAGCCACAATTTTAGGGTTGACAAACGTGATCGGCTCAACTCTCACAAGGATTTCCCGTGTCTACATCAGTCAACAGTCTGGTCCAGAGATTGGAGTGGCTGCAACAAAAACGTTCACTTCGCAACTTTCCGTTTTGGCGCAGCTAGCCCTTAGACTGGCTAAGAAGAGAGGTAAGGTTTCACAGGACGAAATGGACTTCTTGGCAGAGAAGCTTGAAAAGCTTCCAGACATTGTTGAAACAATAATTAAAACACAAGAGGAGAAGGTTAAACAAATAGCTAAAAAGTACAAGGACGCTAAAGTGTTCTTTTTCTTAGGCCGCGGAATCAGCACCGCCACTGCCTATGAGGGCAGACTGAAACTCATGGAAATAGCCTACGTGCCAGCCATAGCCTTCCCAGCTGGAGAAAGCAAACATGGTCCAATAAGCCTAATAGAACCTGGTTTCCCCGTGGTTTTCATCTGCCCCAAAGATGAGACGCATAAAACTTTGATAGGTAACATAATGGAGATGAAAGCCAGAGGGGCCTCAATAATTGCCATAATCGAGGAAGGAGACGAAGAGATTAAGAGGTTGGCCGATGACTATGTTGAAGTGCCTAAGGGCGTTCCAGAAATATTGTCGCCCATACCCTTCGTGATTCCCTTACAACTTTTAGCATATTACATGAGTATTGAAAAGGGGTATGACCCAGATACTCCGAGAAATCTAGCGAAGTCAGTTACAGTAAAATGAAAATAGTTTAGACACAGCCTCTGTTTTACCTGAAAAGTTCCAAAAGGCAAACCGCACGTTGCTATTTCCTTTTTGAATCAAATACGTTAAAAAGGGCGCTCTGCTTTTATTTGTATGGTGCGAAGGTTTGGAAAAGAAGGAATGGGAAAAACTCATCGAAAACTTAGTAAAAGAAGGCGTGCTTCGCTCGCCAAAAGTTATCAAGGCCATGCGTTCTGTGCCTCGAGCGAAATTTCTGCCGGAAAACATGCAGTCCTACAGCGCAGTGGACACGCCGCTTCCAATTGGTTTTGGGCAAACAATTTCGGCGCCACATAGCTTCAGCCTTCCGCTGAGCTAGGCGATACATGGTTGCAATAATGAATGAAGCCCTCCAGTTGGAAGTCGGCCATAAAGTGCTGGAAGTTGGAGCGGGTTCGGGGTGGCATGCAGCCACGATAGCCGAGATAATCGCGCCAAGCGATGCGCCTAGAAGCGGGTGGGGACATGTATACACTGTTGAGATAATTGAGGGATTAGCTGAGTTTGCTAGAAGAAACGTTATGAAGGCTGGATATGGCGACCGCGTCACAATAATTTGCGCTGACGGGTCGATGGGCTACCCTGAAAAGGCGCCCTACGATAGGATAATTGTGACGGCTGCGGCTCCAGATGTTCCAGCCCCTCTCATTGAACAGTTGAAGCCTGGTGGAATAATGCTTATTCCTGTTGGGAGTGCACACTTGTTTCAAAGTCTCATAAAAGTTGTAAAAGAACCTGATGGAAAAATTAAAAAGGAGAATCTTTGTGGTGTTGCTTTTGTGCCGTTAACTGGGCGTTATGGTCACAAAATTTAGATGTTGTCTGGAGTTGTTAAAGAGTTTATTATCCAAACCATTTTTCTAGGGTTGTTTTCCCTCTTAGCTTGGTTATTCCCTTTTGCATTTTTTCCAGCGCCTTTTTTACACGGTCTTCTGAGAAGTCTCTTTCTCTACAGATGAAGTTCACTACCCCTTCCACGTCAGGTTCCTTCCACTCGATTTTATAATTGTCCGTTACCTTTGGTCTGAGGAATATCTCCCTAATTCTTTGGGGGTCTACTGGAAAATCCGCGTTTTTGAGATGGGGCAAAGCCTTTTCGATGCTTCCATGCTCCTTTATCAGTTTCAGGGCAGTTTTGGGTCCCAGTCCCTTTACGCCTTCTGGGTTAAAGTCTGTTCCTATCAGTATACCCACGTCAACGAGTTGTTCGTAGGTTATTCCGCATTCTTTCAGAACTTGTTCCAGCTCAACTACTTCTGGTATGACTTCAATATAGACGTTTTTGCCTGGTAGTTTCCGCCGCCCCGAAATCGTCACGTTTCTTACAAGTCTTGGCGCTCCAAAAAGTAAGCTGTCGTAATCTTGGCTTGCGCAGTAATCGGCGTCTCCACGCTTCACCACATGGGCTGCTTGCGCTTCTCCTTCACTTGGAGCTTGTATCCAAGGGATTCCCATTAAATCTAAGAGGCGTTTGCTGTCTTCCGCCATGTAATCCTTTAAGCGTGAGGTGGCCTGTGCATACATACGGGCTTCTTCAAGCTTGCCTTCCTTAAGGGCTTGCTCATACTTTATTAAGGCTTCTTCTTTCGCCCTCATACGCCTTTTAATTTCAACTTCTTTAAGTGCAGGCGGTGTTCCATCAAAAATGTAGATGGGTTTTATGCCTAACTCCACAAGGTTGCTTGTTCTATAAAGGAGCCCACTTAAGTGACTTGTAATCCTCCCGCTGCTGTCCTTTAGCGGCGTCCCGTCTGGCTGACGGATTATGGCTAAAAACTGGTACAAGGCGTTATAAGCGTCTATCGCTATGGCTTTTTCACTTAAATCCTCAAGCCTCACAGTCACTTTAGGAACAAGATCTCGGAGGTTTACTCCCAAAACTACCCCACAAAGATAGGGGCGCAGAACTGCAATAATAAACTTACTAAGCGAAACGGAGAACATATAAGTAAGTCTTACATTTAGAAAACCATCATTTGGGATGCTTATGGCCGCAGAAAAACCAACAATGGCGTTAACCTTAGGCGCTTGCACTAGCTGTGGCAAACCTATCCCTCCCGGGGCTAAAGCAACAAAGTTCCTTTGTCCAAACTGTGGAGAAATTCTGATAAGACGCTGTGAGAAATGCAGAAAGTTTGGTCGGCAATATAGGTGTCCAAAGTGTGGCTTTGTGGGCCCTTGAAAAATGGAAAGGAGGTTAGAACGTGGGAAGCGTTGTAATTGCCTATAAAATATTTCCAACAGACATAATCGTCAACCTTGACGATTTGAAGAAGAAAATTGAGAAATGCCTACCTGAGTTTGCTTCGGTTTACGGTTACGGAGAAGAACCCATAGCCTTCGGCTTAAAGGCTCTACTGGTTCAAATAAAATTTCCAGAGGATAAGACTGGCATGCTGGAAGAATTCGAAAAGAAACTTGAAGGGATTAGCGAAATAAGCCAAGTTCAGACAATTATGGTACGAAGAATAAGCAGATAACCTTAAACGAATGTTTAACGTTTATATAGAAATGTAACTTTGTTTCGAAACATGTATGGCAGATAATCAAAGGAAGGATTCTCGTGAGCGAGGTACAATTACGAGTTGGAGATGCAAGGCAGCGGGATGTTGGAAGAGGAATAGCTCGCATAGACCAGAGAACTATGCAGAAGCTGGGCATAAGCGCTGGCGACGTCATAGAAATAGTTGGCAAAAGAACAACTTCAGCTATTGCGTGGCCAGCTTACAGTGAAGACCAGAACCGCGACATTATACGAATTGATGGTTTTACACGTAAAAATGCGGGGGTAGCCATAAACGAGTATGTTGTTGTAAGACCAGCCAAAGTTAAAAGCGCATTAAGCATAACCCTTGCACCTGTGGACATGCGTTTAAACGTGGATGAGGATTTTACGAACTTCGTTAAAAACCGTCTAATGGAAAGAACGCTTGTTGAAGGTGACACGACGCTTGTTATGATGCTTGGACACGCCATACCCTTCAGCGTGACAAAAACTCGCCCTCACGGAATAGTAAAAGTTACTACAGAAACCAGACTTACAATTTTAAATGAACCCGCCCCTGAGGGAAAAGGTTTGCCGCGAACAACCTACGAAGACATAGGAGGATTACACGAGGAAATCCAAAGAGTCAGGGAGATGGTTGAACTTCCTTTAAGGCATCCTGAATTGTTTCAAAGGCTTGGAATAGAGCCTCCAAAAGGCGTGTTACTCCACGGTCCTCCTGGTTGTGGCAAGACTCTTTTAGCTAGGGCTGTCGCCAACGAGTCTGAGGCTAACTTCTTCTCGATAAACGGTCCCGAAATAATGAGCAAGTTTTACGGCGAATCCGAGGCTCGCCTTAGAGAAATCTTTCAACAAGCCCAGCAGAACGCTCCAAGCATAATATTTATTGATGAATTAGATGCGATAGCACCTAAGAGGGAAGAAGTCACAGGCGAAGTTGAAAGGCGAGTTGTTGCCCAACTTTTAGCTTTAATGGACGGCTTGTCAGGAAGAGGAAACGTCATAGTCATCGGCGCCACCAATAGGCCGGGCGCCCTTGACCCTGCGCTACGTAGACCTGGTAGGTTTGATAGAGAAATTGAGATTGGTGTTCCGGACAAGCAGGGACGTTATGAGATTCTTCAAATTCACACGCGTGGTATGCCGTTGGCTGAAGATGTTGACTTGAAAAAGTTGGCTGAAATTACTCATGGATATACTGGTGCGGACTTGGCGGCGCTTTGCAGAGAAACAGCGATGAAAGCTTTACGGCGATACCTGCCACAGATAAACTTGGAAGAGGAGCGCATACCACCAAGTGTTTTGGAAAAGATGGAGGTAAAGATGGAGGACTTTATGAACGCTTACAAAGAAGTTACGCCAACAGCAATGCGTGAAGTCTACATTGAAGTGCCAACAGTCCACTGGGACGACATCGGCGGACTTGAAGAAGTCAAACAAGAACTTAAGGAGGCAGTTGAATGGCCTTTGAAAAATCCGGAAATTTTCAAGAGAATTGGCATAAAACCGCCTAAAGGCATACTCCTTTACGGGCCGCCTGGTTGTGGTAAGACTCTTTTGGCTAGAGCGGTTGCAACAGAAAGTGAGGCCAACTTCATAACAATCAAGGGACCTGAAGTGTTCTCGAAATGGGTTGGCGAGTCTGAGAAGGCCATAAGAGAGGTTTTCCGAAAAGCAAGGATGGCTGCTCCAGCCGTTATATTCTTTGATGAGATTGATTCCCTTGCTCCGCGACGTGGTTTAGGTTTCGCAGACAGCGGAGTTACGGAGAGAGTAATCAGTCAACTTCTAACGGAAATGGATGGCATCGTAACCCTGGAAGATATCGTTGTTATTGCAGCAACCAACAGACCAGACATAGTGGATCCAGCCGTGCTTCGTCCCGGACGATTTGATAGGCTTATTTACGTGCCTGAACCAGATGAGAAGACGCGGCTTCAAATATTCAAAATTTACACCAAGAACATGCCTTTGGCAAAAGATGTGGACTTGGCTAATTTGGCTGCTTTAACCAAGTATTATTCTGGCGCGGACATAGAAGCTCTTTGCAGGGAAGCTGCAATGCATGCTTTGAGGAGAGATATAAACGCTAAAGAGGTTACTATGCAAGATTTTCAAGAGGCAATGAAGCAGATTAGGCCGTCGATCACTCCTGACATGGAGAAGTGGTATAAGGGTTTCATGGTTCAAGTTAGGCAAATGCAGAAACCAGCAACACCAGTAGCTTAGGAGCTTTATCAATGCCCGTAAAAACTTGGAAAACCCGTCCAGCCTATTTTGTTCTTTTAGAGATTTTAAGTAAGAAGGGCGCTATGACGGATGTTGACCTTTTTGATGCTTTGAAGGAGGAATTTGAGGATTTAGGGTTTAAGGATTTTAACGAACTGCTAATGCGCCTAGAGGTTAGCGGAAAAATACGGACGATGTCGATGGCGCGTGGGAAGAGACGAGTTGAACTTGTAACATGAACAACCATTTCATAGCCAACCATTAGTAACAGTGTACACTAAATGGAAAATTACGCAGACGTTATAATAGTTGGCGGCGGACCAAGCGGTTCTTTTGCTGCCTTAAACCTAGCAAAACTCGGCGCTGAAAAAGTGGTTGTGTTTGAAGAGCACAGCGAAATCGGGGTTCCATGCCACTGCGCTGGGCACTTAAGCATAAACGGTCTCAAGAATTTAGGTTTGTATCCGCTCCCAAGAAAGATTGTTGAAAACGTTTTTTATGGAGCGAATTTTTATTCCCCTTCAGGCAGAAAGTTTTCAGTTCGTTTCTCTTTTCCGGTAACATATGTGGTTAATCGCGTTCTTTTTGATAGATATATTGCTGACTTAGCAAAGGCTGCTGGTGTTCGTTACAGCCTTAATTCGCGGGTTAACTCTTTGATTGTTGAGGATGACTTCGTAAAAGGCGTGTCCGTCAAACAAAGTGGGCTTTTTGAAGAGAAGTTCTTGTGCAAAGTTGTCGTGGACGCTGAAGGTGTTTCTGCGCGTATTTTGAGACAAGCGGGTTTGACGGCTTTTAATCGTAAAATGCTTGTTTATGGTGTGCAAGCCGAGGTTGAAGGCGTTAAAGATGTTGAATCTGATGTTGTTGAAGTCTATCTTGGCAGAGGCTATGCTCCTGGATTTTTCGCGTGGCTTATTCCAAAGTGTGATGGAAGGGCTAAGGTTGGTTTAGCAATGGAAACTGGAAATCCAAAAAGGTTTCTGGAGAAACTTATGTTTAAGCATCCAATGGCTTCGAAAAAGCTGCGAACCGCAAAAATTCTTGAAGTAAATTTTCATCCTTTAACCCTTGGCGGTCCGATTGAGAAGGCGTATTCAAATGGTTTTTTGGCTGTTGGTGATGCAGCCTCTCAAGTGAAGCCGACAACAGGAGGCGGGGTGGTGATTGGTTTGGCATGCGCGAGGTTTGCGGCCAATGTTGTTTATGAAGCTTTGAAAAAGGGTGATTTTTCCGCGGATTTTTTAAGCCAGTATCAGAGGAGTTTTATGAAAATTCTAGGTTTTGATTTTTATGTTATGTCTAGGGTTAGGCATTTGCTCAATAAGTTGTCTGATGAACAATTGGATGAAGCAATTGGTTTCTGCGCAAAATTTCACATGGAGGAATCCGTAAGAAGCTTTAGAGAAATTGATTTTCAAGGGCGAACTCTGCTAAAAGCTGTGAAGAGCCCTCGATTTTTGTTGGCTGCCATCTACTTCCTTTATCTATACTTATCTGCAAATCCTTAAAATCTGAAAGATACAACAATGAGGCGGTTGACCAAACATGAGCGGGTTTCGCTATAAGCAAGTCATAGTTTTTCGTTCCGATTTAAAGTTAAGCAAAGGTAAAATTGCAGCTCAAGCTGGCCACGCAGCGGTCTCCGCGGCTGAAGAAGCACGAAAACATAAGAAAAACTGGTGGGAGGCTTGGCTGGATGAAGGGCAATGTAAAATTGCGGTTAAGGTGAAGGGTGAAAAGGAACTGCGGGAACTGGAAAAACAAGCAATGGAACTAGGTTTGCCGTATGCGTTAATAGTGGATAGGGGACTTACCGAGGTTCCGCCTGGAACAGTTACTTGTCTGGGGGTCGGTCCAGCTCCGAGTGAGAAGGTTGATAGGATAACGGGTGGTCTTCCTCTTCTCTGATGGTAAGGTTATGGGTTTGCGTGTTCCCAAAATTGAAAAATTGATGGGCATCGAGGTTTACGCCACACATTCCCTTGGGATTGGCGGAGTAATCCGTGAATTTGTTGAGGATTTTGTTGTGGAGGAGGTGCTGATCGACGACGCCATGGCGAAGATAAGGCAACAACATGTTGAAGGCCAAGATTTTAAGCCATCCATTAATGAGCGTTACTTGTTGTGTGTTTTGGTTAAGCGAAACTGGGACACTTTTGAAGCCCTAAAAGCTGTTGCGAGGCAGCTAAACATACGTTTGAGGCAGATGCATATTGCTGGGATAAAAGATGCGAAAGCTGTTACCGCGCAGCACATCACAATAGAAGGTGTTTCACCAGAGGATGTCAAAAAAGTCAATGTTAAAGACATCGAAATCCGCCCAGTCGGTTTTTTCCGCCACAAACTTTCCTCATACTATCTCCTCGGAAACAGTTTTAACATTACAGTAAGAGCAATACAACATTCGAAATCTACAATACAAAGGCGGATAAATGAAACGATAAAGGGGCTCGAAGAGTTGGGAGGCCTTCCAAACTTTTTTGGTCATCAACGCTTCGGCACAACTAGACCAATAACCCATTTAGTTGGCAAAGCCATAGTTAAAGGAGATTTGAGAAAGGCTGTTATGCTATTTCTTGCAAAACCAAGCTTGAAAGAAAACCCAGAATCCAGACAAGCCCGCGAACAACTCTGGAAAAGCCAAGACTTCCAGAAGGCGTTGAAAAACTTTCCAAGACAACTGAGGTATGAGCGTTTAATGCTTAGGCATTTAGCAAAAAAGCCGGATGATTTTGTTGGCGCCTTCAAGACTTTACCAGTTAAACTGCAAATGCTTTTTCCCCAAGCCTATCAAGCCTACCTTTTCAATAAGTTCCTAAGCCGAAGAATCGCGGGCGGGCTTCCTCTGAATAGGGCTGAAGTTGGCGATTACGTTGTGCATGTTCAACGTTCCGGACTGCCGCTGTTAACCATGTATAAAATTGTGAAAAGCGAAACACTCACAGAAGTTAATGAGGCTTTGAGAAATGGGCGGATGTGTTTAGCTCTTCCACTAATAGGCTTTAAACAAAAGCTTTCCCAAGGTTTCCAAGGAGAGGTTGAAAGACAAATTCTAGAAGGGGAGGGCATAACGCCGGAAAACTTCAAAATCCACTTTATGCCCGCAATAAGCTCAAAAGGGGGGTTACGAACGGCTTTAACCCAGCTAATCAACTTCCAATTAACCGATGTCTCTGCTGACTCGGTCAAACCGCGCAAAAACAAAGCAAAACTAAGCTTTATGCTACCTAAAGGTTCTTACGCGACAATACTCCTAAGAGAATTAATGAAATCACGTAACCCAGCGAAAACTGGATTCTAATAAATAAAAGTCCTGTTAACCCTAAGGATGACTTCAACTAAACGTAAGATAGAGAGTGGCTGAATTGTGGAAAGGTTATATGACTTTTTCAGCGTTTTCTATCAGTTTTTCCTTTTTATCTAGAGGCACTGTTACGTTGGCGGCGTATTGGTGCCCGTCAGCCATTCCAAACCCGCTAGACGCCTTTTCCAGTAAATTTACGGCTCCAGGCAGTTCTCCTTTGTCAATGAGCGGTTGCATGGTTTTTGGTACGCGGACAGAAGCCTTAACAAACTTTTCGCTTAGTTTTCCCCAACCGGGAATTTCTTGAGGAACGTTCACGAATCCAATAATGTACTTGTTAGGCTTTATCAGTCGCATTTGAAACGCTAGGAAGGAGCAGAATTGTCCGATCACTTTTGTTCCCATTCCAGCGTACATGTCTTCAGCGTCGAACCATTGGATGTGCGCTGTTTCCTTCAGTCTTTCGCGGTAGAGCTTAGCTAGGACTCGGCGGTTAGCCTCTTTGCGCCTAGCCTCCAAAACTGCTATTTTTTCTTCCACTTCCGGGCTTGTTCCGTTTAGGCAAGCGTCTATGCCGATTTCTGGTCCCCCCTCATAATAGCCAACCGCGCCCAAAATCTGAAGCTTAGAAAACAAAGCGTCCACACGAGTTTTGAACTTCACTATTTCGAAGTTTTTCCCCTTCTGTTGAACAATACGTTTTTTTACAGCTTCTTCAAGCACCACCTTATTCAACCCGGAAAAACCCTCTGGAATTTCGCAGCTTCCAACCAAAGCCAAATAACCCAGATCCAAATTGTTTTCGTTCAGTGTTTTGGCAAACATGTAGCAGCATGCGGCTCCAGAAAAGTCTGTCTCACCTCTAAAACCGTAGTGTTCAAGGTTTAGGTCAAAAACTTCTGGGTCTTTGGCTGGTTTTGGGTCATGATGGTCTAGTATAATGGTTAAGTTTCTTCCATTGTTCAGTTCGGATATTAAATCTGCATGCGAGGAGCCGATGTCTGTATAAAAAATTGTCTGTCCAGTCTTTGAATGTAGTTGGGCGATTACTTCAGTGTAAACTTTTTCGAGGCAAAATGCTTTAACCGTTATTCCTTCTCGCTCCAGCATCATTTTCGTTATTGCGGCTGAACATAAACCGTCAGCGTCGTCATGATGAATTATGATGGCTTCTTGTGGGGTTTTAGTCTTCAGCTTTGTGACGGCTTCCTTCGCTTTGTTCTTGAAATCTTCCAGTTGCATAGAACTCTCCTTCTTCAACTTATGGTTTTAAGAAGGTCTGAACGGGTTATTATCCCCACAATTTCCTTTCCTCTCGCAACCAAAACACCTTGATTTTTCTCTAGGAGAGGGCGAATCGCTTCTATACTCGTTTCCTCCTGAACTGTTGGCAGGGGTGGATCCATTACGTTTTTTGCTTTTTCGCCCGCTAGATTTGAACGTAAGTTTCTGATGATGGTTTCCTCGGTTATTGTTCCGACCACGCGTTTTCCGCTTATCACTGGAACTTGTGAAATTGCATATCGAACCATGACTTCGCTTATTTTGAATATGGTGTCGCTTGGTCTTGCAAAAAGAACACCTTTAGTCATTATGTCTTTACATTTTTTCTGTCTCTTTTTGGTTAAAACCTCCAAGATTTTGTTAATCGTTGACAGTCTTGGGTCAACTTTCCCCTGCTCCACTTTTGCTATGTGCGCCTGCGAAACGCCGACCAAATCTGCTAGTTTTTTCTGCGTTAATCCTGCTTCTATCCTCAGTTTTTTAAGCCAGACTCCTGTTATCTGCTCCAAAAATAACCACCAGTTATTTTCATATACATTTGATACAGTAAAATATATATTTGTTGCTGCGCATAAACCCTAAACTTTGCAGAGGAAAACCAATGCGGAACATAATAATTGAAGATTTGAAGCAAACGCCATTAGAAAAACAACGGATCGAAATCGTTGAAAGAAAAGGCTTAGGACATCCGGATTATATCTGCGACGCAGTTATGGACAGCATTTCCGTGCGCCTAAGCAAAGAATACTTGGACAAAGCGGGAACAATACTGCACCACAACTTAGACAAGTCACTTCTTGTAGCCGGTGAAGCAGAACCAAAATTTGGGGGCGGCATCTTAAAACAACCCATGCTTTTCGTGTTCGGCGATAGGGCAACAACAGAATTTGAAGGAGTAAAAATAGACGTCAATGAAATAGCTATAAACACAGCGAAAGAATGGTTTAAGAAAAACATGCGTTTTATTGACCCAGAAAAACACATAAGATATCAAGTTGAGCTAAAACCTGGCTCTGCTGGTCTCGTAGACATATTTAAAAGAAAAGGAAAAGTTCTCGGCGCTAACGACACATCAGCCGCTGTGGGTTATGCACCGATGACGCGAACCGAAAAGATAGTTTTAGAACTTGAAAGATACCTCAACTCCAAAGAGTTTAAAAACCGTTTTCCCGAATCAGGCGAAGACATAAAGGTAATGGGATTCAGAAATAGCAATAACCTAAAATTGACGGTTGCTATGGCGTTTGTTGACCGTTTCATAAACAGCGAAGGAAACTATTTTGAAAAAAAGGCGAAAATTCAAGAGGAAATACAAAAATTTGTCTCATCCAATACAGACTTCGAAAAAATCGACATACAGCTCAACACTCTCGACGCGCCTGGAAGAGGATTAGGCGGCTTATACTTAACGGTTTTAGGCACAAGCGCAGATAGCGGTGACTCTGGGCAAGTTGGTCGAGGAAACCGTGTAAATGGTCTAATATCACTAAATAGACCTTTCTGCTCCGAAGCTGCGGCGGGCAAAAACCCAGTAAGCCACGTTGGGAAGATCTACAATGTTTTAACTTACAAGATAGCTCAGCACGTTTATGATGAAGTGCCTGAAGTCGAGGAGGTTTACATTTGGCTTCTAAGCAAAATCGGTAGTCCTATAGATCAGCCGGCTGTGGCTGCAGCCCAAGTTGTGATGCGGGGCGGCAACTCTCTAGAAAAGGTTAGGCGCAAAATAGGCGAGGTTTTGGATTACGAGCTGGAGAACATAGAGAGTTTTTGCATGGAGTTGGCTCAAGGAAAGATCCAAACATACTAAAGACATAAATGAGCAATTGTTATATTCGTAGGGAAAGGCGAAGCTTGAATGTCTGGAACAGAAGAGAAGCTCCCAATATCAGAATTCTATAAGGTTGTTGATTATGTTACCATTTTTAAAAGTGAAAAATGGTGGGAGGCAATAGTGATTTTTGAATCTTTTGGAAGGCGGTCAATAGGCTTGTACCTTTGGCAGAAAAGGAATGGCGCTTGGAAAAGGAAACATAAGTTTAACATCAGGAATCTTGAGGAGTGGAATAAACTTAAGAACGCGATAGAACAGCTCGCTCCTAAACTGCTGTCAAAGTAGTTTTTCATATTCTAAATTCTTATTCAAAAAACGAATCTGAAATTGGATAGTCTTATTAATTCACGCTAACAACAAAAACGCAAGAAGGCGAAGAGCATGGCAACCGAGCAAGAGAATCAAGAAGAGATTCACCTTAAAGAAGGCGAAGAAAATATCCAATACATGGAAGGCGAACAAGAAGCCACAGTGGAAATTGAAGAGCAAGAACAAGCAAAAATAATTGATTTGAGGCGAAACAATCAATGGGCTGTCAGAAGCAGCTTTGTTCACGGGCTTTCCGTTGGACTCGGGATTGGGTGCTTAGCCACTTTCGTTATAATTTGGATAGCTGTATTTTTCACTCCGCAGCTGCCGTCTTCAGTGACATATGAGAGCCTGCTATCCATATTCATATATCCAATGGTCTACTACTAACAGTAGGTTTGGTTGCGTTAACAGCTGGAATAGTTAGAGAATACTATACTCTAAAAGATAAATTATAGACGCCAAGGTCTCTTTCCAAAACAGTTTTAATAATTGCTGCTAAAACTATAATTGTGAAACTATGCCTTACTTATTCAGAAAACATCTGGAAAATATTGTGGGCGAAAAAGCTCCCGGGCCACCTCCCACATTCTCTGTTCTCCATATTTTGCGGGCATTTGAGCTCATAGCGGAAAAACCCACCGGACGCAGAAAACTCGCTGAGAACTTAAATGTAGGAGAGGGAGCTATCCGCACGATAATTAGTAGACTAAAAGATGCTGGCTTAGTTACAACTTCAAATGCTGGCTGCATCCTTACAGACAAAGGTCTAAGGTTGTTTAAGGAGTACCGGTCTTTTTTTAAGAAAAAGATCGAAATTAGAAAAAATGAGTTAACCATCGCCAAACATAGTATTGCGGTTTTAATCAAAAATTGCGGGCATAAAGTAAAATCAGGTGTTGAACAGCGGGACGCAGCGATAATGGCTGGCGCGAAGGGTGCCACGACCATGCTGTTTAAGAAAGGACGTTTAATAATTCCAACTGTAAGCGACGATGTAGCTAAAGATTTTCCTGAAACAGCAAGTCAAATATTGACCTCTATGAATCCGGAAGAGGGTGATGTAATTGTTGTATCTAGCGCTGACTCTTTGGAAAAAGCTGAATATGGAGCCTTAGCTGCTGCATGGATGCTGCTTGATGACTGTTAGAGGAAGCAGATTGATAAAAATGTGTCTTAGACAAGAAGCGAAAAGATGATGTTAATACGTGTATTTTTCTCCGCCGGATAAAATGCGTTCTAAGGCCATGTTAAAGTTAATCATTCCCTCATTCGTTTTTGCTGAAATTGGAATCAGCAGAAACCTTAAACCTAAGTGGTGAATTGCTCGCATCATGTTTCTACTTAGCAAACGTTTTGTTCCTTCGAGTTTTTGTTCTATTGCAAACTCTAAGGCTTTGGGGTTAGATGACCACTCTACTATTTTGTCTACCTCTTCCTTTGGAAGTAAATCGCATTTCGATAGCAAGTGCACTTGAGGTAGGAAAAAACGGTTATAGACAGCAGCGGACAAGAAAAGGTTTGAAACGTAATTTAACGGGTTAGCTGAAAAAACCGCGTCAAACAAGTAGACTATGACTTTTGGCTCTCTCGTTAATTCATTGGCAATGTATGGCCCAGCAGCCCTAAAAGCAAACAACTCCATCTGTCCGGGCGTATCTACCAAAACAATATCCGACCTCAAATCTTCAATTTCGTCAGAAATTTTTTCAATTTCGTCTGCAACTAAGTCGGCAGCCATTATTAAGGCGCCGTTTGGGCCTAAACCATACTTTTCCATCAAATCTGCAATGTTGATGTAATCGCGGACATCTACATCTGGTGAATACGGAAGTGTTAAGGCTCCTGGGTCGAGGTTGACAATTGCAACATCTTGCTTATTCATTTTGAGCCATTCTCCAAATGTTGCAGTTAGCAGAGACTTTCCAGAGCCTGCTGTTCCTATTATAAAGACTATAAACATTTGTGATCCCTTTCGATAGAGATGGTTTGTTAAGTATCAATATTTCGCTTAATTAAAGTCTTTATAGTTATTATGGGATTTCAGGAATCTGCGGTTGCGGTTTAGAGATATCTTGTTTCGTTTGTCTCGTTGTTAAGTAGACGGCTAAACCAATGCAGGCTAAACAACACATGCTATTAATAACAAGATGAAGAATGAAGACACTATTGCTACGGTCTGAACTGGGCTGTCTGCCCCTATGTAATCTTCATTTCCAGACCAGCTGGCCCGAACATAGCATATACCTGCTGCATCTGTGATCCAAACATATGTGAACTTTCCGTTGGAATCCGTGACTGCATTTCCCAAAACAATCCATGGCGAATTATTGATTCTTACGTAAATTGTGATGTTTTCGCTTTGGAGTGCTGGCAAAAGCTGTCCTAAAACGTTACTGACCAACCTTGAAAAACTAAAGTTGATGAAACCGACAGCGAAATTGTTGAAGTTTCAATGTTTTCGTAGGTTGCGGAGACTTGTCCTGGAGCTTGTTGTTCACAGTTTTCTAGGGTGATTACTTGCACAGGGACATTTTTTAGGCCGTCGGGTATTTCGCCGACTCTCCAGCCATTTTGAAGGTCTCCACCTGTGCACTCAGCTACATAATACCTAACATGGTTATAAGTTACATAGTAGGCTGGTTCACGGGAGTCTTGGGGTGCATGGGAGAGGCTGACACCGACGTTCATGTGAGATGCATTCTCGTAGTATAGTAAGACAGTGTCGAGACCGCCAGCTTTCATGATTGAGGCAGCAATGTAGGAGAAAAGGTCGCAGTCTCCCTGGTTTTCGACAATGGTCTCCACGGGATATTTAACTGGCAAGGTTTCCACGTAGGGTATTTGGTGCACAATCATTAACACGCTGTTTGCAAAGTCTTCATTATCGCTGTATTTTTCTCTGAGGCGGTCGGCTATTGGTTTTAAAGCATCTGGAGTGACAAACTTTGCAAAGTCACTTTCTGAATGTAGTGTATGGCTTTGTCCGCGATAATAGTCATAAAGCGACTGCTGAACAGCGACATTCAGCCGATAAATAACAGAACCGCCCGGCTCGTTTAGAAGCTGATATGAGATACTGTAGTTTTGCGACTGGCAAAATGGAGCAAAATAGGAAAATGTAAGAGGAAAAACCGTTATCGCTATGGCTGTTGCTGAAAGTTTATGCCTCATTTTCTTGAAATATGCAAAATTTCTAAAATATGGTTTTTGCGATTTTTTAATCAATAGCAGAAATAATCTTGAAACAAGCTTCTACTTGACTTAAATTTTCAAAAAGTTTTTTTGTCTGCAGTTAAACAAACAAGTGTGAGTGTAACCCACTTTCTTGGCTAATTTTATCGCTTCTCTGAAATTTCTGCCTACATCCTCTGGTTGGTGCGCGTCTGAACCGAAAACTATGGGAACGTTGTAACTGTGTAATATTTTCAAGAATTGTTCGCTTGGATAAATCTCATTACATGGTTTTCTTAATCCAGCGGTATTGATTTCTGCGCAGATGTTTGATTTTGCCATGGCTTCGGCAACTTCCACAAGCATTTGGGAAAAATCGTTTTTTGGTTTAAATCCGAATATTTTGATAAGGTCTGGATGCGCCAAAACATCAAAAAGACCACTTTTACACAATTTTTTAACTATGCCAAAATACTCCTCATAAACTTGAAAAGTGTCCCTTTTTGCGTGCTCGTGAATTTGGGTTGGGTGGTCGATAGCCCACCTTCCAATAAAGTGTACCGCCCCAATAACATAATCAAAAGGATGTCTTTGAATGAATTCCCTAATTTTTTCTTCATCACCAATAATGAAATCTATTTCAACACCTAATTTGAGTGACGATTCTGCTTGTTCCTTCAAATGTAGGAATTGCCGAAGGTAGGTTGGCATTGACTTAATAGGCATAGATGGCGCATCTTTTATTTCATGAAATGAAACATGTTCAGAAAAACCTATTTCGTTTAGTGCCTTTTCCTTTGCTTTCCTTACATATTCTTCCATCGACCCCTTTGCATCTGGGGAGTTTTCCGTGTGAATATGGTAATCAGCAAGCATTTTCTTCACAGAGCTTATTTTTTGGGCACTTTGATTTTCCCGCCACTTTTCTGCACGAGTTCTGTCAATTGAGCTATGGTTTTTCCGAGACGTTCCCGTGCGATTTTAGAATCTTTAGCTGTTGTTGATATGTGAAGTTCAATGTGGGGTTTTTTCTCTACACCCTTGGGATGCGATTTTATGTAAACATAGGGATTATCGTGCATCGCCTGGTCGATTAAAGGCGCTAACGTGGACTCAGGTATGCCCTCTGTATAAATGCTTGTTTCAAAAAACATGTTTCCCTCAGCTTCCTTTTTGAGCAAAGGTGAAATAGACTGTTCAAAAATGGCTTCCATTTCCGAGGGCACACCTGGCAAAGCTATCAAAAATGTCTCGTCAATGATTATTTGTACGCCTGGGGCTGTTCCCACAGGATTTGGCAGTGGTTCTGCTCCTTCCGGAAGCGTTGCCATTTTAACTCTCGCGGACGTAAGTTCAGCTTTCTCAATTTTTCCTTCTTTTGCGTACGCCTCATACCTTTCTTTAACCATTGCTAAGGCTTTGTCGTTAACTTCCAGTTTGCGGTTTAATGCTTTGGCGATGCCTTCCAGTGTTTTGTCATCGAACGTTGGACCAAGCCCGCCAGTTGTTATTATGAACTTTGGTTTTCTTTGTAAAGCCTCTTTTACGGCGTTGGCGATTTCGTCGACATCATCTCCTACAACTGTTATTCGTTTTACCGTTATCCCGAGAGAAGTGGCGCGTTTAGCCATCCAGTGGGCGTTTGTGTTTAATATTTTGCCTATTAGCAGTTCGTAGCCGATGCATATTATCTCCATCTGTTGAGTCATTTCCTCGTTCTCCCGCACGAATCCTAGAATTGAAATAAACTGTCTGTTTTATAAGCTGTCTGTTTTATACGTTTACTACCGTTATATTACACTTTTTCTTTCTTGGGGCTATAAACTGTTTTAAAATCTAATTCTTGCAAAGAACTAAAGTTAAGTTTTTCTGTTTAGCATTGTTAAATGGCGAGTTTAATAAAAGAGGATATTATGGAAAAGACCGTCTTTAAGTAGCCTATATGGTTGTTGAAGGATAGACATCTTGGGAAGAAGCGTTTAACTACTGCTGGGTTGTAATTTTGTGGGGGAGGATATACTTTGGTTGGTTTAGGGCTCTCGGGCAAGTTTAAGAAGTTTCAATGCCAACTAATTGCATAAATGGCTGGTTT
This sequence comes from Bathyarchaeia archaeon, assembly GCA_038883855.1. GTDB lineage: Archaea > Thermoproteota > Bathyarchaeia > Bathyarchaeales > Bathycorpusculaceae > JAVZLH01. Next base: position 101,938 of record JAVZLH010000001.1, read on the forward strand.
AAGGTGTTTTTACATGCTTAAGTTTTTCGCTTGCTTGCTCTCCGCCTATTCCCCAATTTTCTTTTGGAACTTCATGGATTAAGACTTCAACTGCTTCGGCTGGTATACCCATATCAGTAAAAACCTTTGTTACACCCTCTATTACTTTCTTCTTAGCCTCGTTTGAGAATCCTTTCCAAACATACACGTGAACAGTTGGCATAAACTAAGGTTTTACAATAACATTATTTAAAGTTTTACTGTTCTTTCTTGTGCGGTTATTTTTTCTTGCTGAGCCACCACTTTAAGTATTCCTTTTTTCTCTTCTCCCGTTCTTCCCCCTCATTTTCGAATGAGGGTCTTAGTTTTTCTCTTAGTTCTATGAGTTCTTGCTGTGTTACGGATAAGCCGCAACTTTTACATATATAGTGTTTTGTAGCTATAACATAATGCATTTCTCCACCGCATTCTGGGCAATATGGCATTCTTATTCACTTCTGTCTTTAGATGGCGCATGCTTTAAGAAATAGCTTTCGATAACCTATCCGCTTCCTTTATGGCTTCAAGAGCAACTTCAATCATTTCATCATCAGGTTTCTTCGTTGTAAGATACTGAAGAGCTAAACCTGGTGCAACCAAAGCCTTCATGATTTTTGAGTTTCTATATTTGTCGCTAAACCTTAAAATTTCGTAGGATATTGCGCCAATTACTGGGATTAGAAGGATTCTGTAGGCGACGTTCATGTAGAATCCTAAGTTTGGCATTAACGATAGTAGGATTATTGTAATTAATAAGACTGTGAATAGAAAGGAGGTTCCGCATCTCGGGTGGAAACGTGAAAATTTTTTAGCTTCCTGAACGGTTAAATCAATCCCTGCTTCGTAGGCGTTTATGGCCATATGTTCTGCACCATGATATTGGAGAACTCTTCTAAATTCTTCAATTAAAGAAATGGCCGCTAAATATGCTAGAAAAATTCCAATTCGGATTATGCTTTCTACTATGTAAAAGGGTGTTCCGCTGAGGTTTAGGGTTCCAGACAAGAAGGTTGTTATAAAAAACGGTAATAGTGTAAACAGAAATATGGCGAGGGCAAAGGCGAAAACTACTGTTAAAACCGCTTCTTTTGTATTTAGCTTTTCTCCTTCCTCTATGTTTGCGTTTGCAGAAAAAAGCAGCCCTTTAATGCCTAAATATAAATTTTCAAACAATGCTATGATTCCGCGTAGAAATGGTGCTCTTAAAACTTTATGCCTTTCAGAAATTGATTTTATTTCTTCCACTTTTTTCAGTATTTGTTTGTTTGGTTGTTTAATGCAGATTACCATGTGTTTTCTGGAGCGAATCATGACGCCTTCTATTACTGCTTGTCCGCCGAACGCCACCGAAGGTTCTTTTTGTTCTTTCAAAGAGTTTTCACACTTTCTTTAAAGATACTCTAATTTTTTGCTGTTCTGCGTGTTTAGGTTATGAAGTTTTGTAGTTTTGCTTCTTTGGCTAAGCTTATGGCTTTTTGCATTTCTTCTCGTGTTAGTCTCCGCCGCAGTTCTGGTATTTCATATGCTCGCCATTCTGGTCTGTACTGGAACATGACGTTTACTCTTGTTTCCGTGCCAAGGTTTTCAGCTATCCAGTTTAGGATGGGTCTTGTGCAGCATTCTAAGTGGTTTGGCAAGACGAGCACGCGTATTATTAGTTCGCCGTATTTTTTCGCCATTAAGTGGTTTTGGGTGCAGACTTGCCAGTAGTTTGGCGTGTCGGAAATTTTTTCGGCGCATTCACTGGGGCCGTACTTGAAGTCTAGGAGGTAGACATCAGCGAATCCAGCTAGCAACTGTGCTGTTTCTGGGCTGTAGTAGGTGTTTGAGTTCCAGACTATTGGGATGTTTGTGTTTACGTGTTTGAAGGTTTTTAGCCATTGTTGGAGCCATGGTGTTGGTTCTCCGCCGACGAGGTTGGCGTTTCTGCATCCGTTTTGGCGTAGGGTTTCGACTTCTTTTGCCAGTTCTTTTGGTGTGTAGACTGTTCCGTTTTCTATCCACTGGGAGATTGTCCAGTTTTGGCAGTGGCGGCAGCGCATGGTGCATCCCATTGTGAAGATTGTTCCTGAAGGCACAAGTTCTGGTTCTTCGCCCATGTGTTCGAAGATGCTTGAAACCACTATGTCTAAGCCGCATCTGCAATAGCCCAATTTGCCTTCCAGTCTGTTGACGCTGCATCTGCGGGTGCAGAAGTGGCAGTTACGAAGGATTCTGTTTGCAATTTCGATTTTCAAGTCAAGATAAGATTTTTCCGGGTTTTCTTTTGACAACTTTCTTTTTCCAGCGTCAACCTCTCTTTCAACGCTATAAAATTCCCGTGTGAGGTCTGCATGTTTTCTCCAAAGCTCTTCTGTCGAGTCTTTTTCGCTGAATTCTGCTGGAATTGCCTTGGCTATTTTGAACTTGGCGGGGCGTTTGTCTTTCATAACAGCGAAGTATCTGTTTAGGCTTTTCTGTGCCATTTTGTCGTTTAACACTGCTATGGCATCTGAACGGAGGAGTCTCCACATAACTCTTCTAATTAGTATGGGTGGAAACGTCAAAATAAAAGTATAGCTTGAAATTTTTCATCGTTTTGGTGTGTTTTCAAACCAATAGCAGACCTCTCCCTCTAGTTTTTAACAGCCAATTTTGTCTTGCTATTTTACCCTAAATTGGGCTAGCCCCCCAGAATTTTGCTAGGCTTAGCTGGTTGCACTGTTAGAATAGGGCGTAGGGGTAGGAGTATCCGCTTGGGTGCAGCTTACCCTTAATTGGGATTTCGTGTCCGCAGACTGGGCAGCGCATGTCCTTTGTCAAATTCCACCTTACTATTTCAAAACTATAGCGTTTAATCACCATTTCATTGCAGTTTGGGCAGTATGTGTTTTCGTAGGGGTGTCCCGGTACGTTTCCAATATACACGTAATTTAGTCCCGCGTTTTTTGCAGTTAAGCAAGCCTTTTCCAATGTTTCGATCGGAGTGGAAGGTATTGTGGTCAATTTGTAGTCTGGGTGGAACCGTAAAAGGTGGAAGGGCGTGTCCTTTCCCAGCGCGTCTCTTATCCATGTTGCAAGCTTCTCTATCCTTTCAAGCGAATCCCCTATCTTCGGAATAACCAAGTTTGTGATTTCAATGTGGATATCATTCCTTTTCATTTCCTTCAAGGCTTCGTAAATTGGCTCAACAGAAGGAACTGAAGAAAAAGTTTTGTAGAACTCGGGTTCTCCGCCGCCTTTAAAATCCACTGTTGCCGCGTCTAAGTAAGGTGCTATGGTTTTAACTGCTTCTGGCGTCATGTAACCGTTCGTCACAAAAGTGTTGAAGAACCCGACTTGGTGGGCGAGTTTAGCCGTGTCGTAAGCGTATTCCATGAAAATTGTTGGTTCAGTGTAAGTGTAGCTTATGCCTTGACAACCATTATCTCTCGTTGCCTTCACAACTTCTTCTGGCGGAAAATGCTTGCCTGCAATCTCCTTCTCTTGGCTTATCATCCAGTTGTCGCAAAAGCGGCAGCGAAAGTTGCAGCCAACTGTGGCGATGGACATGACAAGCGCTCCAGGGTGAAAATGCAAAAGTGGCTTTTTCGTTATTGGGTCTACACAGGCGGAGATGGCTTTGGCGTAAACAAGTGAAAAAAGCGTGCCCCCCTCATTTTTTCTCACTAGGCAGAAGCCTGTTCCACCATCGTTTATGACGCATCTTCTTCCACAAAGGTTGCATCTAACTTTTTTGTTTTCCAGCTTTTCGTAAAGCATGGCTTCAATCAATTGTTACTCCTACCCTCTTTGTGTGGAAACTTCCACTATTAAAAGCAATGTTTAGCACTATTTTAACGTTAAACATTAAAGTTTAATTTGCGTTACTCTCCCTTAATTTCGAAAACGAATGGAGGCGTAGAAGTTTTCACATCCAACTTCTTTCCGAGAAGCCCCTCTAAAAGTCCTGCCCAAACTTCAGTCTCACCAATAAACGGTGTTTTTATGAGTATGTATTTGTCTTTTAGGTAGAAGTCGCCGAAACCCTGCACTCTCAAGCGTTTAAAAACATATTGCCAGCATTCGCGAACTTCGGTTTTGATGTCAAGGGTTGCCTCCATGAAGACCTTTAGGGCTTCACCCATTTTTCTCCCAACCTCACGCCATTTCTCTTTCGGAATATTTTGGAGCATTATGTCGATCAATTCTATGTTTAGGAAGGCTATGCGGCTTATGCCGCAATAATACTCTCCTGGAAAACGCCAGTCGTAAACCATCATGCTTCTGTAAACGTCAAGCATTTTAGAAATTAGAGGCTTTATGCCTGGTTCTTTTCCTTCGCGGATTAGGGAGTCGATGAATTCTCTTTCTTCTTTTTCAAGGATTATTGTGGTTCTTTTGGCTGTTTCGCTGTTTTTTTTGGTGAGTTCTTCGAGTTTTTTCCCTTTTTCCTTCTGCATAACTAGTATATCCTATAGCATATCTTATATGCTTTATGAATTTGTATAAAACACAACCGTATCTTCAAAACAGTTGTGTGCCTTCACTCGCTCCAACTTAATATCCTTCTCCCTTCTTTAACCCAACCGCTATGGCAAAATAATCTTAGTGAAAATCTCTTCTGGCGCAATATAGCTTTTCTTTTCACTTGGCACTTCCTTCAAACGTAAATTCAGTCGCATTCTTCTTTAAGCCTTCCAGAAACCGTCATTTTTCCTTAGATCTGCTCCATTCTGGAACGCGTGCATCTGGAATAGAATCATGCGATGGAATGTAGGGTTTAATGTCAACTAACGGTGAGCCTTCCAAAGCGTCAAGTCCGCTGACAGTCAAAGTGCAACTTTCAACTTTTAGCAACTTTGTTACGCATAAGCCTATGGGGTTCGGGCGGGACGGACTTCTACACGCAAAGACACCTACTTCAACGTTCACCTTATGCCTCTTAGGAAAAACAAGCAAAGTTCGTCTTTCCTCCTCATTATCCCGCAAATGAATCCAGTAAAGAACGATTAAATGCGAAAAATCTTCTATGCCTTTCAAGCCAGAACAGTATTCTGGAAAGATGCGTACTCTAGCCTCTTGTTCCCCAGCCTTTTCAACAACTCCTATAAAACGAAGCCTACCGTTTGCACCCATGCCTCTTCCCTCCAGCGTTTTACCGCGTCTTCAAGTAAGCTTCAACTTTTCCGGCAATTTCCATAAAAGCTTTCGAAGCAGGAGAATTTGGGTCTTCAACTATGAAAGGCAACCCCTTATCTGAAGCTTGGCTTATTTTCTGGTCTATCGGTATGCTACCAAGAAACGGAATACCAAGTTCATCAGCCATGCGCTTTCCGCCTCCAGACTGAAATATGTCAATTTTTGAGCCGCAATGGGGGCAGACGAACCCACTCATGTTTTCCACAACACCGATAATAGGCATCCCAAGCCTATTCGCGAAACTCACAGCCTTCTTAACAACAACCTGCGAAACCTCAGACGGAATCGTAACAATTATCACGCCGTCCATCTCTGGCAAGAGCTGAGCAATACTTAGCGGCTCATCTCCGGTTCCAGGGGGCAAATCAATAAGCAGTATATCCAGTTCTCCCCAAACAATGTCTGAAAGAAACTGGCGTATCGCCGTCATTTTCAATGGTCCACGCCAAATGACAGGCGCATCTTCATCGGGCAACAAGAAATCCATAGAAACAACTTTTATTCCAAGCAACCCGAAAACGGGAAAAACGCCGGGCGGTCCAATTTGAAGCCTTTGACCTGTTAATCCCAATATTTTTGGTATGCTTGGTCCGTGGATGTCTGCATCTAAAACTCCTACACTGTTTGTGTGCCCGTGCATGGCGAAGGCTATGGCAAGGTTTGCTGTGATTGTGCTTTTTCCAACGCCGCCTTTTCCGCTTATCACGGCTATTTTATGTTTGATTTTTCCCATCTTAGCCTTCAGCTTCTCAAATTCCTCAAACATCTGTTTCCTTCTTTCTTCAATCGCCTTAACATTCTCCTCTTCTTTACTCATAACAACACCAGAACTAGCGCTTAATGTCTTGCATGGTTGAAGATGGTGAACAACACTAAATAGTTTTTGTATACACCCTAATTTATTTATTGAAAATGCAGATTTACAGTTTATTTTTTGAATTCATAAGAGTTTTAATGTTTTCAACTCTAAGCAATTAGTTGCAGGGTGAAAGTTGCATGAGTGAACAAATCCTTCAAGCTTGCAAAGAATTAATCGACGACGCAAAAATTGGCTGCGCCGACCTTGTTTTTAAAGAAATATGCCTTGAAATTCTTTCAAGAGCGAAGAATATCTTAAATGAAAGACAGTTTAGGCAGCTAGTTTCTTACGCTGCTGAAAAAATGAGGGAAAGAATTCCTTTTGAGTGTGAGCGCGAAATTACCTTAAACCGATAAAGAAATGGGCACCCACTGTAGAATTTGAGCAGCATCTAAGCTGCCGACACCATGAAGCGCCGATTAAAAGCAGCTTCACCCTGCTCATGTTTTTCTGGTTTTAACCAAGCTTATACCCTATTCTCCGCAGAAACTCCTTCCTCGCCTTAATATCCCCTTCTTTCTCTATGCCTCTGCTCTTTAAACCGTCAACTACGCCGATTATGCCTCTGCCCTGCTCCGTTTCCGCAATAACAACTTCTAAGGGATTCGCTGTGGCCGCGTAAACCGTGCAGACCTCAGGCACTTTCTTAATCTTGTCTAAAACGTTTATTGGATACGCATTTCTTATGAAGATTATGAAGCTGTGACCGCATGCGAGTTCAAAGGCTTTTTCAGCCGCCAAACGCCTCAGTTCCTCATCGTTTCCCTCGTGTCTAACCAAGCATGGACCGGAACTTTCGCAGAAGCCGATGCCGAACTTTATGTTTGGAACAGCGTTAACCAAAGCTTCGTAAAGGTCTTCGACTGTTTTAATGAAATGCGCCATCCCCAAAATCACGTTACAATCCTTCGGCACGTCAATTTTGACGGTTTTTAGCTCCAATACGACTCCTCCAACCTAGGTTTTTGTTGATAGAAATGTAGTGCGCGTTTAGGATTTAAATGCTATTTTTACAGCAAAAAGTAATGTGCCCAACGCTACTATAATCAAAGAAAGATAGAAAGCGTTAACACATGCTGTTTGTTTTGGCAATCCGAGGACAGTAATTTGAAAATCGGCGAATGGTCCGCCGATAAGCATTCCTGCTGGTCCCCAGCTTAATGCCATAACTGTGTTATATCGGCTTAGTAGTCGTCCTCTTTTGTGTTCTTGAATTAGGTCTCCAGCGAGGGCGAAGCCAACTGTTTGAATAATCCAGAATGATGCTCCGTTGAGTCCGTAAACTAACGCCATTAAGAGGACATTTCGAGCAAAGGCATAAGAGAGCGGCGTAAATGTCGCTAGAATCAGCCCTAATAATATAACTTTGCTTTTCCCAATCTTGTTGGCTAAACCTCCAGAGATTATGCTTGCGATCATTCCGCCAATAGTCCAAGAGGCAAGTATAATACTCATTTCGTAGCTTTCTACGCCTAAGCCTTCTGGAAGTTCTAGAAACAGGAGGAAAATCTGATTTATTGAAGCTGCTCCTAAGACTATTATTGTAAGGGCTACTAGAAACCAATTGTAGGTTTTTCGTCTTCGATACAAATTTTATTCACATGTTCCTCGTGTTTATGAATGAGTAAGGCGTCTTTGGTTTTTGTTCTTTCACGCCTTGAAACTAAAGCCATTGTTATTGTTCCAATAAAAAGCAAAATAGTTACTATGTAAAAGATTATTCCACTTTTGAAGCCTTCTCCGTCAAAGTACAGGTATCCAGCACATAATATGCCTACCATTCTACCAAGGGAAGCGATAAAATTTAATGCTCCGGTAACCTTCCCTCGTGTTTTTGGAGTTGTAACATCCGTTAGTAGCGCTGCCCATCCAACATCCGACATGGACCAAAAGAACTCCAATATAGATAAACCGAAAATTATTGTTAAGCCAGCAGCGAAATTGTTTTCAACATCAAAAAAGATCTGTGAATCAGAAAGACTGCTATGTAAGTGAATCCCGCTATGGTTTCGCCTGCTATTATAAGCGTCGCTTTTATCTTGTAGCGGTCGCTTATCTTACCCCAAATCAGATTTTGACCTAGAGCCGAAGCAAGCATGTTAAGCGTTCCAAGAGCCGCTGTTGATGTGACGTTTCCCATCAACATGTAAAGATAGTTTATCATGAACGTGTAGAATATGCCTCTCCTAACAAAAGTTAGAAACTGAAAAAGGCTTAAATTAAAAAATATGTCTCTTAAACCAGCAGACGTCAAAGCTTCAGCATCATGAGCCTTCGTCACCGTTTCGTCGCCTCAACTTAAGACTGTAATAGTAACAACAGTGATACATAAAACCTTAAAGCCAACAGAGCCACCAAAATATCAAGAAGAGCTTGGGCCGGTAGTTCAGTTTGGTACGAACGCCTGACTTGCACTCAGGAGGTCGGGGGTTCAAATCCCCCCCGGTCCACCACCATGCTGACATCTACTCAACCAACTTATGCTTTGAACCTCTATTATTGGAACTTTCAAAATGGCAAAAGGTTAATTCACTCATGTACATAGGTGATTAGGTGGCAAGCCTATGCCAATAAAGTACATTGAAGCTTCAGATGTGAAAAAACGAGTTGATGAAATCGCTGAAAACCTTAACCTTTTCCACATAATTCCGCAATTCGTTTTCTGTGTGAGGAGTAAATGCTCAAAATCCACACGTACAATTGCCCGCATTCACGGTTTAGGCAGGATATGGCAGGAAACGCTTAATCTTCCACCATCCTACATTATCGAGGTTATTTCTGAACGTTACGACAAGTTGTCAGAGGAGGAGAAGGAGAAAACCCTAATCCACGAGCTTCTACATATCCCGCATGGGTTTTCCGGAGGCTTCCGACCACATAAGGGCTATGTAAGCCGCGAGAAAGTGGAGCAGCTATACAGGAAACTGAAACAAAACAGGGCTAGGAAAGTTATTAACGAAAATTTTTAATAAACCTTTCAGCAGCGGTGTTTAATGCTCTTTTCTTGCAAAAGTTTAATTTGCTTTAAAGGCGAAATAACGGGCGCATGGAAGTGAATGTGAAATGATGTCTCAAATACCGATAAAAATTGAGAAGGTTAGCGAGAAGCTTTTAGACCGCGAAATCTTGAGGGTGGCAATAATCGCCGAGTTAGACGCCGTAAGCCTCTATGAGCAGCTGGCAGCGGCAACGAAAAACGAAGCTATCAAGAAGGTTCTCTTCGAAGTGGCTAGGGAAGAGAAAACGCATGTCGGCGAATTTCAAGCGTTGTTGTTGAAGGAAGACGCAGAGCAAGTCACGGAACTGGAAAAGGGCAAAAAAGAAGTCGAAGAAATAACAGAGTAAACAACGGGCAACTTTCTCTTTTCTTTCTACATTCAACGTATTAACGTTGGTTAACAGCTTGGCATTGTGCCGCTGTTTATTTGGAAGACAAACCAAAATAGATAAAAGTGTGGAAATTTAAAGAGAGACACCGAAACTTGGAGAAAAAAGTATGCCTACAGAGATCTTTGACGTTGACAAGTTCATCGAAATAAGCGGACGCGCAGAATACTGCATTGTGAAAAGGTTAAAAGATGTTGTTAAGCTAAAGTTGCGCACATCTAAAAAGCTTATTACACTGAAGGTGGAGCCGACGAGAGCGGAGGAAATCCTTAAAAAACTTCAGTGCGAAATCCGTGAAATATAAGCTATGCCTTTTATGGCGTTTTGCTTGCGCCCCTCTTCTTCTTAGAAAGCTTAGTCAGAAGGTTTAGTGCGTTAGCTTCCTCTTCTGCAGCCTTAACATTTAGGATTCCCGCTTTCTCAGCTTTCGAAAATAGTTCTTCGCCCCTTTCTGTGCGTATGATTGTGAATGTCCACTTGTCAAGTCCCAAACCACCAGCTGAGATGTCAGCAAGCTCAGAACTGAAGTCATCGCAGAAACTGCAACTTCTGCGGGCATACTGCTTTATTTCTGGCAATGGTATTGCTTGAACGCCTTTTTCTGTTGTGACAAGCATTTTCCCCTTAATATTCATCTTCTTTATGTCACTCAAGTTTATTCCAAGCTTTTCTTGAATGTGCTTTTGCATAAGCCCATCGTAATAGAAACATTCTGAGCACATTAGCCCAATCAAAAACTTTATGGGCGCCGTGAACCTTTTCAGCCCAACCATCTGCATCTTTCTAACTGCGTGAATTTGGCATGGTGTGCCAACAAAAGCGAGGCTTGACTTTTTCTGTTTTACGCCTTCTGCAAGGGCTTGGATGTTTGGCGAGTAGGAATATTTTGTTCCAGCGCTTTTCAAAATATCTTCACATGTCAACGCCAGCTTTGGAACTGGGTGGAAGGTTTTTTCTTGGCTTAAACCAGAAACAACCGCGCCGTCTATAAGCCCGTTTTCTAAAGCAAACAAAAGAAGCGCGGTGACGACGCCCCCGTCTTGGCATGCCCTTAATACATCATCGTTCTTTACTTGGGCTACGACAAGTTTGCGGTAAACTCCGAAATCCTCCTCTGGCTTTCTTTCTCTTCCAAAAACGAAATTCTCCGCTTTAGACCAATCCCAATCATAACGGGGACACGCTTGCGCGCAGATTCCGCATATCTTACATTCCTTAACTACCTTCGGCTTCTCCTCCACATATTCAAGGCAGTTAACTGGGCAGATGACAACGCATGTGCTACAACCAACACATTTTCCAGCATCCACAACATTCTTTCCAAGCGAATCTTCAAAACCAACCTTCGGAGCACTCATGGATAGCACGCTTTATACACAATAACAAGATGTTCAAGTTTAAAGTTTTTGCAAAAGCATTTTACCTATTATGGCTTGGAAAGCTGAACTTAAATAGTTGCAGGCTCCCAGTTAAAAGCGGAAGTTTCCATGAACCCCATTCAAATAATAGGAGTTGAAGGCTTGCCAATTATAAAGGCCGGAGACAACATCGCCCAACTCATCTGCAAAGCCGCTGAAAAACAGGGAACGCCAATCCAAAACGGAGACATAATCGTAATAACACACGTTATTGTTTCTAGAGCAGAAGGAAAAATTGTAAACCTAGACGAGGTTGAACCCTCCGAGTTTGCGAAGAACGTGGCTAGGCAATATGGGAAAGATCCAGCGATGGTTGAAGTTGTTCTTCGCGAATCCAAAAACATAAAACGCATGGGAGACGGCAAAATAATAACAGAAACAAAACACGGGTTTATCTGCGCAAACTCAGGTGTTGACAAATCCAACGTTCCTAAAGAACGTTTTGTCGCCTTGCTACCCGACAACCCAGACATTTCAGCTCAAAAAATTAGAGGGGAAATAAAGAAGCTGACAGGCTGTGATGTTGCAGTTATAATTTCTGACACTCACGGGCGCCCATTAAGGGAGGGCGAAATTAACGTGGCTATTGGTGTAGCGGGAATAAAACCCATTCGAGATCGGAGAGGCGAGAAAGACTTGTTTGGTTACGTCTTGCAAGTTAAGCAAACAGCGGTTGCTGACGAGTTAGCTTCTGCTGCAGAGTTGGTTATTGGGCAGGCGGATGAAGGGGTTCCGGCAGCCATAATCCGCGGATACAAATATCAAAAGTCTGAAAGCGCAAAAGCCACAGAGTTAATAAGACCAGAACATAAGGATTTGTTCCTATGATGCTGAAATAAGTTGACAGCGTATAAATGCTAAGCTCATGGAAAACTCCATTGACCTTTTGTCCAAGCTGGCATAATAAACTCCGTTCATTACGCAAGGCAAATGACGAGAGTCTCTGAGATTTACGCTGTGACGCGCGGCTTTCTTGCTGGAAAGACTGCGAGACAAGGATAGACAAAATGTTAAAGTACTTAAACAATTAAACCCAGCGTTAGTTGGGGCGTCTTTGCAATTGCAAAAACAATGCCTAACGCCTTTGTTTGGAACAGGTAGGCAGCCTATACCGCCTATAGCGAGTTGCGCGCGAGTAAGGCAATTTTGAAAAATAAAAATTTAAAAGACAGTTGGAAAAACATTAATTTTCTAAAAGTGTGGTGTGAAAAAGTGATTAAAGAAAAAAGGGCAACTCCATTCTTTAAAAAGAAGCTTGAGCCTATAGAGGTGAAAGTTCCGAAGAAAATATCGGAGCTTCTGTCTGAGATGGCTAAGACTGGCTTTCAAGGGAGAAAGCTTGGCGAGGTAGTTGAAGTCTGGGGAGAAATGCTCAAAGATGATTTAACCATATTTTTTGGTTTTGCTGGTTCTATGAGCACAACGGGACAATGGAAAATAGTTAACTGGCTTATTGAAAAACGCTTCATCGATGTAATAGTCTCGACTGGCGCAAACATTTCTGAAGACATTTTGGAGGCTATGGGCGGCACTTACTGGCAAGGGCACCATCTTGTTGACGATAAAGCTCTCTTAGATGCTAAAATAGACAGGTTCTACGATGTTTTCGCAGATGAATTAGAATATAGGCAAATGGAAAGTTTAATCGCTACTTTCATGAAAAAACTAAAACCCGACTACAAGTATTCCTCAGCAGAGTTTCTGTATTTGTTTGGAAAAGAGCTTTCTCAACTTGGAATAAAGAGCATTACGGCGACAGCTTACGAAAACAAAGTGCCAATATTTTGCCCAGCTATAGTTGACAGCGGATACGGAATAGCCTACTTGCTAAACAGAAAACTTGAAAGCGGCTTCAACATAACTATCGACCAGATGAAGGATTTTGAGCAACTGGTCGATATTAAAGCCAAAACCGCGAACAGCGGAGTAATATACATAGGCGGCGGAGTTCCAAAAGACGTTATCCAACTGACATCAGTTGGCAGAAGCCTAACCGAATCCAGAAAGTATGAAAGAACTTATCCTCACAAATACGCCATACAAATAACCACGGACGCTCCACATTGGGGCGGGCTTTCTGGCTGCACTTTTGAAGAGGCTATAAGTTGGGGAAAAGAGGCTAAAGAAGGAAGGAATGTGCAGTGCTTCTGTGACGCAACCATAGCCTTGCCGATAGTGGTTCATGCGTTGGCTGAAAAAATTGAAAAACGAGAGAAACGTCCAGACCTTTCGTGGCTTTTTAAGGACTTAGAATAGATGGTTTAACCTGTAATTTCAAGTACGCATCTCAACTCCCCCCTTTTGTGGGAAATCATAAATAAGTTTGTGATGGTAAGTTAACTGTGAGGAAAATATTTGAAAATCGCTGTTTCAGGCAAAGGCGGTGTAGGCAAAACCCTAATCGCTGGTAGTCTAGCTTATTTTTTCGCGAAAAACGGCTTAAAAACCATAGCAATTGACGCTGACCCTTCGCCGAATCTCGCTTTAACAATGGGGTTGTCGCCTGAGGAAGCCCGCAAAATATTGCCTATATCCGAAAATAAGGAGTTGCTTGACTCGAAAACTAGCACGGGTTATTCTGGAGTTTTTAGGCTGTCCTTCACCGTTGATGACATTGTACGCGACTATTCTGTGGAGACCCCTTTAGGCGTGAACCTTATTGTCATGGGTACTGTGCGTTCAATGGGTTCGGGATGCACTTGTCCAGCAAATGCTGTTATACGTGCTCTTCTTAGGCATTTGGTTGTCGAGCGCGATGAGGCCGTGGTTGTTGACATGGAAGCAGGCATAGAACATATTGGGAGAGGAACGGCGCAGCATGTGGATGTTATGCTCATAGTCGTAGATGCTAGTTTGAAGGCTCTTGAAACCGCCAAAAACATTTATGACTTAAGTGCTAAAGCGGGCTTAAAGAAAATTTTTCTCGTCGGTAACAAAGTTGGAGACGAGGTTCAAAAGAAAGTTATAGAAGGGTTTGCAGAAAAAAACGGTTTAAAGGTTCTTGGTCTTGTGCCTTTCGACCCAAAAATTGTGGAGGCCGAGATGCGCGGGGAAACACCGCTTAAGCATGAGAAGTCTGAGGCTATAAGAGCCATAGAAAACATTTGTAATAGGCTTATGGCTAAAAACGTCTAAAATACTTGAACGTATTTTAATTTGATGGGGCGAGATTTATGAAAATGCTTGTAACGATAGGCCGCGGCGGAACAGGAAAAACAAGCTTTGTCGCTTTAATGACTAAATACTTTGTCGAGGCAGGAGAAACCCCGTTATTGCTTGTGGACGCAGACCCTGACCAGAACCTCAGCGAAATGGTCGGAGTCGACTTGAAAGAGGCTGGGAAAAAGACAATTTCAGAATTGCTTGTAGAAACTTTTATCGAAGGTGGAGGAACAACAGTAGGTATTCCGCCGACTGAAAGAATTGAAAGTAGAATTTGGATGTATGGGATGTATGAAAGCGACGCTTTCGACTTTATTTCTCTTGGGACAAAGTGGGTTGAGGGCTGTTACTGCTTGCCCAACTCTGCCTTAAAAGGTGCGTTGGAGTCCTTAACCAAAAATTACAAGTATGTTTTGATTGACTCGCCTGCTGGTTTAGAGCATTTAAACCGTAGGATCACGTCTAGGGTTGATGACATTTTCGACGTTCTTGACCCATCCAAAAAGTCCTTTGACCATGTGGAAAGGGCTTACCGCATAGCAAGGGAGGTTAAGATTGACTTCAAAAACTTCTACGTTGTAGGAGGTTTCCGTTTTCCTGAAAACCTAAGCGAGAAGGCTGAAAAAATGTTGAAGCATAAGTTTCTGGGGAAAATCGCCTACGACGAGAGTGTTGAGGAGCATGTTCTCGCTGGAAAATCTTTGCTGGAGTTACCCGAGGATTCTCCTGCTTATGTTTCTGTCGTGAAGATTCTGGAAAAAGCTGGTTACTTGCAAAGATAAATGGCAGCGTTTTCTTTTCATTCTTATCATGAAAATATTTCTAGAAAAGTTTAAAACACTGTGTTGTTAAGGATAAATCTTCTGAACCATTTAGGTTGTGTTATTGGTGAATAGGAAGAATATTAACATAAAAATTGACGAGCTTAAAACTGACATTGGGATTTTCAAGAATCTTCAACTTTCCATAGGCAAACTCGCTGAAGAAAAATGGACGGAGCCTATGGGACCAACACCATTTCCGTCGTTGACGGCGCTGAGAGATTGGGATATGAAACTTCTTCAACGCTACAAACCCTTTTACCTACCTTTCTGCGACGTTTGTTGCCTCTGCACATTCGGCAAATGTGACTTAACTGGAAACAAACGTGGAGCATGCGGAATAAACATGCCAGCTCAACAATCGCGGATAGTGCTTTTAGCTTGCTGCATAGGCGCAGCAACACACATTGGGCATGCCCGTCACTTAGTTGAACATTTAATTGAGAAGTTCGGGCGAAACATGCCTCTAGATGTTGGTGGACTGAATGTTCAGGTTGAGGCGCCTGTAACCCGTCTTGTTTGTGGAGTAAAACCCGAGACTTTAGGTGATTTGGAAGAAGTTTTGGATTATGTTGAAACTCAACTCACCCACTTGGTGTCTGTTACACATACTGGACAAGAGGGAGGCAACCTCGACTTTGAGTCCAAGGTTTTTCACGCTGGTATGATAGACCAAGTTGGGATGGAAGTCGCAGATATCGCTCAAATAGCAGCTTATGGACTTCCAAAGGCAGACCCTGAAGCTCCGCTGGTTGACCTGGGTTATGGAACCATAAACATAGAAAAACCCGTAATCCTATGCATAGGTCACAATGTTGTTCCTTCAGTTGGGATAATAGATTACATGAAGGAGAACGGGTTTGACGGCGAAATTGAAGTTTGTGGACTTTGCTGCACAGCCCACGACATAACAAGATATTATAACCGCGGTAAAATCATTGGGCCGATTTCTTGGCAACTTCGTTTTATAAGAAGCGGCGTCCCAGACGTTGTTGTCTTGGATGAACAGTGCATAAGGGCTGATGCGTTCTATGAAGCTCAAAAGATTAAGGCGCCAGTGATAGTTACATCAGAAAAGAACTGCATGGGCTTGCCGAACCGTACAAACGACCCAGCAGACGCCGTAGTGGAAGACTTAGTAAGCGGAAAAGCGCCTGGAGCATTAATTCTCGACCCAGAAAAAGTCGGAGAAGTAGCCGTAAAAGTCGCTTTGAAAGTTGCGCCTTTAAGGAAGAAGTTTAAGGTAATCCCTGAAGTTGAAGAGGTTCTTCAAAGAGCAAAGGACTGCAGACAATGTGGCGACTGCAGAAGGGCATGTCCGCAAGACTTGCAGATTCCAGAGGCTGTGAAGGCAGCCGCGCAAGGGTCATTAGCAAAACTTGCCGACTTATACGAACCATGCGTTGGCTGTGGCCGTTGCGAACAAGCTTGTCCCGTTGGCTTGCCAGTTCACAGTTTCATCGTGAAGGCTGGAGAAAAACAGCTTAAATCGGAAACCTACAAAGTTAGGGCTGGAAGAGGCGCAATTCAAGACATCGAAATTAGGAACGTCGGCAGTCCAATTGTGCTCGGTGAAATTCCAGGCGTAGTTGCTGTCGTAGGCTGTTCCAACTATCCAAGTGGCGGAAAAGATGTCGCGGAAATCTGTATGGAATTCGCTAACAGACGCTACATAGTTGTGACATCTGGCTGCTCAGCCATGTCAGCCGCTATGTACAAGAATGAGGAGGGCAAAACACCATACGAGTACTTCACTGGAGAATTTACTGCTGGCTGTCTTGTGAATGTTGGTTCGTGCGTTTCAAACTCCCACATTGCAGGGGCCGCGATAAAAATTGCCAATATCTTTGCAAAGCGCAATTTGAGAGCTAACTACGAAGAAATAGCTGATTACATCCTGAACCGTGTAGGCGCAGTTGGACTTGCATGGGGCGCTTACTCGCAGAAGGCTGTAGCAATTGCCAGCGGATTCTGGCGTTTAGGTGTTCCAGTAATTGTTGGTCCTCATGGAATTAAGTATAGGCGTATGCTTTTGGGAAGGGCTGACCGCGAAGAGAACTGGTATGTTTATGATGCACGAACAGGCGAGAAAGTTTACGTTGGACCAGCACCGGAACATCTCTTCTACGCTGCTGAAACCAAAGAAGAAGCCATGGTCATGATAGCCAAGCTTTGTATGCGACCCAACGACACCACGAAGGGCAGAGCCATAAAACTCACACACTACATAGACTTGCATAAGAGATTGTATGGCACAATGCCCGAAGACATACACCTATTCGTGCGCACAATTGCAGACATTCCAGTGACAATGAAAGATGAAATTGTCAAGATTCTGGACGAGAAAGGGTGGAAGGAAACAGTGATTCCAGACCCGACGCTTCTTCCACGGATGATTAGAAAACATAAGGAGTGAATGAACCATGGCAGCAGTAACTGAACCTTGGCAAACGGCAGAAATCCCAGGACCCAAAAAAGCTTTAGTCATAACAAAGGCTGATGTCGTTGCCGCCATGATTAAACGGGCGAAACACCCAATACTAGTCGTGGGACATAAGACTGTCGAAACAGAGCTTGAAGGACGGAAACTAATCGACTACATGATTGACCTTGCGAAAAAAGCCAATATCCCAGTAGTAGCCACAGCCCACATAGTCAGCGATTTCACAAAAAGAGGCTATAAACCCGCTGGCTTCATGCCCGCTGTAGACATTGGAAACAGGCTTGTTGACGCCTCATGGAATGGGATCGACGGCAAAGGACCGCATGACCTAGCTTTGTTCGTCGGTCTTCCATACTACATGGAATGGACAATCCTTTCTGGTCTAAAGCACTTCGCCCCCAACCTGAAAACAATAACCCTGGACAACGTGTATCAACCACACGCAAGCTGGTCGTTTCCAAATATTTCTGTTAAAGATTGGATAGAAAACCTCAAGTTAATAATAGGAAAATTTGAAGGAGGAAGTGAATGAAATGTCAATGTTTAAAGACATACCGGTAGATGTGGGTGTAATCTATGAAGGCGAAAGGATCCGTAGAAAAGACATGTATGTGGAGCTGGGCGGACCAGACGTCAAAGAAAAATTCGAACTGGCAAGAGTCAGAAAACCCGAGGAAGTCGAAGATGGAAAAGTAACAATTATAGGGCCGGACATAAAGGATATGGCGGAAGGGAAAACCTACCCTCTGGGCATCCTCATAGAGGTTGCTGGCGCAAAACTTGAGCCAGAACTTGAAGGTGTCATAGAAAGACGTATACACGCCTACTGCAACTACATCGAAGGCTTCATGCACCTAAACCAGCGCTACGACATATGGCTTAGGCTAAGCAAAAAATCCTTTGAAAAAGGGTTAAACTCCTTCCAACTCATCGGAAAAGTCTTACATAGACTTTTCAAAAGCGAACTGCCAATAATCGAAAAAATGCAAGTAACCTTCATAACAGACCCAGAGAAAATAAAGCCGCTCTACAACGAGGCTCTGCAAATTTATGATGCCAGAGACGCCAGAGCAAGAGGGCTCAAAGACGAAGAAGTAGACAAATTTTACGGCTGCATCCTATGCCAGTCTTTCGCTCCAACCCACTGCTGCGTAATAACCCCGCAGCGATATTCGAACTGTGGAGCCATAAGCTGGTTTGATGGAAGAGCCGCAGCAAGCATAGACCCGAAAGGTCCGGTGTTCACAATTGAAAAAGGCGAGCTGCTCGACCCTGTTAAGGGCGAATACTCTGGCGTAAATGAGGCTGTAAAGAAACGTACTCTAGGCGAAATTACTAGGGTTTGGCTTTACACAGCCTTTGGCTACCCGCACACTTCATGCGGCTGCTTTGAAGGCGTTGCCTTCTACATTCCAGAAGTCGACGGCTTCGGCATTGTGCACAGAGGCTACAAAGATGTCACTGTTAACGGACTGCCCTTCTCAACACTTGCAGACTCAACTGCTGGCGGAAGACAAGTGGACGGATTCCACGGCATATCAATAGAATACATGCGCTCAAAGAAGTTCCTGCAAGCTGACGGCGGATGGAACCGAGTTGTTTGGATGCCAAAGGAAGTAAAGGAAAGAGTGAAAGACTTCATACCAGCCGAACTGGTTGACAAAATTGCAACAGAAGAAGACGCCAAAACAATCGATGAACTGAAGGCTTTCCTGAAAACGCAGAACCACCCGGTTTTAACGCGGTGGAAAGAGGAAGCCGTGGCAGTTGCAGAAGCGGCGCCAACCGAAGCTGCAGAAGAAGCGCCAATTGTGCCTGTGGCGACAGCCGCAACCCTGCCAATAACAGCGGGAGGCTTCAAAATAATCTTAAAAGACGCAAAAATCTACGCAAAAAGAGTCATCATCCGCTCCATGAGAGGCGAAAAAACAGAGAAAAGGTGAAAACACTTGGCTGAAAAAGAGAAGGCTTTAGGGCTGAAACTCAGCCCGCGCCTTATGGAACTTCTCGCAAAACTTCAGGAGATTGAGCTTGAAGACTTTGAAATGAATGTTGGAGATTTGGAAATTTGGCTTCAACCCGGAGCCGTTTCCGCTCCTGTTGTTGCGCCGCCAAAAGTTGTTCCGCCAGTGAAAGCTAAACCAACGGCTATTCTCGAGGCAGAGTTTATCCCCCCGGTTGAAACATACCCTGGTAAAATTGTGGAAGTGAAGCTTGGAGCCACGAGAAGCGAAGGTGGTACTCGTGGAAAAACTGTTACAATTGGAGGCGAAACCACCCCGGCCTTCTACACTTTTGAGCGTCCCACACCACACCCTCCAGTTGTAACGCTTGATGTTTTTGATATCGAAGTTCCCCTCGCAAAGGCTGTGAAGATGCATGTGAAAGATGTTTTGGGAGATCCTGCCGCTTGGGCTAAGCTCGCAGTTGAAAAGTTCGGTGCGGACCTCGTGACAATCCACCTAATCAGCATTGACCCTCTTGTGAAGGACGCCACGCCAAAAGAGGCTGTGAAAACGGTGGAGGAAGTGGCGCAAGCAGTTGACGTGCCCCTTGTAATCGGAGGATGCGGCGACCCAGTGAAAGACGCTGACGTTTTTGAAGCGATTGCAGAAACATTCAAAGGTGAACGTTTCTTGATAAGCTCGCTTACGCGGGACATGGATATTGAAAGATGCGGCAAATTTGTAAAGAAAAACGGGCATGTCGCGCTTTCATTCACACCCATGGACTTGAACTTAGCTCGGGAACTTAACCGTAAACTCTACGATTACCTATCTAAAGAAGACATAATTATGGATTTGACAACCGCCGCGCTCGGCTACGGTCTCGACTACGCTTTTACAAACATGGAAAGAGCTAGGCTCGCAGGTTTAATGGGCGACCCAGAACTGGCGCATCCCATGTCCTCTGGAACAACAAACGCTTGGGCGGCAAGGGAAGCGTGGCTTAAAATGGCTCCAGAATGGGAACCCCGCGAACTGAGAGGACCCTTATGGGAGGTTGTGACGGCTTTGACTCTGCTGCTTGCTGGTGTAGACCTGTTTATGATGATGCATCCGGCTGCCGTAAAAACTCTGAAAGAGGTTGTTAAACAGTTGACTGGTGAGGGCATCGGGAACGCTAACAAACTCGTGGAATGGGTTTCCATGAAAGTTTAGATTGAGGGGTGTTTTGGAGAGAGAGTGTTTGGTATGAGTGGAAAAGAAGGTAAAGTTGGCGTGAAAGAGCTAAGCCCAATAGATGTTTACAAGCTTCTACCCAAAACAAACTGCAAGGAATGCGGCGAAGAAAACTGCATGGCTTTCGCAACAAAAGTTGTTAACCGCGAAGTCACCATCGAAAAATGCCCGCCACTACTGAAGAAAGAACATGAAAAAGCCTACGCTCAGTTGAAAGAGATGCTGAAACCCGCCATAAAAGAAGTCATCGTAGGCGCCGGAGACAAAGCCGTGAAAATCGGCGGAAAACTAGTTATGTACCGCCACGAACTCACATACTTTAACCCAACGGCAATCGCAATAGACGTAACGGACGAGATGTCTGATGAAGAAATTCTTGACAGGGTGAAGCGCACAGAAAAGTTCAGCTTTGAATATATCGGGCAAACGCTGAAACTGGACATGATTGCAGTTCGCTCCACATCAAACGACCCTGAAAAGTTTAAGGCAACGGTAAAGAAAGTTGCAGAAAACACAACCTTGCCACTAATTCTCTGCTCGCTAAACCCAAACGTTCTGGAAGCGGGATTAATTGCAGTGCCAAAAGCGAGACCACTACTGTACGCGGCGACGAAAGACAACTGGAAAGACATGGCTGAACTTGCATTGATGTATAACTGTCCGTTAACGGTGTTTGCGCCAAACAACCTTAAACTGTTAAAGTCTTTGGCAAAAACCCTAATTGAATACGGTGTTGAAGACCTTGTGCTTGACCCCGGCACTTTTCCAAGCGAAGGCTTAACTGACACGCTGAACAATTTCACAATGATTCGAAGAGCAGCTTGCAAAGGAGGAGACGAACTTTTAGGCTTCCCGTTAATGGGTGTGCCCATGACGGTTTGGATGGAGAAAGGCGAAGCCCCCGCGGAAATTGCAAAGTGGAAAGAGGCTTACTTGGCATCTATGCTTATCGTCCGTTTTGCAGATGTTGTGATAATGCACAGCGTTGACGGTTGGTCTCTTCTTCCAACGGTTATATTGCGGCAAAACATTTACACAGACCCACGCAAACCCGTAGCTGTAGAGCCAGGTTTGAGAGTTTTCGGGACACCAGACGAAAACTCGCCAGTAATGTTCACAACTAACTTCGCTCTCACATACTACACGGTAGCTTCCGACATAGAATCCGCAAAAATAAATGCTTACCTGCTGGTTGTTGACACCGAAGGCATAGCCGTAGACAGTGCAGTGGCTGGAAGAAAATTGACAGCAGAAAAAGTTGCAGACGCCTTAAAAGCTTGTGGACTGGAAAACAAAGTTAAGCATAGAAAACTAATAATTCCAGGAAAAGCAGCGCGGCTAAGCGGAGAAATTGAAGAACTCAGCGGTTGGCAAGTGATGGTTGGTCCAAGGGACTCGTCTGACATACCGAAGTTTCTACAGGAAAAATGGGCAACACAAGTTTAATACTTCTTATTTTATCCCTTTTTGGGTAAAAAAGGAATAAGGTTTTGTTTTAGTACTCTTCTCCACCGAGTTCTTCTTTAGGCTTTTTCTCCTTCTCTTTCTCCTTCTCCATGCCTTTCGCTGCAATCAAATCGTCGATCTTTAGTATCATGTTTGCTGCTTCTGTTGCTGATTTGATGACTTGTTGCTTAACTCGTAATGGTTCCACAACTTTTAGTTCAAGCATGTCTCTGACTTTGCCAGAGAAGACATCAACTCCATAAGATGGTGTAGCTGCGCTTTCGTGTTTAGCTCTTAAAGCAACCATAATGTCAATAGGGTCTAAACCAGCGTTTTCAGCCAAAATAAGCGGAATCGACTCGACAGCATCCGCGAAAGCTTCGATTGCCAGCTGCTCGCGTCCACCGACCTTAACAGCGTAATCCCTTAACTGCTTTGCAACTTCCGCTTCTGGTGCACCACCGCCTGGAACTATTTTTCCATCTTCTATGGCGTTTCTGACAACGCATAATGCGTCATGTAAGGAGCGCTCTGCTTCGTCGACGACATGTTCTGTTCCACCTCTGATGACGATGGTTACTGCTTTGGGGTTCTTGCACTCCTTTACATAGATAAGTTTGTCCTCGCCTATCTTGACTTCTTCGACAATTTTTGCTTCTCCAAGCACGTCTGGCGTTAAGTCTTTGACACTGGCTATAATTTTGCCTCCAGTTGCCCTTGCAAGTTTCTCCATATCACTTCTGGTGAGGTTTTTAGCCGCTAAAATGCCTCTTTTAGCCAAGAAATGCAGCGCCACATCGTCTATGCCTTTCTCGCATAAGACAACGTTTGCGCCGACCTCTGCAATCTTGTCAACCATTTCTTTAAGCATGCGTTCCTCTTCATCCAAGAAAAGTTTCATCTGCTCCGGGGTTTCAATGTTAATTTTTGCGTCAAATTCCGTTTTCTCGATCTCCAATTTGGCATTTAAAAGCGCAATCTTCGCGTCTTTGACAAGTTTTGGCATCTGCGGATGAGCAACTTCCTTGTCAATGACCACGCCTTTGACAAGCTCTGTTTCGTCTAGACTTTTGCCGTGTTTCTTCAAAATTTTAATTAAATCAATGTCAGCCTTGAACTTTCCATCTTTCTCCTCTGCAACTTGTTTTACGGCTTCAACAGCTAGTTTGGCAAAATGCTCTTTAGCCACTGTTATGCCTTTGCTGCCCATAGAAGTAACCGCTATGTCGATAAGCCTTTCATCGTCATTTATGCTTATTGGTAACGCCATTTTCTCCAAGACTTCTTGGGCTTTTTCGCTGGCTTTCTTAAAACCTTCAATAATAACTGTTGGATGAATGTTCTGGTCTAAAAGTGTTTCAGCCTTTGCCAGAAGTTCCCCAGCTAAAACTGCTGCTGTCGTTGTTCCATCGCCCACCTCGTTGTCTTGAGCTTTTGCGACTTCCACGAGCATTTTTGCTGCTGGATGCTGTACATCAAGCTCCTTCAAGATTGTTGCGCCATCGTTTGTTATTGAAACATCTCCAAAACTGTTTACGAGCATTTTATCCATGCCTTTCGGGCCTAAGGTTGTTTTCACAGTTTCCGCTATTATTTTTGCGGCCATTATATTGTTTCTCTGCGCTTCTCTTCCTGTCGTTCTGCTTGTTCCTTCCTTTAATATCAATACTGGAACAGTTCCAGAAGGTACGGA
This sequence comes from Bathyarchaeia archaeon, assembly GCA_038883855.1. GTDB lineage: Archaea > Thermoproteota > Bathyarchaeia > Bathyarchaeales > Bathycorpusculaceae > JAVZLH01. The sequence continues at coordinate 125,527 of JAVZLH010000001.1, forward strand.
CATTAGACATCACCTCCACACATGTTTTCTCATGTGAAAGATTAATTTGTTATGACAAAATTCTACACGAAAAGACACTTCTATATAAGCATTTCTAATCTTCGTCAGCCTTAACAATCTTGTATCCGGAAGCCTTACGAAGTCTATTCATAACCGCCAAGCCAAGCCCCTCCATGGGTATGCCCTCCGCCACTATAACATCAACATTCTCAGCATCGAATTCTCTGAGAAGCCTAAACAAATTCCTAGCGATAGACGTCGTGTCGCTTCTACTTCCCAGAGATTTAACAACGCCAACCCCGTAGCCTGCAACAGTTTCATCGGTGGCAAGAACCCCAACCCTTTTGCCTTCTCGCGCGTAGATTTCAGCTAACTCCCTCGCTTTGTTAAACACTGCCGGCAGTTTTCCCTCAACAACAACCAAGTCTGCACGTGGAGCATAATGCTTATGTTTTACGCCGGGCGAACGTGCCTTCTCAACATCTACTTCCCTATCTGCAACAGCGACAAGACTAAGTCTCACATCCTTAATAAACTGCTTTAACACTTCAAATGGAGTTCCTCCAGGACGAAGAACTTGCGGAGGGCTAGCTGTCAAATCCAGAACGGTTGATTCCACCCCAATGTAAGTGGGTCCAGCATCCAAAACCGCATCTACCTTTCCATCCAGATCCTCCAAAACGTGCTCTGCCGATGTGGGACTTGGTCTTCCAGCCAAATTTGCACTTGGTCCTATTATTGGGCGTTGGCTTTCCCTTATCAAGGCTAATGCAACTTCATGTCTTGGCATCCTAATAGCTATCGTGTCCAAACCAGACACGGTCACGCTGGGAACAATGCTTGAACGTTTAAAAATAAGTGTTAATGGGCCTGGCCAAAGCTTTTTCATGAGATTTTCAGCTTCGGAGGGGACATTTTCGGCGAGTTTGTAAACTTCTTTTACGTCTGCCACGTGAATTATTGGAGGGTTGTCAAGGGGACGTTTTTTAGCTTCAAAAGCAGCTAAAACAGCCTTTGGATTTAGTGCATCTGCTCCCAAACCATAAACAGTTTCCGTTGGGAAAGCCACCAAGCCTCCCTTCTTTATCAAGTCTGCTGCCGTCTGGATTTTTTCTTTCTCCGGTTTTTGAGGGTTAACCTTTAACACTATGGTTTTTTTCATTGGGTGTCTTGTCCTTACTGTTTACTTCTAGATAAAACGAATGTGTGAGTTTCTTTATCTTTTTCCTTTCCATGACAACTTGCTGAACTATTATTTTAATAATTGGTCATATAACGGGGTAGGTCTTCTCAGACAACATAGTAATCTATGACTTTTTTCATGCTTTTTGGCGCAACATGTTTTGCAGCAAGCTGTTTAAGTATTTTTATCATTTGAGGCTGGAAACGAGCTATGTCTGTGAGGCTTACCAAACCTACGAGGCGTTTTCCATCTACTACTGGCAGCTTTTTAATTTTCATCTGAAACATTAACCGTACGGCTTCCTCTAAATCGGTGCTTGGTTCAACGACGACAAGCGGACTTGACATAACGTCTTTCACCTTCGTTTTATTTGCATCCCTAGCCTCTGCGACAACCCTCTTCAAAAGGTCCCTTTCGGTTATTATGCCGATGGCTTTCCCTTTTCTGACGGCGATTAAACATCCTATCTCAAACTTGTTCATGACTTCTGCTGCCTCTTTAACTGTTAGGTTCTCATCTATTGTTATTACTTCCCTAACCATAACATCCTCAACTTTCAGCGTTAAGCCGCTTTCTTCTTCGTCAGACGACAACAAATCACCGTCCTTTATCTCTCTTAAAATCCCATATATAAGTTAGTGTGCGGAAAATTTCTTCTTTAAAGCGCTTAAATTGCGGATAACCTCTTTGACATGTTCGCTGGCGGGAATTTCGGCGTGTTCAAACTTATCCTTGGGTTTAGTGAACGGTCTGGTGGCGTCTAAGCCAACTTTGGTAGTTAAGCCTGTTTCTTGGTCTGCTGAAGAGTCTAGGGATGAGCCTCTCGCATTTTCTATTACAATTAGGTCTTCGCTCGCCTGAAAGCGTGTTGCGATAGCCCACTCCACATCGGAAACGCTAAAAACGTCGATGTCTGAGTCCACGACAACAGCATGTTTTAGGCTGGGATGCGCAGCAAAAGCCGCTAGCAAAGCGTTTTTTCCATCTCCGTCAAGTTGTTTATCTATTGAGATTATTGCGTGAAGCCATCCGCATCCACCTTCTGAAAGGTTGACAGCATGAACTTTCGGCACAACCTTTGAAACAGAATCCCAAATCAACACTTCATGAGGCAACCCCATCAAAAGCCTATGCTCTGCTCCAGAAGGCAAAAGCGCCTGATAAACATAGTCTCTGCGATGCATGACGCCGACTATTTCCACAACAGGCTGTTTTCGCACAATGTCGTAGGTTCCAGTTACATCCACAAAGGGGCCCTCGTCAACTTCCTTTTTCGCAGATATTTTGCCCTCCAAAACCAGTTCTGCTTCTGCAGGGGCATAGGCGTTTACATGTTCGCACGCGATTAGGCGGAGACCGCCGTCCATCAAAGTGTTTGCCACCTCAAACTCGTTAACTCCAAAAGGAAGTGGTGAAGAGGCTACTAGCATAACTGCTGGATGTACACCAATGGAGATGGAAACATCCAAGTCTTTGCCTGCTTCCTTCGCCATGGACCATAATTTATAAAGGTGTCGTGGAACCAAGCGAATTGCTAAATGCTTCCTGTCCAAAAGTTGGAGGCGATGCACAGACACGTTTTCAATGGCGCCGTCAAGGCTTCTGCCGTACACAACTGCTGAGGTTATGTATGGAGCAGCATCTCTTTCAAAATGGTGAAGGATTGGAATTTCTGACAAATCATTTTTAACAACTTCCTTAACCGGGCCGTCGCTTGCGATTTTTGGTTTTTTCGGTGAACGCCACGCCTCGATTAGCCTCTTATAGATTTCCTCTTCTTTGACTTTAAGCGCCGCGCAAATCCTTTTACGAGTTCCACACACATTAGCAACAACTTTTGTCTTGTAGCCTTCAACGTTTTCAAACATGAGGATTGGGCCGTTGCTGTCGAAGTTTTTCATAATGTAGGCCGCTTCAAACTGCGGGCTAACTTTATCCTTTATGTGTAGAATCTCCTCCTTTTCCTCCATCACTTTAAGAAATTCTCTTAGGCTCATGTTGCTGTTCCCTCTTTTTCCGCCTCTGCGTGGACAACTTTTTCGATGAGTTTCATAAAAACTGATTGCGCCTGCATCTCGCTGACTTTTTCTAAGTAGATTGATACTAGGGCTATTTTCCCCTTTCTTGACGCGATGTATTCAGCGAACATTCTGGCGGAAATCGCGTTTCTGTCGCCTAAGAGAACAGAAGATGATGGAAGGCCAAGCATGTCTTTGGGTTTTGGAACAGCTATTGCCAATGTTCCAAGCTTGTCTTCTCTCTCGCTTAAAAGGATTAGGCAAGCATTGCTTGTTTCCATGTAAACTGCCAGAAAATTTGTGTCTAACTCCACCATTTCGCCCTTAACGATTTTTGCTCGCTCCATCGCTTTTCTCCACTCCTTATATAGCCTACATATTCACTATTTATTGTTTTCAAAGGATGATGCCACGTATGACCGAGAACAGAGCTGAAAAAATCTTGGAGATTTTGAGAAAAACCTTTACAATGCCAAGATGGATAACGTCGACGAAAGACGCGTTTAAAACGTTGATTGTCACGGTGATTTCCCAGAACACCAACGACAGAAACACCGCTAGAGCCTTCGAAAAACTTTCGAAACAGGTTGAGATTACGCCCGAAGCCTTAGCGAACGCAGAGACAAGTCAAATCGAAGAATGCTTAAAAGTGGCTGGTTTATACAGAAACAAAGCCAAAACAATAAAGCAGCTTTCAAAAATAATCCTTGAAAAATTCAACGGCAACCTAAACACCATCTTGTCATTACCGCTTTCTAAAGCAAGAGAGGAGCTTCTTCAACTTCCCGGAGTTGGACCTAAAACCGCCGACGTTCTGCTGCTCTTTTACTCGGAAAAACCCACAATTCCCGTGGACACTCACGTCAACCGCGTGGCAAAACGCTTGGGTTTGGCGCCTCCGGATGGAGGTTACGAGCTGGTTCGCGGTTCTCTTGAATCGCTTTATAAATCTAAAGATTACTTGGCGGTTCATATACTGCTGATTTTGCTTGGCAGAAGATATTGTAAGGCGAGAAACCCATTATGCGAGGAGTGTCCTGTGAACACCCTTTGCCCGTCTAAACTAATGAGGAACAAGGAATAATTCTCGTATGCAATGTTTTACTTGATAGTTGTGGGCTCTAAATTTTCTTCTTCGGCGAAAATCGGTATTTCCTTCATGTTCTTGTCAAGTTTAACTTTTCCAAAAGCAATTGTTGAAACGTTCTCAGAGACAGGTGTATAAATTTTAAGAGTTTTTCTAGCGAAGTCAACTTCATGTAAAATGCCTATTCCTAGAAACTTTCTTTTTTGATCATACAAAGCTGTAAGTAATCCTGCCTCCTCGCCTTTCCGAATGACGACAGCTTTCTTTTTGGTGAATTCCTCAATCTTTTTGATGTTGTCTTCGTTAACCCAGCGACCTCTCCCAACAACTATGCAAATTCTATCTGGTAACTCAGCAAAGTGTAATGGTTTCATTTCCAAAAGTTCGTAGACTTTTCTTGCATATCTAGCATTTCCTGAAGCTCTATCTAAACCAAGCAGCCAATCGTCCTCTATTTTCAGCCAGTTTATGGGAAAAGACTGCACTTTTGCATTTTTCAAGTATTTTATATATCCAAGCTCCCTCAGGCTTTTGCGTTTTTCCCTGTCCCTCTGCCTAATAGCTATGGGAGAATCAACAACAACCTTTCTGAACTTTTCAAGAGCATCTAACAGAGGTGTTAACTCGTCTTTTTGTTGGATGTAGAAAACAATATCGGGGTTAAGCTCTTCAACAAGCTTAACTTTGTAGCTTACCGCTTCTTCTCCCTCAACCCAACCATCAGTGTTTATAACGATGAACTCAGGGTTGTCTTCAATAATTTCCCTTTTTAATGCTACTAGTCCATCAACCACTTTGGTTAGCGCTGCACTTGGAGATGTTACACCAACAAAGAAGGCATTTTTAAGTTCCAAATTAAACAGGTCAGTTACTGGCTTTGCGACAAAGGTATATGCAACTGTGCACGGTGGTCCTATATCGGATTGACCTAAATCCCCATCTAAAACCACAACTTTCCGTTTTTCCCTCAGTAAATTGTTTACTAGATATGTGCAGAAACTAGTTTTTCCAGAGTCAACAGTCCCTAAAACCATTGCGACGGCTGGTCTTGCGTCAACCTTCGCGAGTTCTTCATAAGCGTTGTTCCATGAAGGAGGAATAGTGTTTCCATCAACCTCTTCAACGCTTGCGTTTTCTCCCAGCAAAATCTGAAAACTCGCCTTTTCTGTTACCATAAATGGTAGTCTTTTACCCTCTCTTATCACAACTTTGCTTGCACTTCCAAGAACTGAGCCGAAAACCTCAGCCTTACCGGATACGACTGTGACAGAAGCTGGGCCATCAACCAGCAGTGTTTTGCCATTTTCAACTGTTCGATTCATTCCTCTTCCCCCTCGGAAACATATGTCCGCTTCTTCCAGCTATCTTCATGGCAGACACAATATCCCTAACTCCCCTTCTATGCTTGTTGTCGCTTAGATAACGGTTTGTCCCCGCTTCACTTACACTTTCCAAAACAACATGCGGCGGCAAAGTCTCATCTAAAGCCTCTAAAAGCTTCTCCTTGTATGCGCGGACTCCATCGCCAACCTTTATAGAAACCGAAGTTGTCGGCGTCCTTTCAATGTTCTTCAGAAGGTCCTTAATTTTTTCTAATGTTTCCTCCACGCTGAAACAGTTTTCTGTTTTTATAACTTTTCCATCAGCCAAAACAGCCAGACCGAAGACTTCGCCGGGATCTACACCTATAACTATTTTTTCGTAAGCTTCCCTCCCTTCAATGATTTGGACTGCTTGATTTACTATGGCTTCTGGCTCGGTGTTTTCTTGAAAAACTAGAATTTTTTCATGGTTTATCTGGTTTTTCTCCTTTTCCGTGGTTATAACCACCTTTATTTCTACCGGGATTGGTTCTTTCGGGATTAGACTTAAAAATGGTATGCTTCGCTTTTTCAACTCATTAACGATTAAATAGTATGCTTTCCCTGAAACCGTTGCCACCGCAATCTTCGCTTTCATACAGCCTTTCCTATTTTTGGTTTTAAACGCAAGACAAATTATTAGTTTCGCAACTTATATTCGTTGATGTGAATGGAATTGCCGCTAGCCATCCCAACAGGTTGTAAATCCATCGACAAAGCCTTGGGCGGGGGCATACCGCTAGAAACTATTAGCTTAATTTATGGAGAGGCTGAAACTGGAAAGACTGCTCTAAGCATGCGATGTGCTGTGAATTGTGCAGAGATTGGCTACAAAACACTTTTTGTTGATTGCGACGCCACATTCTCTGTGCAAAGGCTTTCTCAAATTACATCTGGAAAACTCAATAAAATTGCAGAATACATAATTTTAATGAAGCCAAGCAACTTCCATGAACAGGGAATAGTGATAGATCATATGGCGGATTACATAACAAAAAACTTTGGGCTCGTGGTTTTTGATACAATTACATCCCTTTATCGTGTTGAGGTTTCAGAAAATCCTAAAAACACATTTAGGCTAAACCGCGAACTGAACAGGCAAGTAGCGGCTTTAGCGCAAATTGCGAAGACGCACAAAATCGCAGTTTTGATGACAAGTCAGGTTCGAAATGTTTTTAATGATTCTGTTTATGTAGGAGTCGAGCCTGTTGGGACGAGAGTTTTAAAATTCTGGTCTGATGTGATAATTGCCATGAAACCTACTCAAAACTCCAAAATAATTGAGGCAGTAGTAGAGAAAGCTCCAAAAGAAGCCAAAAAGAAAAGCAAACCCATATGTTACTTAAAAATAGATGAAAATGGAGTACATGAGCATACCTTTCATTGACTGTGAGGGCGTTTATATGCAACTAATCATTGAGGCTTTGCTATTTATATTCCCCGCTTATTGTGCAAACGCCTTACCCGTAATAACTGGCGGAGGCCTTCCGTTAGACTTTGGAAAACGTTTTATCGATGGAAGACCAATTTTTGGAAAAAACAAAACTTTTCGAGGTTTCTTTTCAGCACTGGCTGTTGGAACAGTTGTCGGTTTTGCAGAAAACGCCTTTTTCAATTATCCCAAGAATGTTCAAGGTTTTCAATTTGGTTTTCTATTGTCGTTTGGAGCTTTACTAGGCGACTTAATAGGTGCGTTTATTAAACGGAGACTTGGACTTGCACCTGGAGAACCATTGCCGATCATTGACCAAATCGACTTCATAGTAGGTGCTCTTTTGTTCGCACATTCTCTAGGAGTAGTTACTTGGGAGCTTACAGTTATTGTTCTAATAATAACTCCACCAATTCATTTGTTGACAAATTTTGCAGCCTATAAAATGGGTCTAAAAAATACGCCGTGGTAAGATTTTATCCGTAATATAGTTTTGACTTTATAAGGTATTCTAGGGCGATGTAGGCTATCAAAAGAAGCGATATTCCCGCTAGAAACATCATGTAAGCTTGTCTTGGCTTGTAAGCGTATTTGGTGCTCTGATAAATAGATATTAAACCAATAACGCCGAGTGCGTAGAGAACCGGTACAACAATGTTTTCGGTTCCAAACTGCTCAGACAGCCCTGGATAAAGAAAGATAAAGCGTCCACCGTAATATACGGCTGGAAAAGGCTTCATTATTAAAGTGTAGAGGCCGCCTCCCAATAGGAAAACGGCGAAGGCAACAACGATTACTGAAAGAGTTAACGTTGAGGGTTTTACTGTTGAAATGCGCTTGTATAACCTATTCATGGAATAAGGCAGTGAAGAAATTATTTTCTTAACTTTCAGAGGCATCTTGGTTTTCTCCGGTTTTTGTTAGGTATTCCGCCACCTCTTTAGCCCATTCGCCTGTTAATGGATTTTTAACAATCTCCCTTAAATACTCTCCCCAAGAAATTTCTAAAGCCTTTTTCCAAACTGCATACTTTTTCTTGATGCTTTCGTAAGCCTTCATATGTAACTCGCAAAAGCCTTTATCAACTGCCTTTCTGCTGCAGATTTGGCATTTCAATTCTTTTCATCCTCTCCTCTTTTATTGGACATTTTGGGTTGAAACAGAGGTTCCATGGGCGCCTTCCTTTAATCTTAACCTGAACCGTTGGCCAACCGCATCCGCGGCAGTTTTTACCAAGAGGTCGTACAGTGCCCTTCTGAGGTAGGGGGAATGAGGCTGAACACAATTTTTTGAAGTAGTTTGTGCAGCCGATAAATCGTTTGCCTGTTTTCCTCGAATAGAGTACCATGAGTTTTCCCGAGTTGCAGATTGGGCAAACGCCTATTGTTCTTTCTTCTAGTCTGGCTCTTTTTATGGCGTTGCTTAGTTGTTCGCCGATCACTTCCTCTTTTTCCTTCAACTTCTCTACTGCTGGTTTAAGGATTTCAACAGCGTCCACTAGAATGTTTTCTCTTTTCTCGTTGTTTAATTGAATCTTGTTCATTTTCTCTTCAAGTTCTTTTGTCAACTTGACGGAAACAACCGTCGGGCAATACTGTTTTAGAACTTCCATAACCTCAAAACCTAAGTCTGTGACAACCATCCTCTCGTCGCGGATATACTTTCTATCATACAAGGTCTGTATGATTTCTGCCCTTGTGGCTTTGGTTCCAATTTCCTCTTCTTCCATCCTCTTTAGGAGGCTGCCGGGGTTATATCGGGGAGGTGGTTTAGTGAACTTATCCTCTAGAATAACTTTCTTAATAATGACCTCTTGTCCTTCCTTTATTTGCGGCAAAAGAACTTCCTCCGACCTCACGTGAGGTCCATAGAAACGCATCCACCCTTCCTTTAAGATTTGTCTTCCTCTCAAGTAGAAGTGGTGTCCGTTGACGTTAATGTGAACTTTCATGCTCTGTCTAATTGCTGGTTCTTCAAAAACCGCCATAAACCTCCTTACCACAAGATCCCATAGGTTTCTCTCTTGGTCGCTTAGAATTCTTTCTGGAAGATTCCCTGTTGGATAAATGGCTGGGTGGGCTGGGTCCTCTTTCTTTCCCTCTTTTGGTTTCAGTTCTGGTTTTGCGAGAAGTTCTGCTGCCAGCTTCTTGTATTCAGGGGCTTTGCCTAGGTTTTTCAGTATCTCCTCATAGTTTATTGTCGGCGGAAGTTTTTGGCTGCTTGTCCTCGGGTAGGAGATTAAAGCGTCTAGATAGAGGCGTTGGGCTATGTCCGAGGTTCGCATTGGCGTATAGCCAAATAGGCTGTAGGCTTCGCTTTGTAAAGTTCCCAAATCGAAGGGTGTCGGCGGCAGCTGCTGGAACTGTTTAACTTCAATTTTCTCTACTTCCCCATTTTTCCCTTTACACTCACTTAATATCATGTTTGCTTCTCTTTTAGTTTCAATAACTTCCTTTTCATATTCAGCCTCGAAGGTTTTCCCGTCGATTTCGATTTCAGCCTTAATCTCCCAGTATGGTGTGGGCACAAAACTTCTGATGGCTTTTTCTCTGGCTATGAGAAATCTTAAGGTTGGTCCCTGCACTCTTCCAGTGCTTAATGTAGCATATTTTCCGCTCCAATCCCTTGCGGCTATGGTTAAAGCTCGCGAGAGGTTTACTCCGTAAAGCCAATCCACTTCGTGTCTTGTCCGCCCAGCCTCTATTAACGCGAAATCAAGGTGGGGTAGCAGCTCATTATAAGATTTTTCCAGCTCCTCTTTGGTTAATGTTGAATACTTCATCCTCTTTGAGACGCTTTCCTTGTTTCCACAAGCATACTTTAGTATACAGTATCCGATGATGCTTCCCTCTGTGTCATAGTCGCATGCGTCAATAAACATGTCCGCGTCTTTTGCCAGTTTAGAAATGGTCTCAAGCCATGTGCGGATTTGTTTTGCGCCTCTCTCGGCAAGGTATCTTGGCACCCACTTGAAGTTAAAGACCGGGTAATAGTTTCTTTCGCTTCTTTCTCCAGTGACAGTATATAAGTGGCCTATGGCTGGGACGACAACTATATCTCTGTCCCTTTTAGCCACATAGTAGGGCACACCGTTTTCTTCTTTTTTGCTTGTTTTCCCCTTCGCGTCAAGGGCTGAAGCTATTCTCTGCGCTGCATCTGGCTTTTCAGTTATGATGAGCGTATATTTTTCCATACTTGCACAAACCACGTTAATGGGCGTTGAAGCGGCTGGTTTCCAGATTAAGCGTTATAGAGGAAATTAAAAGTTTCTATGCCAAACACCGGAGTTAAAGCTCTTAAGCAGAGGAATCTTCTAACAAAAATGATTAAGGGTTTATTCAAATCCTTCCACAAAGGCTCTAACGTTTTTGCCCAAAACCTTATGGTTGTAGCCTCCCTCTAGAACAGCGTACCTCCTTCCGCCGCAAACTCTCTCTGCAAAATCCTTTATAACTTGAGCTGTTTTGAAGTAATCACTAGTGCTTAGGACGCCGCCCCAATCCTGTTCATGACGGTCAAAACCAGCGGAAACAACTACAATATCACATTTAGGAATCGAACTCAAGAACTTCTCCAAATCATTAAAGAAGTTTTCTCTGCTTCCGTCTGCGATATGATGGTATAAAACCTTTGGAGAGTTTGCGAAGATGTTTGCTGTTCCATCTCCATAATGAAGGTCTATATCCAAAATAACAGCCTTTGCAATTAACCCCTTCCTAAGCAATCTCTCAACAGAGACGGCAACATTGTTGAAGTAGCAAAACCCCCAGCAACTGTTTGGGCTGGCGTGATGTCCAGGCGGCCTTACAACCCCAAAGGCTGGTTCACCTTTCATGGCGCCTCCCACAGCCAGCAAAGCAACTTCATAAACTATGGGCGTGTTATTGATATGTTCTATGTGGCTTTTTCCATGAACAAGCGCCACATCATCATCCGTCGCCATTTCGGGTTCAACAACATCGAAGCCGCTTAACTCTTTCATGATGGATTCCATTCGCCCCGGTGCAGCAGCTGGCTCGGATGAGTATACTCTGCAATAGTTTTTGTGAAAGACTATCTTCATCCGAGTCTCCTCCATCTATTTAAAAATACGCTTCATTCCTCTTTTAAATGCGTTGGCAAATGTTTTTCAGCCGAGGTGTGAAAGGATTTTTGAAGAAAGAGATTTGCGGAATGTTCGTTTCACCTTCTCTAATGGTTCTCCAATGATGGTGATTTTGTTTAAGTCACATGTTCCAAGACCTTTTTCCTCAGCTAAAACAAGGTGCTTAACCTCTTTTGGGTCTACACCCATGACAGCAGCGCCGACAGCGTCAACTGCTACAGAGTCCACTCCAGCAATAACTAAATCCATTTCTACGGGATTTCCACTTGTTTCATGTCCTTCTCCAGCTATTATCCCGTCTATGACTGTTAGGCTTGGTGTGAGTAATGATGCTAAGTCAGCGATGTTTTTGCTGAGCCAGCCATTATGCATAGAGCCTTTAGAAGCCAATGCGCCCATCATGTTCTTTAAGCCTAATGTGACTGTTGCCATTCTGTGAAGCTTAAGCTTCGGGACGCTTATTATGATGCTTTGTAAGGCGGTTTTAGCCACTTTAACCTTCTTAAGCGCTAGTGGATTAGGCGGGTAAACTTCAACAAACTCGTCCTTGTTAAGGTCGACAAGTTTTACATTCCACCTTTCTGCAACAGCGTCAACTCCCGCAACTCTGAAAGCTTCAAAAGTGTCCACAAAACCGCTTCCCTCACCTATAACAATATTTTCTACACCGCTTTCTTTCAAAAACTTTACAACACCCTCTACTACTCTACTGTCGGTTGTGATGCCGGTTGAGGGATGCCTTGAGTTAATATAGTTAGGTTTAACTAAAATTGGCTTATCCGCTGAAAATATGAAACTTAAGTCATGTTCAATCATTCTAAGAGCGTTAACTGTTATTTCTATTGGATTTTTTCCTTTTACAATGGCGACTTTGACCATTTGAAAGCACTAAAACTTTTAGGGTTTTTACGGCAATTTGAATCTTTCCTTAACAGAATAGGCAACCAATAAATATGCCGCAAACATTACTTTTCCTTTATTAAAGGGGGATTTATGGTGCCCCAACGTGTTATTTGCCAAGGATGCGGTCACGTGTTGTATGAGGGGGTTGACCTTAAACCTCCCGACGAAATCCTCAATCAATATAATGGAAAATGCCCAAAATGCGGCAAAAAGTTATCACTAATGCCAATCGATGTGGACGTAAAACCCATCAAATAAACGTTGCCGGGGGGAACAAAACGTGACGGAAAAATTTGAAAAACCCAACTTTACAACTTTCCTAAGTAAAATGCGAAAATGATAATTTTTGCAAGCTTTGAATTGCCCCTATGGTATAATTCCCGAACAACCTATGATGCGCAACAGCGTGGGCATTTTCGACGTATCTCGCATGGAAGAATAAAATTGCTGGCGCTGACGCCATTCTTGATGTTGGCTATAGTATAGAAACTTCGAAATTCGCGACGATGAAGGAGAAGTAGGGAAGTTGGCTAGCGGAACATTTTAGCCGATTCTTAACTGCGGTATAGGAATGGGCTATATTCCAGCCCTCTAACGCTAAAAGGGAAAATCTTGTATGTAAAGATTCGGAACAAAAATAAAGGCGAAAATCGAAGCCTTTCCTTTCTACGACTCAGAGAGATGCGTGGTACAAGCGTAAGTTTCAGTAAATAGGATATTGCGTATTCGCTTTCCACCGTAAGAATAATAAAATACTTCCATAATCTTGTAGGAGAGATGACCTAAATGAAACTAACCGAAGCCGTAACACGAGGACGTATTGTTGCTGGACTAAAAAGTTTTGGCAAAATCCGCATAAAAATGGACCATGCATCATTGATGACTTATTCAACTTTGCTGCTGATCCTCTTCATCGCCTTTGCCGTACGCGCTTTCCCTCTTCGCTGGGAATTACAAAAAAATGTGATATCTCTCTCCGAGTTCGACCCTTACTTTCAATATAGGCTAACAGAGCATATGGTGCAGTATGGTCTCCTGTCGCCTTACTGGCCTAAGCCATGGATTGACACTCAGCGTTGGTATCCAGATGGGCAGAACATGGCAATGTCATATCCAGCATTGCCCATGACCGCAGCAGCTCTCTATATTATTCTTTCAACTTTAGGTGTGAGAATTGAATTGATGAGTTTCTGCGCGATTCTTCCCGCAATCTTTGGTACTTTAGCATGTCTAATCATTTATTTTGTTGGAAAAGACATCGGGGGAAAATTCGCTGGCATGCTTTCAGCTCTCTTTTTAGCCTTAAGCTCCTCCTATATCCAAAGAACTTCTGTAGGGTTCTTTGACGATGAAACTATAGGAATGGTTGCCCTTTTATTGTTTATTTTCATGTTTCTAAGAGCTATTGAAGAAGAAAGACCTGTCAGCTCAACCGTAAAATATTCGTTGGGCGCCGCCGCAGCACTAGCGTATTTCTGTTCCGGCTGGGGTGCATCATATTACCCAGTGGGTTTGACCGTTTTATTCGTTTTCGTGTTGATACTACTTAAGAGATACTCACAGCGTCTCCTCTTGTCATATAGCATAACCTTTGGATTAGGATTGTTTGTTGCCATAAATGTTCCATATGTTTCAACAAGGTACTTAACATCGCAAGTTATAATGGCTGTTGCCGGAATCTTCATATTGCTTTTTATAAACGAGTTTCTCCGTGCCTTAACCACTACACGTTCAAAAGTTTTATGCATTATAATATCTTTGGCGGCGCTTGCGGGCGGTTTCGCAGTACTTTGGCACTTGGGTTATATGGAAGCTGTGGCTGGTAAGTTTCTTACTGTTATAAACCCTTTTCTGCGGGCAGAATCTCCCTTGTTCGAATCTGTGGCTGAGCATAGGATTTCAGCTTGGGGTTCCATCTACTACGAGTTTGGAATAGGATTAATCTTCTTTATAGCTGGTTTAGTATTCACCCTACGAAACCCTACAAACAAAAATTTGTTCCTGCTTCTTTTTGGTTTAACATCCCTCTACTTTGCCTGCTCAATGGTGCGTTTACTCGTCATTTTGGCTCCCGCCTATGGTCTTCTGGCATCCGTTGGAGTTTTCAGCATTCTAAAACCTTTTAGCGCATTGATGATGGAACCTCAAAAAGTGTTTGCAAAAGCAAAGCATGGTTTAGATCGTGTCGGCAAAGAGTTCAGCGGGGCGGCTGTCTTCCTAATATTCATTATCTTAATGACAAACCTTGCCTTTTCACCGCAAACGGGCGGCATACCAAAAGTGTACAGTCAAGCTTACGCTCCAGTTACAATCTCTGCTGGTAGCCTTCCCATAGCACCAAACGAGCCCGTACAGGAATGGTTCAATTTGCTTAATTGGTTAAAAAGCAACTTAGGATACAAGCATGAAAGCGAAAAAGTTGTTTGCAGCTGGTGGGACTATGGATATTGGCTGGCAATAATTGGTAATGTAACATCTCTTGCCGACAACGCCACAATAAACAATACGCAAATAGAGAACATAGGATTTGTATTCATGGCTAATGAAACCGACGCATTAAAAATGCTAAAACTTTACAATGCGAAATACATCTTAGTGTTCACAACCTTGTTTGTTGTGACGTATGGAGACTCTTGGTACGCATATTGGGCTGGCTACGGCGACGAGGGAAAGTGGATGTGGATGGCGCGAATTTCTGGTAAAGCGCAAACTCGCTTTCTTAACGGCGACGCCAACGGCGATGGAAAGACGGATGTTCCTAACTTGATAGATGAGGCTTCTTCGTGGGTTAACGAGACTAAATTTGGACAGTACAACGCTACTACAAGTAGATGGGAGTGGAACGATGCTGGAAAGAACTCCACAATTTACAAGCTGATGAGCTGGGGAAAACAGCGATGGTGCAACCAGAACGGCGCCACACCCGATGAGTCTGGCATTCAACCTGAATACTTTAAAGAAGCTTACTTTGCTGGCTTAGACTTGTCCGGTGATGAGGCGCTCAGCAGGTACGCAGTAGCTTCAGACCGTGCCTTGGTTCCTCTTGTGCTACTCTATGAAATTGACTGGCAAAAATACGGTTTAAGCCAGTAACGGAGTGGTAACTTGTTTGTTTCCAAAGGTTCCAGACCAACACAAGCCAAACAAGCCCTTGGTTCCAACAGGCTTAGGCGTAGTATATGTGATATTAAGCGCAGCTTACCTTTTCCTGTTGCATTATTCGGTTGACACTGAAGAGGCTTTAACATTAGCTGCTTGCATATTGTTCGGCGGCTTTATGGGATTGCTTGACGATTGGATGGATTTAAGGTGGCGCTACAAAGCTTTTTTCCCGTTGATAGCTGCGATTCCACTTATTTCTTTGGCGACGAAACTCGGGCTTCGTACGTCTATGGCTATTCCATTTCTTGGAACAATAGTCTTTGATAACTACTACTATTTTATGATTATTCCATTAATTGTAACGGTGACCACTAACACTGTAAACCAGCTAGGTGGGTTGAACGGGTTGGAAACTATTTGCCCCTCTATAATCTTAATTGGGCTAATTTTCCTTTCAGGCTCTAACGCTGTTCTTTTATACTTCCCATTAGTTGTTTGGCTCATGCTTGCCTTTTTTAATTTTCAAGGAAAAATTTTTGTTGGAAACTCCGGGTCCTTTGCCATAGGGTTAACGATAGCGGCTTTTGCGATAATTGCTGATTTGAAGTCATTTTTGTTAATTGCACTTTTACCATATATCCTAAACTCTTCTTTGATTCTGTTAAATTATTTCTTTTTCAGAACTAAGGCAAACGTCTCCTTTGACGGAAAGAAACTTTTTTCCGATCATAGAAGAAGTCTCATTACTCTTATCACTTATCATCGTCCTCTTACTGAACGCAAAATAGTAATAATAATCTCTGTTTTGGTTTCGTTGTCAACTTTTGCCGCATCAATATTCCAGTTGTTTATGACTTAACCTGTATGTTGTTGTGCGACACACAAAAGGCAAAAATCGTTTAGAGTGAGGCTAATCTTAGAGGTTAGAGGACAAGCTTGTGCACCAATTTAATGTAATGTGGGAAATCACCAGTTTGGTAGGAGTTAAACTGGATGTAAGGGCGAAGACTGAAGCAATCAATTTTGATGTCAAAGCTAAACTGGAAGAAAGCGAGGAGCGCAAGAGCCAGATGGTTGTTGTAGGCTTCCGCCTTTTTCTGGCAACTAAACCAAGTATTGTTGAAGTTTGAAATTGAGGGCACCGCAACTTTAGCGGGAAAGGGACATGGAAATAAACGAAATGCTGGAAATCGACCCAGAAACAAAAGTGCCCTATGTCTTTCAAAAATTTACTAACATGCCTTTACAGCAATTATTTGCTTTCAACAATTTTAGGCGCCCTCCACCACCCGTGATTTGTTATTCTCTAAAAGACAAGACGCGTCTGGAGAAGAGGTAAGCGTGGAAACGGGTGAAACTGGAACTGTAGGCGTTGAGGTTGCAACGGAGGAAGTAAGTGTTTCTGAAAAATAGTTTTCAGTAACATTTAATAGGAATAATTCTCTTCCGTTTAGAAACTGTTAATGGCGGGTGAGTGGGCCTCCACCCGTTCCGCAATAAAACCCCGGAGTAGGAGGTGAAAAGTTGAAATTTGACAGTAGAGATTTAGCGTTGACAGCAGTTTTTGCCGCACTTTACGCTGCGCTGGTCATTCTTCTGGCGCCAATAAGTTTCGGGGTCTATCAAGTTAGGGTTGCTGACGCTTTACTTCCCTTATCAATGATATTTGGAGTTCCCATCGCCATTGGGTCAAGCTTAGGTTGTTTGGTTGCGAATGTTTACGGCGGTTTAGGCGCCATCGACATTGTGGGCGGAGCGATTGCAAACTTTCTGGCATGTGTCTCAGCGTGGTATGTTGGCAGAAGTGGGTTTGCAAGTAGGCTTCTGGGAAGTTTTGTTGAAACACTGGTTATAACTGTAATTGTTGGTGGTTATTTGTCGTTAATATTTGATGTCCCCGTTGAGCTTGGATTGTTCGGCATTTTCGTCGGCTCTATCATTTCGATAAACATTTTAGGCTTTGCCCTTGAAGAAGTTTTACAACGAAGCGGCGTATGGAAAAGGCACGCTGGAAAAGTTGCAACAAACATTGATGCGCATGGTACTACATGAAGCGTTCCAGTTTTGTTAATCCTATTATTTCGTCGAAGTCTAAACCTAAAGCATCTAAAACCTGGTCGAATGTTGAGTGGAGATAGGCTATGTACTTGTCAACATCTATCTCGTTTTTTGTTGCCAACTCCACCGGTTTAACATGGGGTTCGTTGACGACTTTCACGAAGCTTATTAAGTCGCCTGCTTTAGGCTCTACGCCTCCTTCTTTTAGAATTCTTGCTGCTTTAACATGTTGAGGTGTTGTTTTTGTGTAACGTTCTGGCTCTTCGCCTAAGACCACGTTGAAGGCGAGTTCGTTTAGGCTTTCCCACTCGCGTCTTTTCAATCGCATGTAACAGTCGCGGATGTTTCGGATAATATCCTTTTTTGCGTCTTCGAAGTCTGCTGGAGTTTTCACGGCGGCTAAGCGTTCTTTCATTTTGTCGAAAGCCTTCTTGATAAACAGCGGTATGTGCCTCTTTTTGCCTGTCAACCCTTTCACGTCAACGCTTCCGTCCTCTAAAACTCCTAAATAATTCTTTTTTCTTGAGCTAAAAACTGCATATCGGTAAACCTTGTCCACATCCAAGCTCATTTTCAGTTCGCGTTCAGTCCACTCTCCCAACTCGCGGATTTGCTCTTTTGAAGGGTTCTTTAGGAAAACGCTGTCCGTGTCACCATAAAGCACTTTTATGCCCAACTCCTCCGCCCTATTAATTATTTGGGTTATTGCGTGTCTTCCAATGGCTGCTGTTGCCTCCGCAACTGGCGGGCAATATAAGTCGAAGGTTTCAGCCCCGAAGACTCCGTAGCTGGCGTTTAAAATTACCTTGAGGGCTCCTTGAATGATGTTGTACCAGCTTCTCAACTCTGCCGTCAAAGCCTTGTCTTTAGATTTCGGCTTGTACCATTGTACTCGCAAATCTCTAAGTGAACCTATCAGAAGACTTTCTAAACCCCGCTTTTTTGTGCAGACCCAATGGGGTGTTCCTGGAACAAGGTTTGTGTGGCATTCTGGATGCGGACACAAAATGGACTGGTAGCCTAGGTTCCAAACTTTTATTATTGATGGGTATAGGCTTGGGAAATCCATTATGGCAACGTTGAAGTGGACGCCTGGGACTGGTTCAACAACTATGGCGCCCTTGTACTTTTTGCCTTTAATTATGGCTTTTGTGGCTGTCTTGCCTTTTAAGGCCAGTATGTCTTCGGCGTTTGGGATGAGCATGTTTCTTCTGCGGTGTTCTCGGTGCATGAAATTTCTTATCCAGCGGGAAACTCCTTGGCGACTAACGTCTTCCATTGGCATGCTGCTGATTCTGGCTAAAACAAGGATAAGCTTCATCACCAGCTCATCTTCGAAGCTTGTAAGCGTGAATGTGATTTCAGCGTCTCTAAAACAGTATTGGGCAAGCTCAGTGTAGGTTAACTCTCCTATGCCCTTTTCTAGAGGTATCTTCTCCATTCCGACAAGGGCTTTGCCCACATCGTCGAGCGTAACATCTCGATAGCGGTTGTTGAAGGCGTAAATTTGGATTGAGCGGTTAAAGAAGAACTTGTAAAGGTCTATGTGGACACCATATTTTAGAAGACATACACGCCTACCTACATCTATTGGGACGTCGTCCCTTCTGAAACCGAAATTCTGCGCTCGATGAGCCAGATAACGCAGGTCAAAATCGTCGCCATTAAAAGTTACTACGAAGGGATAACTCCACAGAACATCAAAAATGGCTTTTATAAGCTTCTCTTCCGAATCAAAATACACAAGCTCCACACCAGCTGGTAAACGCTCAGCGCCTTCGCGGACCCCTTCCCGCCTTAAAAGTAAAACCTTCTTTTGTCCATCCGAACCATAAATTGAAGCGCAAACAACAGGGTAAGCAGCTTCTCGGGGGTCCGGCATTCTTGTTGGAACTGGCGTGTGCACCTCTATGTCGATGGCGGCACGGTGAAACTTTGGAGCTGGATACTCCAGAAGCCTAGCCCACTGCTCAATATGTTCAAGCTCCTCTGGATGAGCGTCTCTAAATATTCCCTTTATTTTCTGGATGTTCTCCTCTACTTCTTCCAATCGTTTTGGAACCAGTTTGCCGTCTCTAACCTCATATATCATTCCCGGCCAAAGTTCACGGTCATAAATGTAGGACTGGTAATACTTTATCTTGGACTCCCAAACTTTAATTGCCTCTGCTGGTATTGGGGTATCTGAAACTTTTGGGAAGTCCTCTGGGATTATGTCCCTTATGCATCCTGTTGGGCGTCCACCAATGGCTAACGGGTCTTTCGCCACTATTTTCGTTACTTTAACCATTTTATCTTGTAGCGGGTCAAACCTCTCTTCGAGTTCGAAATGGTCAAACCCTGGATGTTTTGTTAGGCGGTCTATTTTCTCAAGCTCGTATGGTGAGAGGTTTGTTAGGCAGTAGGGTTTATGTCCAGAATTGTCATACCAAAAATAGATTTTCCCTGATGTTGGCTCGTAAAGTTTGATTAGGGCTTTTCCAGCTTTTCCGTCGTATGTGGCTGAAACAAAATATGAGGGCGGCAAGTTTTCAGGAGCCAACGGGGGAAAAGTACGCTGTCTTTTTTCTTTTTTTATGGCTTCTGTGAAGGGCAAGGCTTCCGTTTTGGCCTCTTCTTTGGGCTCTGCTCTTGGAAGCGAAAATTCGTCGAGACTTCTCTGCGCCATAGTCGCCTTAACCTAACTTTTTGTTAATGGATAGGATAGACTAAAATCTTACTAAACCTAGATTCTACGGCTGGGAAGAAGTTGCTTAAGGAAGCTTGGATGCTTGCAATTGAAACCCTAAGCTGGATGGAAACGCAAAAATTAAGCGAACGTCTAGCCTTGGCAAAAACTGTTAAGCAACTAGGCATAAGCGACGTTGACGCCATAAGATTTGCTCACGGACTTGTTTGCGAAACCGTTAGGCGCCGCAACCTAATCGACAAGTTCATTAACAACGTTTTGAAGCCAAGGGCAATAAGCGAGTTAACCCAAGGCGTCCAAGCCTTTCTAAGGCTTTACGTTTATCAGACGCGAATAGCCAAAAACTGGTCGAAAATCGACATTGAAGAAGCCCAAAACATAGCCAAACTAGCCCGTGCAATTTTAGGATGGAAAACTCTCCAAAAAGTTGAACATGTGCTAGGCTTATTACTTACAGAGAATCCAGCGGCAATATTGAAGGATGTTAGCGACGAAGAAAGAATTGGACTTTTAACCTTCCACCCAACATGGTTTGTTAAGTACTGCACTAAACTTTTTGGCAGAAAAGAAGCTATAGCCTTGCTGGAAGCAAACGCAGAGCCGCCGCCAACATACATAAGAATAAACACGCTTAAGGCAACTGAAAACCAGATTCTCGAAAAACTCTCGCAAGAAGGAATACACGTTGAGAAAGTTGAGGGTTTAAAGTACGCCTACAAAGTTTTAGGCGCAAAAAAGCCTTTAACCAGAACAGCAAGCTTCCAAGAAGGCTTATTCTATATTCAAGACAAGGCAAGCTGTTTTGCCGCTGAAGCTGCAAATCCAAAACCAGGAGCAACTGTGCTAGACGTTTGTGCGGCACCTGGAGCAAAGACGACTTTTCTAGCGCAGTTAATGGAGAATCGCGGCTTAATTTATTCCATTGACTATTCACGGCGTAGGATGGATGTTTGGCAAAGCGAAGTCTCCCGTATGGGTGTAAAAATAGCCTTGCCTATTATAGCAGATGCGTGCAATCCGCTGCCAATAGTTCCTGAAGTGGACATGGTTGTGTTGGACCCGCCATGCACAAGCACTGGCGCCTTTGGAAAGCTTCCTTCAGCCAAGTGGAGGCTTACGCAGCGTTTCGTTGAGAAGATGTCTGAAATACAGTGGCAGATGATAAACAACTGTGCTGAAAAGGTTAAGTCTGGAGGCGTGTTGGTCTATTCGACGTGCAGCATAACAGTTGAGGAAAACGAAATGCTTGTTGAAAAGTTTCTTAAGTGGCATCCAGAATTTTCGCTAATGGAAATAACGCCTAACATTGGTTTGCCGGGTTTAAGGGGCATGGAAAAGTGCCAGAGGCTTTACCCGCACATACATGAATGTAACGGCTTTTTCATTGCAAAACTGTTAAAGAACAGAATCTAACGTTTTCTTGTTTTCCCTAGTTTGCAGAGTAGTTCAAAAATTATTTTTGCTGCTTGAATAGCTGAAACGCCTTGGTCATAGTTTGGTGCAACTTCAACCACGTCAAAGCCTACCACACGGCTATCGCAAAGGGCGCATAGAATATCAAGCAACGTGTGTGTTTCGATCCCTTCCGGTTCTGGGTTTTGCACTGCTGGCGCATAAGCGGGGTCTAAAACATCCATGTCTACGGATAAATAGAGGCTTTCTATTCCAGCCAGTTCCTTATTCAACAACTTTACAATTTGCATGCTACCTTTTTTTCTGATTTGCTGTGCTGTGAAAAACTGTATGCCCGCCTCTTCTGCATATTTGAGTTCTTCTTTGCAGACTGCTCTTGTGCCCACTTCAATTATTTTTGCTGGCTTTGCCTCTTCGTTTATTCTGCGCATAAACGTTGTGTGAGAAAGTTTGAGTCCCATAAACTCGTCTCGAAGGTCAAGGTGCGCATCAAAACTCACAACAGCTGTTTTATTGGCTTTTCTGCCTAAGCCTTTAACTGCTCCCAAAGTTATTGTGTGTTCGCCGCCCATGACGACTGGCGTTTTTTCAGCTTCCAGAATTTCTTTAACAACAAGCCCGAGTCTTTTCATGGTTTCAGCAGTATCCATATATACGTGTAAATCGCCTAAATCGTGCAGTTGCAAATTTTCCACGTCAAAGCCAGCGCGGAAACTGTAGGTTTCAATGTTTAGTGATGCCTCCCTTATGGCGTTTGGACCAAACCGCGCTCCAGTTCTATAGGTGCTTGTGGCATCAAATGGAACGCCTAAAATTATGTAATCTGCTTTTTCGAAGGGTTTTTGGAAACCGCTGAAAACATTGGATTGTGAAACGAAAATTTCGCGGTAACCCATTTCTATTATTCTTCCTACACTTTGTTCCTAGAGGTATGCTCCGAGCTCTTTTTAAAATTTCTACTTCCGAAAGGCAAAACACAGCCTTGCCAAATAAGCGATGATGCCTAAAAGGAAGGATAAGCTGCAAAGTCCGTAGATAACAGTGTATTGGTAAGGAACCAGAATGTTAATGAAGGGATTTCCTTGCAGCGGATAAAAGGGCGCCATTTCCCCATAAAGAAACGAGTCTAAAAACACATGCGAATAAACTCCTACAAAAGACGTTAAAAATATCCTCTTAAAAGAAGTCTTCTGCGGAATTCTGAAAAACGCCATCTTTGCCAAACAATTCCCTAAGCGGATAAACAACTGCTGTGACAAAAAATGCCAGAATTGACGCGCTTAAATATGAGTGGAAAAAACCGTGAAGCGGATAACCAGAAACGCCAAAAAACACCACATAGAGCGGCTCCACGTCTGGAATGACGCTTGCTATTAGAAGTGCTGGCAAATCAAAAAATGTGAATAAGGCTAGACCTAACAACAACGCTGGACCAAAATGGAATGGAGTAAAGGGCATAACCAAACCTTCTCTGCATAAATGTTGTTCCACTATTGACCAGTGACGGTATAATATTTATTAATTTATTGCTGTTAATGCATTTGTTAAAAAGGGTGCAAAACATGGCGCTAAAATCTAAGCTTAAAATTGAAGGCAAGGGCATCGCAGCGTCCTTCATCTTTTACGCTGTTGCTGGAATAATTTTCTTCATTGTTTTACCTTTAGCCTTTTTCCCACCCCACATTGGCATAATCGGAATCCTAAGTCTGCTCACAGCCTACGGCTTGCTAAAGAAAAGAGTTTGGGCAGTTTGGCTTGTTGTCATGTTATTCTTTATCAACACAACTTTTTCGTTGGTTACACTTTACTACTTTTTTCTGGGAGATATGCTCATTGAGGTGGGCGCGGCTGCATACTTAATTCTCACATGGATTTTCACAGCATACATCGTTGCAAAAAGGGAGACAATAAAGTAGAAACTTCTCTTTAAGCAGCTTTCATTTCTCTTTTAAGGATATCGCGCATTTTCACTGCGTCCACATCAAGAACCGGGCTTTCGCTTATGATGACCGGGTTCAATTTGAACTCAGCTATAACTTTTGCTAGCATTTCAAAATCTGGGCCGTATTCGGCTTCCTCCATTGTGTGGTGTTGTTTCTCGCCTTTATCCGTGAATTCCACCTTCGTGAAGTGGCAATGCATATTTTTAACGGTTTCAGTTCCCAAGCGCTTTTCAATTTCCGCAACAACTTCACGAAAATCCTCAACAGTCTTGAAACGCCCCTTGCCCCTTGCGTGCAAGTGCGCCCAGTCAATGACCGGACTCGTTCGCTCAACTTCCTCGCAGAGGCCCAAAACTTCGTCTAAACTCCCAAATTGGGAAGGCTTGCCCATAGTTTCTGGGCCTAGTCTTACATTCTTAATTCCAAGCGTGCTCATGGCTTCAACAACTTCTTTTAAGGCCTCAATACATTTTTTAAAAACATCTTTTGGCGCGTTTTTACCGTAAAACCCTGAGTGGAAAACCACTATGTATGATTTCAGCCAGTCGGCCGCGGTTGCGCCTGCAATTAAGCGTTGTTTACTTGCTTCAACAACTTGTTTGTTCCCGCAAAAGTTTATGAAGTAGGAGCCATGGAGGCTTAGCAAGACATCAAATTTTTCTGCTTCTCGCCCGAGTTTTTCAGCCTCTTCCCTCTTTATCTGCGGTTTTACGCCCCATCGAACCGCTTGATATTCAAAGGCGTCAAGTCCCTCTTCCATAAGAAGTCTAGGGACGTCCGTTAAACCAGCTTTTCTAGCTCTAAAGGATGGAGGGACTCCGGCGGGACCGAATCTTGTACGGTTAGTCATTAATTTCCCTTTCTACCTTCTCTTAACTGTTCTGTGTTTGAAAGCTTTCCGCTTGTAGCCGCCGTAAAATAGAGTAGCTAAAGCCGAAATCCAAGCTGCAAGGTTCTGGAAAACCAGATACTTTCCAGCACCATCTAACAGAGTTAATGGTCCAATCAAAGAGCCCACGGCGACCACAAAATCCCTAAATCCGGGCGCCACGGCAATTAGCGCGTTATTTATAGCTGAAAAAAACGCGCCTATAGGGGTGAAAAACTGTGCTGTGCCTTTGATGAAGTTGAGTAGTGAGGCGTTGCTTTGGTAGGTGCCAGCTATTGTGTGATAAATTAGATTAGGATAAGCCAAGAGGGAAATTATGATTATGAGAGTTCCAAAAGTCAGCAGCAATGTTAAAGTGCTTTTTATTGCGGTTCTAGCGAAATGTATTTTTTGCCAAATGTAGGCTATTCCCTTAAATTTTAAAAGTCTCCTTTTCGCTCCATCAAAAAACCTCTTTAGAAGTCCCGTTTTCTGTTCTCCTTTTGTAGATGCCTTGGTCTTGGTTTTTAATGTTTCAGCGGGTTTTATCGTGAAGTAGCTTGTTAAACATATCCAGCTGAAAATGAGCGATAGGATGACGGCTGCGGGAACTAGATGGAATATTGGGCTAATCGTTAAAACGAAATTCCAATCCGTGCCCGGAAATATGAAACTCCATTGTAACAGTCCTTTGTCTTCTACCCCTAAGCTAATGGCATAAAGAGCAACCAGATACTCGGTTAAAATAGCTATCAAAATGAAAAGAATTATCGCAGCTGCTCCCTTTAGTGTGGTCCAACGAATGACCAGACGTTTTTGAGTTACCATCCCCGGTTCTCACCAGCGAATACATTAACCTCAATTACACTCTAATATGCGATTTTCTAACTAAAAAAGATGACTATGAAACACTGGGTATATATTTTCACTCATAATTAGTTAGCCTCAACCTCTTTATTTAACGAATTAATTCAAAGCAGAGAGAGAACAAAACTGTGAATACTACTCAAGGGTGGAATGCATCTGTTGGCTTCATCCTTAGGAAAATGGGAACTCGTTTCCGCATTTTGGGCATTTAACCATGGAGCATTGTACGGAAGAGGGGCAGCCGGAGCAGGCAAATGCCCTGCCATATGTTATGTCAAAAGTGAAACCACATTTCGGGCATTTCACCAAATGCTTGGAATGCGTGTTCAGCGTTTTTCGCTCCTTTTAAGTAAATCATGGTGGGAAATTTTAAAAATGTTTCTCATAACTCTAAAGTTGATTTACACAAGATTTATTAAATTATTGAGAGGCAAATTTGAAGTTTGAGACTGGGAAAGGGATGCAGAGAAAAAACAAAGCAGAGCGGTCAGAGCTTTACAGGGACCGTGACGTACAAGTTTTGCTAGGCAAATTTTTAAGCGGAGAAATCAGCAAGCTTGAGCCCGTTTACGACTCACAGGTTGGTTACCGTTACCCAGCGGTTGAGGAGATAATTGGTGATGTTTCAAAGGTTATGCCTTTTTTGAACAAGCTTTATGAGGCTGGAATCTTAGAGCGAAAGCTTTACGATAAGGTTATTTATTGCCCAAAATGTGGTTCCGCAAACATTTCTGTTCGTTATTGCTGCCCCTACTGTAAGTCTTTTGATATCCAAAAAAGTTCCCTCATAGAGCATGTCAAATGTGGGTATATGGATGTGCAAGAGAGCTTCTTGAAAGGGACTGAGATGGTTTGTCCAAAATGTGGTGAGGAGCTTAAAACAGCTGATGTTGATTATAGGAAGGCTGGAATATGGTGCACTTGTAAGGTTTGCGGGAAAAGTTTTGACATTCCAGTCTCCGTGCACTTCTGTAGAAATTGCCATGAAAACTTCACTTTTGAAGACGCAAAAATACAGGATGTTTATGTTTACAGTCTCAATGAAGAAGTAAAGGGAGAGGCTCCGCTCATCTGGGTTTTGGTGACACAAATTCAGGAAATGCTAGTGGAGGATGGCTTTCATGTTGAAAGTCCAGCTTTTATTAAGGGCAAATCAGGTGCAAACCATAGGTTTGACATTGCGGCGTATAAGGACACTGCTGAAAAATTGATGGTTATCGATTTTGCATCTTCCGTTGAAAGTGAGATTTCAGAGCAGCCGGTTATCGCTCTTTTCGCCAAAATATTTGATGTTTCTCCTGAAAAGGCTTACCTGATTGCGGTTCCGAGGATTAATGAGAATGGTAGGAAGATGGCTGAGTTATATAATATTCAGATTATTGAGGCTAGGAATCAGAAGGAAGTTGTAAAGGCTCTAAGAGAGAAACTGAAAAATAACCATTAATCTATTATGAAAACCGCCATGTTGCCTCTTTCCGTGACTATTTTAACTGTGAATTTATCTTCTGGCAGTTTTACGCCTGCGAGGACGTATGTTGTTTCTTCTCCCGAGTTTATGAAAAGGTTGGCATTGTAACGTTCATGGTTTGTTTGGCTTATTACCCATATGGCTATGATATGCGTTGTTGAGGGGCTGGGGTTTTTAATGTTGATGCTTACTCCGTCGATCGTTGCTTTTAGGGCGAAAAAGTCTACTTCTATGGTTGTTTGGTTCATGCTTGTTCCGTCATCTGTAAATTGTAAGCGAACTGTACCGTTGCCGCTGACGTAGTCTGCCAAGTTTTCAGTTATGCTGGTTGCGTAATAATTCCACTCGTTTGGCATGGGTTGGATTCCGCCGGTGTTGTTAAAGCCTGCGTCGCTGAAGCTTGCAGTTGCCCAATTATATGCTTTTATAAACCATTTTTCTGAGCCTTCGGTGGCATTGTATCTGAGGAGTATTTCTATGCTTTGTATTTGGTTTAGCGGGTAGCTAAACAAGTCTATCACAAAGTCGTTGTTTACGTTAAGCCTATAAGTACCTAACACTGTTGCCTCATACTGTATCCAGTCAACTTTAAACTCGAACGGCGTATCCGTAGTTTTTATACATTTAATTTTCAACTTCCACTCTCCAGCGGCATCTCTGAAGCGTGTTGGACTGGTGGTGACGGTCTGGTTTTCTATAGTATCCGTTATACCAATGGTATCCGCCATGTAACCGTCGCCACTCGTTGAGTAAGCGCCTATTTCATAATTGTAAAGTTGCAACGTTACGTTAACGTCTGTTGTGGTACAACTGAGGTCAACAGTCCATGTTAAACTGTCCCACGACACTGTATTAGATGCGCCCGTAAACTCAGCTTCAGCCGTGAACTCTGTTGGGGATCCAAAATTCATGAACTCGATTTCAAAACATTCATATGTGGTTGTTGCTGTGTTTGATGAAAACATAGTTGAGCCTATCACCGTAAGTGTTGCCCCATCCCAGTGTATTGCGCCTAAGTCAAGAGCGGTTGTTTCTAAAACTGCCCCCAAAATTTTGGCATCCCCACTTATGTTGCGGGTGTTCGTTCGCAACTGAACCCACAAGTGAGCATATGCACCCATTGACACATAAGTCGTCCAGTTTGTTCCCCAACCGGTGGATATGGAGTATGTGTTATAGTGTATTCTTCCAACGGTTGTTCCCCAAACTATTAAGCCTTTGTTTCCTGTTGGTTCCCAAGCGAAGTCGACGCATCTTGTGGTGGCTGAATCAACTGCATCATCAACTTCATTAACTATGTGAACTCTTGTTGGTGGGTCTGCGGACATGTTGAAAGCCCAAGCGTTTAAATCTCCGAGGTCGTTAACTCCAGCATACATGACAAAATCGTTTTGTGAGTTTCCCGCGGGGTCGCGTTTTAAGACACTAAAGCAGGCATCGTTTCCTCCGTCTGGGTCTGGGTCAAAGGATACTCCAGCAGTCCAGTCATCGTCGCCTTGAATGTAGTATTTCCAAGCCATGCTGTTGGGTCCGTCTCCTGAAACAACCAATATTTTCTTGTAGTACGTGGAGTATTCAATTGCGATTGTTTCTCTTCCAACAGTTGTATATGAAGTGGATATTGTAGTCATTTTCTCCCATGAACTGCCATTCCATATTCCCGCAAATGTATCAGCATTTGTGTCATCTTGAAATGCTAAAGCAATCTGATTAGACGCTGGTTGTGGGTTGCTTGCTAAACAAACAAATGATATGGTTGGATTTACTGAGGCAACTCCGGCAAAATCTATGTAATATTCGTCGCTCCACGCCGTGCCGTTCCAAATTTTATACCCTAAATCTTTTGTGGCCTCTGCAACAACAACATCATATACTAGTAATGCTCTGCCGCTTGCCGTTTCATAAGCTATGTCGTAGGGGCGTTGCGCACCAGTTGGCGCCGTTGTCCAAACTTGAGCGATATTGTTTGTGGCAATCCATTCTATACCGTTCCAAACGTAAGCGTCAAGGTAACCATCGTCAGAACAAGTTACAACGATCCTCTCAAAACTTCTCTCTTCCACGGGGCAAGAAGCAACTCTAACAGTTCTAACGGGACTGCCAGCGTCTGGCATCTCAACTTGCGAACTCCAACCTGCCGCTTCTCCATTCCACGTCCTCAGTTTAGGCGTATTCAGAGAGGCTGTGCTGTCGCGGTAAACTATGAAGGCGTCGGTTTTTGCTGTTGTTGATGATGCTGAAACATAGGAACGGAAACGCATGTAAACATTGTCTTCGTTTTGTAAATCGGTTATTGAGCCTGAAACAAGCGTTGTATACCCAAAAAGAGCGTAAGTCGAGGGATTATATCTATAAGAAATTCCTCCAGTGCCTCCTGTAGTAAACTCTTCTCTGAAAGCTTCGTAAAAATCGTCAATATAGTGGGTGTCCGTGTAAGTGCCGCTTACCCTAGTTCCAACTTCGATTGTAAACTCTTTTTGAGCTGTGAACCACGGCGAACCAGCTATACGAGTGGCGTTGGTAATCTGCACTGTTTCTTGCATCCTTTCCAAATCCAACTGGTTCATTTGAAAACTCCAGAGAACGACATTGCCAACAATCATCACTATCAAAATTAAACTTAACATGATGACTATCACATTGCTTATGCCGCGTTTATCGCGTTTAAGGCGCCTTATAATAGCCTCCAGCATGATTCCCCCTGTTCGTAACGACATCAACATGGTAGACTTCACCTGAAACCCAAGAACATGAAACATTTAGCCATCCATGCTCCTCCATTTCCAAGTGGAAGGGCGAACTGAAGAGTTGAGGAGTGCCGTTAACGTAAACCCTTGAAACGTCAATGGCGCCCTTACCAATGTTGCGGAGATAAACCATTATGACGTTAGTGGAGTTAAACCAGACATCCTCTACCAAAAGGCGCTCGCTCATGTTTTCCCGAAGATTTGTTGTGACACCATATGTAGAAGTTGTGGCGATTGCCATGGCTGCTACAGCCACGACCATAAGCAAAAGATTGCTTAGAACTGGCGTTATAGCACGCTTATCGCAGAAAAATTTTCTAAACTTATCCTTCACCTTTTCCACCTCACAAGAAAAGTTTTAGTGCCACATAACCGCACACCATCATTATAAGACTATGTTTTAACCCAGCGCTCATTGTTCCATCGCCCATTTTCCCCGCCACCAGCCCGCTAAAAAATGCTTGGATTGCTGTCATGTGGAAAAATAACCGTTGCATCTCTTCCGCCGTCATCACGGCCGCGCCAAGCGTCGGCAGCCCCTCTATCGTCGCAAAAAAAGACTTGAAAAGAAGCATTATTGTGAACAAGAAAACGAAAAAAGCTACGTAAATTATTGCGATGTAAGGTCTTGTCCGTGTTCGGCGTTCCTTTTCTAACAAAAGAGTCGTCTCTATAAACTTGCCCATTGGGTCAAAGACTCTTTCAACATGTCCTCCTGAACGCCCAGCCTCAATAATCATGGGAACCGTTCTCTGCATCAAAACCGTGTTAACTCGCCTCCCCAAAGCTAAAAGGGCATCATCAAAACTCATTCCCCAAGAAATCTGCGCGGTCATTTTCCTCAACTCTACCGTAAGCGGTCCATAATCCCTTTTTGCAGCTTCCTCTAAAGCTTGAGGCAACGTCATGCCCGTTTGTTGAGCTTGAACAATGCTTCTGAAAAGATCTGGTAAACGCTCATCAACAGCTTTCCTCCATCTATATTCAATGTAGGTTAATATGGAGGTGGGTGCAATGGCGATTATTGCCGCAAAAAAGACGAGTTCATCAAAAATTTTGCTACCCCAAAACATGAAGTATGCGAATAGAATCATGAAAACAGCTAACAAAACAGAGATTGCAAGCGCAAATTTTTTAGTTTTCTTCTCTATTTTCGGCATTTCCGCTACCATCGTGGTGATATAGCATCCAATATTACCAGAAATATTATGGCACCAACAGGGATTCCGATGTAAGTAAGTAAGTTCAGCATAAGCTCAGAGCTTAAACCCTTAAGGAATTCTCCTCCAAGCATGGATATAACTGCCAACATTATCACCAAGAGAAGCGGGCCAGTCAATAGAATAGATATGTAAAACTCCGACAGAATAGATAGGGTGTCGGAGAACTTCTTAAGACTTATTCTTTTCAGTTTCATAAATTGTTTAGATTTTTCACGTAAATATACGGCTAAATTACCGCCAGAATGTATTGTTGAAATAAAACCTTCAAGTGTTTCTCGAAATACTTCCGATGAGGAACGTTTTGATACTTCTTCAAGAGCTGAAATCACGTCTAAACCGAAAAGATTTATTTTTCTAACAACCTCCCTGGCTTCATAAGAAATCGCCAATGGCACACTCATGTTTGAAAGCGTATAGAAAATTTTTTCCGGTGAAACCCCAGAGCTGGCGAGAATGGCCATATAACCTGTTGTAAACGGCAACTCATCTTCCAACTCTCTCTTGAGCTTGTCCGCACGATAGATTGGGTAAAAGTAAAATCCCATGATTGTGAATGCGAAAGCAAACAATCCTCCACCGCAACCATAAAGAAGCGCTGGCAAAACTTGCGTGTGAAAGGCAAGAATCCATAGGGATGAAACAAGAACACCAGTTGCAATGGTGATCAGCATCGCGGAAAAAACAGTTAAACTGACATAAGCCTTGAAATTAACTTTTATCCCAGACTTATGCAGATTTTGGTCCAAATCTCTAAAAAGGGGCAAAACTCGATCTATTCTACCGCCTAAAAGTCGAAATGCCAAAGAATGTGGTTTATTAAGCTCTATACTAGGCTTTTTCTTAGTTGCTTCCATTTTTCCCTTAAACAATGCTTTGACGCGGATAACAAGTTTCTTGACTTTTTCCAGAACTTTGTTTTCACTCATTTTAATCCCATTATAGCCTTTTGGAATATACGGCTTGGGTTAGAGTAGTATTCGCGAATTATGTTGGCGACATCCATGTAGCGGCGTATTCCAGTGTGCACCATCCATTCCAAAACTGTTTTTCTTCTCTTCAGCTCACGGGTAACATCATCTTCTGTTATGCCCATTTTTTTTATGTGAGCCTCTATAAACGGGCTTTTTCCAACAGGGATAAGTCTATCTTCTTTTGGATTCCATCGGAAAATTTCTTCTGTCAATATTTCTCTCGTTTTCTGGTCTATACCCGCAATTTCAGTAGTTGTGAGGGTTCGTCTCACCGGTTTTCCTTCCACTTCTGTTCTTGCTACAACCATTATCACGTCGGTCATAGCTATTAGTGACCGTGGAATATTCATGGGTTCAGATTCCAACCTATTTATGACGGCTTCAACCGATTCTGCATGTATTGTGCTCATTCCAAGGTGACCTGTTGCCATGGCTTGAAAAAGTGTGTATGCTTCTTCGCCTCTAACCTCGCCGACAATTATGTAGTCTGGTCTTTGTCTGACGGCCGCTTTTAATAAGTCGAAAAGGGTTATTGTCCCGCTCTTTTTGTCTTCATGTCCAAAGCCTAGTCTTGCAACTGATGGTATCCAGTTTTCGTGTGGAAGGTTAAGTTCTTGTGTGTCTTCTACGCTCACTATTTTCATTTCTGGCTTTATAAACATGGATAAACAGTTTAGCATCGTGGTTTTTCCCGCGGCCACGCCTCCTGCAACCAGCAGTGAGGCTCTGTTCTCTATGATATACCATAGGTATGCAGCCATTTCGGATGAAACTGTTTTGAAAGCTATCAAGTCTGATATTGTTAATGGGTCGACTCTGAAGCGTCTAATGGTGAATGTTGAGCCTCTACGTGTGACTTCATTTCCATAGGTTAATTGTACGCGACTGCCATCTGGAAGAGAAGCGTCCAAAATTGGCGAGGCTATAGAAATATTTTTTCCAGCAAGATATGCTAAGCGTATTATGAACGAGTTTAGTTCAGCTTCGTCCTTGAAAACTATATTTGTTGGCAAGGACTCGTAGAGCCTATGCCAAACATATAAGGGTATGTTTACGCCATCCGCCGATATATCTTCGATTAGGTGATCCTTCATTAACGGGTCTATTTTCCCATAGCCTATGAAGTCTCTGATGATGTAGTAAGTGAGTTTGTCAACGGCCTCTGGCGGAACTTTTATTCGATATTTCCTAATTATTTCCTTAGTTTTTTCTTTGAGGTAGTTTTCGGCTTTTTCTCTGGTTTCGATATCCTTTAAGTTTACATCTACTTCTTCCATTAAGAGCGTCTTTATTTCTTTGAGGAGGTTTTCCTCTTCTTTTTTCAGCGTGGGCTCTATGACTTCGTAGACTATCTTTTGGGTTTCTGGGTTTTTTACTATGGCGGCGTAGACGTATGGTTCTTGTATTGGGTAGATTTCCCGGAATACTGTTGGTTTCTTTCCTTCTTCCTTTATTATTATGTCTACTCCTGACTCTTGCTTTTCCAAAGGGGTTAGCCTCCTGGTTTTCGTTGGATTTTTCATGCATGATATAATGTGTAGCGAGTCTTAATAAGTTATATGCACGCCTAATCTTTAGGAAATCTCTTGAACCCCAAAACATAAAAAATGCTAAGCGCATTCAAAACCTAAATTTGATAACTTCAAAAGCGTAGCTATTATTGGCATTACCATGAGAATAGTGAACCGACGGGTACTCTTAACAGTTTACTTGTATCTTGCCCTTCTCTTTTGCCTCTTCTTTTTCTGCCGTCGCATCCTTTTCTTTTTCCATTTAGCGCGAATATCCCGCACACCCCATAATTTTCATTCTATTGTGGCATGTCTACGTCGTAAATCCTCCTCTGTTCGCCCCATTCGATGCATCAACTCCACAACCAAACTATCTAGAAAAACCATGCAGTTGTTCTCAAAAACACTTCCAAGAGGAGTTAGGGGCTCGCGTTCGCCAATAATTTGCCTTGCTAGGTAATCTTCTTCTTTCGGCCACCCGGTTTTTGTTCTTCCTTTAATCGTAACTATATGGTCAGCCATTTGACCTAGTGGAGATTCTGGAAAGGATGTTATAGCAATTACTGTTGCTCCAATTTCCTTAGCGGCTGCGCCCGCGGTTAGAACCATCTTTGTGGCACCTGTTCCTGAAATTGCTATAAGTAAGTCTCCTTTTTCCGCTGCTGGCGTGATGGTTTCACCTAGAAAGTAGACGTTGAAGCCAAGGTTCATTAGTCGTAACGCAAAGGCTCTTGCAACAAACCCGCTTCTTCCCATGCCTACAATGAAGATTTTTTTATTTTTTGCTTCAAGTAGAAGTTTAATTAGTTGCTCAACCTCTTTCTCGTTTAACTCTTCAATACTTTTTTTGATTCCGGTGATGATTTCTTCTGCCGCCGCCTTCAGCCATTCCAATTACTTCAAACTCCGAGAACCCATTACATTTTTCCCAGCATTAAAAGTCTTGCGGTTTCAAAGTGCCTTTTATTCCAAAAAGCTAAAGAGGGCTGGAATGCTGACACAAGTTAAGCGAACGTAAATTGCCAGTGTCAAAATTCCAACAGTAATAGCCAATAAAACAAAGTCGCCCTTATGCATTTTCAAGGTGTAAAGGTTTGTACGTTTTTTGGTGGCACCCCAAGCGCGTGATTCCATAGCTTCTGCCAATTCGAGGCTTCTGCGGATTGCGCTTACGATTAACGGCACAAGTATAGGAATATAGTTCTTTATTCTCTTAAGAAAGTTTCCGCGTTCCAACTCCAGTCCTCTTGCCTTTTGGGCGTCCATTATTGTTTGAGCTTCTTCAGCTAAAACTGGGACAAACCTGACGGCGGTTGTGAAGGCAAAAGAAAATTCGTAGGGCACTCGGGCTTGTTCTAGAGCTAAGCCTAGGTTGTCCGGTGATGTTGTTAGGAAAAATATGGAAAAGGACTCGATGAGCACTATGAAACGCAACGTCATGGCAGCGGCATTTTCCAAACTCTCCGCTAATCCCTTCGCTCCAAAGTATGCAAACAAGAAGTTTGTTAAGAAAATTATTAGGGCCAAGAAAGTTGCACCTCGTAACGAGCGGAGCCACTCCCGTTGAACACCCGCCAATAATACAAAGGGAATCTGCATAACAAACAGCACTAGTAAAGGCAACAGTTCACCAAAAATTATGGCAACAACAAATATCACGCACACATATATGAATTTTATTCGCGGGTCTAAGTTGTGGATTGGTGAATGAACTTTGCGGAATTTGAGTCCGTCAAACACGCTCATTTAAACACCTTCTTCCCAAAATGGTTTAGCAAGATTTCTTGTGCTTCATAAACGTCAATAACTTCTTGGGGCAAATTCAAATCTCGAAGTTGAATGAATATTTGAGTTATTTGGGGCGGAACGATAGATGCATTGTATAGTATTTCGGTGTTTGTTAGAATCTTCTTCGCCTCTCCGTCGGCAACTATCATCCCATCTCGCATCAGTACAACTCTTGGGTTGCACTCTGCTACAAACTCAACATCATGTGTGACAATTATTGTCGTTTTCCCCCGGGTTTTCAGCTGCATAATAAATTGTCTTAACTTCTCCTTTTGCTGGTAATCTTGCCCTATTGTCGGCTCATCCAATATCAGTATCTTTGGATCCCACGCCAAAACGGAGGCTAAAGCGACGCGTTTTCTTTCTCCGCCGCTAAGCATGAAGGGCGAAGTCTTTCTATACTGCGTCAAATCTAAGAGGTTTAGCGCCCACGTTATCCTTCTCTCTATCACATCTTCTTTGAATCCAAAGTTTTTTAAGGCGAAGGCTATTTCATCCTCCACTGTTTCGCTAAATAACTGGTGGTCTGGGTTTTGGAAGACAAAGCCCACGTTTCTGGCTAGGGTTGCCACACTTACTTTTGTTGTTTCAACACCGTCAACAAAGACTCTGCCTTTCGTTGGCTTAAGAAGCCCGTTAAAATGTTTAACAAGCGTTGTTTTCCCTGCGCCGTTTTGTCCCATTATGGCAACAAATTCTCCATCATAGATTTTTAAGGACACTCCCTTTAATGCTTCTACGCCGTTTGGATATGTGAAATAGACATTTTCAACCTCAATCATCAGATTTGAAAGCCTCCCGTATTAGCGCCGCCATTTCTTCGGAAGACAAGGGAATTTTATTGCCTAATCTTACCCCCTCTTTCCTTAACATTTGATAAAGAAGCGTTGCTTTTGGAATTCCAACACCAATCAGTCTGGTTTCCTCTGAGCTTAAAATTTGACGTGGTTCACCATCTATGGCTACCTTGCCGTTGTCCATTACGATTATGTGATCCGCGTATTTGGCAGTTAAATCCAGCCTATGCTCAACAAGCACAACGGTTATCCCTAATTTCCTGTTGAGTTCATAAATCACGTCGAATATTTTCTTGGCAGTTAATGGGTCGAGAAAAGATGTCGGTTCGTCAAGAACCATCACCTCTGGCTGCATAGCTAAAACTGAAGCAATTGCAACACGTTGTTGCTGTCCACCTGAAAGTTCGTATGGAGCTCTTTCCCTCAAATCATATATGCCCGTCAATTCCGTCGCCCAATCCACTCTCTTGCGAATCTCTTCTCTGGGAAATCCTAGGTTTTCAAGCCCGAAAGCCACATCCTTCTCGACGGACAGGGCGAAAAGCTGGTTTTCAGGGTTTTGGAAAACAAGGCCCACATGCTTTGCCAGTTCGTAGATTGGGTGTTTGGTGACGTCAAGTCCAGCGACTGTTATTTGACCTTTTAACTCGCCTTGGTAAAAGTGGGGAATCAACCCATTTAGGCATCGGCAGAGAGTTGTTTTTCCACATCCGCTTGGTCCAGTGATTAGGGTGAATTCGCCTTTCTCTATTTTTATGGAGACATCTACTATTGATGGTTTTGTTGCGTTTGGATAGGTGTATGTTAGGTTTTTTGCTTCAATTACGGCCATGCTTATGATGCCTGCCCAGTTTTAAGCGGAGGTAATCTCTCTCATTTAAGAGTAGCTACTTAATTGCGGCTAGAAAGCTTTTCTTTAAAAAGCCTTAAACAACGTTTAAGCCCAGCTTCAACGTCGCCAACACCATTAACTCCAGCGGCTGTTGAATGTCCACCGCCCATACCGCGTAGATATTCGCCTAAAGGTTTGGCTATATCTTTGCCCAAATGTATTCCAGTTGTCTCATGAAATTCTCGTGTGCAACGTAGGCTAATCTCTATGTTTTCGTTTTTTTGCCCAGCTACTACTGCAACGTGAGCGCCTAAATCCACTATGGCTCTAGCCGCCGAAGCTTGAAAGGCGCTAACATGAGAAAAGGCAAGTATCCATTCTCCAATCTTGAAAATTTTTGCTCTTCTACAGGCCTTTAACCTTGCCACCCGCTCAGAAAAGTCCATGGGTAACGAAAGCAGATATAAGGCTTCTTGCGCGTTTACTCCGACATCGATGAGTTCTGCAACGGCTTTCAGCGTGGATGAGTTGGCTAAAACAAAATGGCGCGTGTCAAAGGCTATGCCCAAAAACAACGCTTTCGCCTCTTTTTCTGCAGGCTTTACGCCAGCTTGTTTAAAGAAGTTGTAAATAATTTCGCAGGTCGAGGATGACTCTTCGTTTGTTATGCAGATTTTTGCCATTTTTTCCGTTTCAGGATGGGCTGCGTGGTGGTCTATAACAATTATCGGAGCCTTTGCGGTTTTCACTTTTTCAGCAAGATTATTCAACTGTTGAACAGTGTTTGTGTCAAGCAAAACTATGGCGTTCGCATTCTCCACATTTGGCTGAGTTTTCAACTCCATTGGCAAATGTTTCAAAAGGTGTTTTGACAAGCGACTTACTCCCTGTGCCGCTCCAATTTCAACCTCCATTTTCGGTCTTAAACTTTTAAGCAAGTTCGCAAAGGCATATGCTGAACAGATGGCGTCTGGATCTGCGTTGTGGTGGCATAGCAAAACAACTAGTTTGGCATCTAATCCTTCAAGAAGTTTGGTTACTTCTGCGAATGACATGGTAGATTCCTCAAATATTTTTCGGCAGATGCGAAGGCTTCCTTTACTGCTTCGTTAACGAGTTTTTGCACGTCAAAGTCTTTCATTAAGGGTGATAAAGTAACATCTACATCGATGGTTAACGTCATGGGCTTTGTGCCTTCAGCCTCAACGCTTATGTTCAGCGCTTCTATCCTCTTTAAGGAAACTTTCGACGTTACGTATTTCCGTGCAGCTTCCTCTGCAATTAAACACAATTCCTCAATTTGCTCGCTTGTCAACTCTGGTAGGCGCAGTTCCTCCACATTTTTCACCTAAGCAGATTTGGCAGTTAAGGCGCGGATAATGGGCGTAAGTCTTCTTGCAGTTTGGCTTGTAACTCCTTCAATTGAGTTCGCAGTCTCTCTTCCTGTTTTCCTAAAACTGTTGCCCTAGTGCTTAGAAGTTCCTTCCGCTCGCTTAACTCCGCGGTTATTTTCGCCTTTTCAGTTTTCACCAAAAGCGTGCCAATAGCCTTGTAAATTACCGCGTCATCTCCTATTTTTTGCAGCTCGTTTAAGGCTTGCTCACTTTCCGTCAACTCAATTTCCACTTGTTGCTTTTGAGCCAGAACTGACTGAAGAGTCTGTTGAAGCTGCTGAAGCCTTAGTAGACGTTCTTGAACTTGAGGTGGAAGTTTCGAAAGTTCCTCACTCACTTACATACACTCCTGTTCTGCACAGCAATAGGCATAGCAGTTAATTAAGGGTTTTCTCAAAAACGTCGAAAACAAAAGGATTAATAAGCTTGCCACTAGATAAAGCATGATCATTGCAGTTCCAGAACCTCGATAACGTTCATAATTGAGTTCATCCACCTTAAATAAGCATTTAACGTAGCACGTAGAGCCACGGTGTCTTCTGCTTCCACCGTCAAAACCAGAAAGTTCTCTCTTTTTTTCATACTTGTCTTTGAACGGGCGGTGGCTGGCTTTTTAACCTCAGGCTCCAAAGCCTTAGCGAATATTTCTAGATGCTTTCTTGAGGGAAGCTTTAACTTGACAACAGCCTTCGCCTTCAATGGATTCTAACTCCAAATTGCATAGGATACTATGATTTGTGGGCCAATCTCTACCAATTCTGGCAGAAGTATAAAAGTGATGACTATTTCTTTTTGCGGATTAATTTTAATTTGCATTGCTGCATCATATTTTCTATTAATTGCTTCTTTTAACGAGAAAACTGGTACTGCAAAAAAATCAGATAAAGCTTTTTCAAGTTTCTTAGCGATAGAATTTTCTTGTGGTGAGGCTGCAACTACTATTGACTTTATCCTCCTCCCCCTCATTATTTCTCCTGCCAATTTTCTTCGAAATTTTGCGTGTCGCACGTAAATGGTTGGTGGAACTTTTTCCAATCCCTCCGGTTTTACATTGAAAAACTGCAGTTTTCCAAGTCCGAATTTCCATCTTTCAATAATAATCGCTTTTTCAGCGCCCAACTCTACGGATTTTTCCGCTATTCCTTCTAGGCTTAGTTTGCCCCGGTTTATACGTATAGCGAAGGGTATATTGTAGCTTATCTCTCTGCAGAGAGTCCTCATGGTTTTAGTCGGTCTTCTCGATGTTGTTAAAAGAATACGCTGTTTATCAGCCAATCTAAAATCACTTGGGTTGGAAACTATTCTTCTTCCTCAACAGCCTTCACTGCCTCTTCAACTGGCGCACCCTTAGCCACTCGCTTTGCAACCACTCCAAGCTTCGTACTCGGCGTATAAGCTCCGCCTGCAAACGTGAAGCCACATTTTCTACATTTCCAAACTCCCACGCTAACCCTCTTAACTTGTGGAAAACCACACTGGGGGCATGTATGCGGCTTCTTCATCTCCGTAACCACTTTTATGTAACGTTTCCTAACGGTTGCGCCGTAACGGGGTCCAAGCCCGCGGGTTGGTCCAACCTTTTTTGTTCTTCCCAAAGCAAACTCACCATCCTAATTTTTTGCGGATTTCGTTAGCCTTTTCCCTACCTATCATAACAGCCTCAAGCACTTGTTTCTGTGTGAAGTATCCGCTTCCGCCTTTCTGCACGGCGCATATGTTGCCGTCATCGTCAAAGGCTATGCTGAGCCTTGCATCCATCACTTGCTCCTCATCCAGCCACGGATCTACAACGAGCTCTTCATTTATTTTGGCAAAGGTAATCGTCACCGGATGTCTTCTGATTGGAATTTGAGTGTAACCCGGTTTTATTTTAATTTCATCTTTTTCAACTTCATATTTTGGCATTTTTGTATTCAGTAAAGCTGCCATGGCTGCAAGGGCTGATGCATCTATTAGATTTCCGTCGTGGTTCAACACATAGACATCCACGAAGATTACAAAGACTTTCTTTCCGGGCTCAATGCATAACTTCCCAACATCAATGGCCTTTGATTCCCTGATTCCACGGTCAACAATTCTGGCAAGTTCTATAGAGTTTTCGTCTGGGGGTCCAGGTTCAAAAGTTGGAGAAGCCAATGGTACTAGTTCTGCGTTGACTGTCAGGACACCTTCGTCTGGTGTGTCTGAGAATGGTTCGCCAATTTC
The DNA here is from genome assembly GCA_038883855.1 of Bathyarchaeia archaeon. Lineage (GTDB taxonomy): Archaea > Thermoproteota > Bathyarchaeia > Bathyarchaeales > Bathycorpusculaceae > JAVZLH01. The sequence goes on from JAVZLH010000001.1 coordinate 165,492, forward strand.
GATTTTTGTTCCAACCATGACTTCTGTTTTTCCAAGGCAGACCCTTGCTGAACCTTCTGCACGCTCGATTATCCCTTGTTCAACTTTTATTTCGCGATAGTCTGTTAAGCCTCTCCCGTCTAAGCGTTTTCCTTTTGCAATTAACTGGGCTATCTGCCTCTGTTTCACGCGGGTAATCACTGTTGACATTACTCTTCAACCTCCTTAACTGATACGTACTTAGCCCTTAAGGCTTCCTTCTGCATAATGTAGATTTTTTTGCATCCTTCGATGGCTAGATTTACAGCTTTTTCAAACTCTTCTGGCGTCAGTATTCCATCCATCTGTAATAGTGTTATAACGTTTAGGTTTGGCATTAAAGCCACAGGCACATCCGCCGTTCCAATTTTATCCTCTTCATCCATCAGATCCAACACTATTGTGTCATCAACTTTTCCAGCTGCGCATGCCACAACTAAATCTCGCATTGGAACACCTGCGTCGGCCAGTGCTAAGGATGCGGCGGTTATGCTTGCGCACCTTGTTCCTCCGTCAGCTTGCAGAACCTCTATGAAAACATCTATTGCCGTGCGCGGGTAATATTCCAAGAAAATTGATGGTTCGATAGCTTCTCTGATAACCTTTGAAAGCTCTATTTCTCTCCTCGAGGGTGCTGGCGATTTGCGTTCTTGAACGGAGAATGGCGCCATGTGATAGCGACATCTTAGAACTGTCCTATCTGGAAGCGCCATGTGTTTAGGGTGTAGCTCCCTTGGACCGTATACTGCGGCTAAAATCTTGTTTTTTCCCTGTTCAATATATGCTGAACCATCAGCGTTTGATAAAGCGCCAACTTCAATTTTTATAGGTCTTAGCTCATCTGGTTTTCTGCCATCTAACCTTAAACCCTTTTTATCAATTAACTTTTCAATTTTTTGGCTCATTTCTCATTCCCTCCCTTTTTGCTTTTTCTTCCCTTAACATTTGGACTATGCGGTCTGTTAAGCCGCTTGTATGAGATTCTTCCTCAATCTTGCGAATTGCCATAATCGCTAACTGTTCATCTTCAAGATTCTTTCCAGTAACCAATATAATTCCATTAAGTCCCAAAATTATTTGGCATCCGGTCTCCTGTTTTATCATGGATATCATGGAGCCCTTTCTGCCTATAACTCTGGGAATCTTTGTCGGAGTTACCTTGACTATTTCTCCGCGGGTTATTTTCCCCAGTCCAGGCTCTCCAACAGTCAATTGAGGGTCGTGTGTCCTGTCATAGGCAACTATTTTCGCCACTATCAAATCTCCCACATCAAGAACCTGCGACAACTCATCCTTTTGCGGTCTGAAGGGTCTTCCTAAAACATCTGAAGCCCTTAAAAGGGCTGAATACGGCGAATTTATGTCCACAACCCAACCGTTAAAGCCTACTTCCACAACTGTTCCTATAACAGTGTCTCCGACTCTTGGGATGTAAAAAGCCCTTAAGGCAACCACGTTGACTTTTTTGTCTTCATAATCAACTAGCCCAATCCGTGAGGCATATATCTTGTTGTCTTCCTTGTAAGTGTTCTCTCCCGCTATGTAATCGCCTTCGGCAATTAAATCTCCAGGGGTTACAAGCTGTCTTCTTTCAAAAAATGTCGGCAAATTTATCACACACCATAACAATTATTATGCGATTATCTTTGCTTCACCGCTTCCTTTGGTTACTTCCCCAAGTTTTTCAAGGAATGGTCCATATAAACCTGCGGGCATTTCAAGAACTCCATACCATGAACCGTCCGCACGCCACTCTTCCCGTTTAATTGTCCCAAAAGCCTTTATTGTGCCGTAGGCTCTCGCTGAATACTCGGCTGGTATACGAACTCCTACAGATACTTGTTCTATTTTTAAGGGCAGAATTGAACGTAACAGTTTGATTATTTCTCTTGCCTGCTCCTCCACTGGCTTAAATGGGTCTATTGGATAGTGTATCTGTTCCATGGCATTTTCTATTCTCAGCGGCGGATGTGGAAGGTTTGTTTTGGGATCAACCGCCTGCCGCGATATGAAGTCTATTATCTGTTTTCTTTTATCCTCAATCATTTTTCTTCGCTGCTCTGTTGTTAACTGAATTGTGCCTTTTTTGAGTATTATCTCCGCTATTTTAAGTGGGTCTGTTGTTCCAAAGGCTTTTTGCAAGTTTCCTTCCGCGACTTTTGTGCCTTTGTTTGCGTCTGAAAAAATTGTTTCGGTTACCAAAACTTCCGTTATTGATGAAATTTTTCCCATGCGGTAGTCTAGTGCCTTTTGAGGCTTTACGAGAACTTCGAAATGCTCATTATCCTTTATCATGCGTGCAACTGTGTATTTTTCACTCATCAGCCTTTCACTTGCCAGAACCTAACGCTTTTACATAGCCCTCAATTTTTTCATCGCTTAACATTTCCATTTTCTTTGTTGCTGATGGGATGACTGCAATCTTTATTCTGATGGGCAGTTGCCTTGCCTCTAAAGCCTTTATCAAGCATTTTACAGCAAGTTTTATGGCTTCTTCAAGTTTCATGTCTTCGCGGTACTCGTCCTTCAAAACTGAGAGTACGGTTTCTCTTCCAGCGCCCACGGCTGTTGCTTTATACCCTCTATAAGTTCCGCTTGGGTGAGTGTAAAAAACCCTGTTTCCAGTCTTGTCAACTCCGCCAAAAATTATTGAAACTCCGAAGGGTCTCACGCCCGCATGCTGAGTGTAAAGCTGTTTGATATCGCATGTTCTTTTTGTTACAACTTCCACGTCTATTGGTTCGTCATATGTTAATCTGTTGCTTTGAGCGTAAATCCGCGCTTGGTCTATCAAAATTCTTGCGTCGGAGCTTAAACCAACTATCGCCGCTCCAATATGCTCGTCAATCTTGAAAATTTTCCAGGAGTATTCTGCCTCCTCTAGAGGCTCAATATTTTCCTCAGCTCCCAAAACAACTCCTTCAGAGCAACGCATCCCCAAGATTGTTGCTCCACGGTTAACAAGCTCCATTGCGTATTCTACTTGGAAGAGTCGCCCATCTGGCGAGAAAACGGTTATAGCTCGGTCATATGCTCCTGGCGCTGCAAATACAGACATTAACTACCAACCTCCACTATGCCTTATCCACTTGCAGACTTTCATATGACAACTAAACTAAAAACCTTTTCCTTAAATCTCACTTTTAGTTTAGTCTTCTACTTTCGTTTTCGGAAGATTTTGTCTTCGTTGTTGTATTCACCATTGACATCTTCAAAGCTCCAAAGCTATGTCGATGCGTCCACAAGAGCTAAAAGGATAATAGTAGATGATTTACGAAGAGGAAATTTGATGAAGTATGAAATAAAATACAAGCCGTCTTATTCTATGCTTGTGGTAAACCTGGAGCCAAACGAGAGTTTAGTTGCTGAGTCGGGTGCAATGACATACATGGACCCGAATATTGAAGTTCACACGAGAAAAAGGGAAACAAGTCTCTTAGGCACCTTAGGTCTAGCGATTTTTGGACGCCAATCCTTTTGGGTAAACGAATACACTGCGAGAAACGGCGCTGGAGAAGTTGCATTCGTTTCTGCACCAATAGGTGACATTGAAAAACTGGAAATCAAGCCAAATCACGGCTATGTCATACAGAAAGCCGCTTACGTAGCCTCCACAGATAACGTGGATTTAGACGTTAAATGGGAAGGTTTCACAAGAGGCTTGTTCGGACAAGGCTTGTTCATGATAAAGGTCACAGGCGACGGAATGCTGTTCATAAACACTTTGGAGCCATAGACAAACACATCTTACAGCCTGGTCAATCAATAATTGTTGACAACTTTCACCTGGTGGCTTTCAGTAGCACATACAACTACAAAGTCACAAAATTCGGCGGATTAAAAGAAACAATTCTCGGCGGAGAAGGCTTGGTGGTGAATATCGAGGGTCCGGGGGAAGTTTACATTCAGACGAAAAATCTGGGAGAGTTTGTCGAGTGGCTTTGGACTTTGATTGAGCCTCGAGTGAGAGCGAGGGCACGCTAAAATAAGGTATGCATGAAGGTTGAATCTGAATAGAGAATTCATAAATGCCATATTTGCTGAGATTAGAAAATTTCGCTTGTGCAGTCCAAGACGGATGATTTTCTGGCTGAACTCGAAGCATATGATATTGAAGAGCGCTATCCAAGAAGCTTTGAATTATACGAGGAATACAGCCATAGACCTATCGCGGATACGATTAGAGTAAGCAGAGAAAACTTTGGAAAAGCCACATCTACTGCCAAAAGACAATTACTTGATGAGGTTGAAAGATAGGTCAAAAGCTTTTGTAGTTGGTTGGAAGAAACCAAAAATCTTGGCGCTACGATAGCTTATTACATTGCAGTTAGTCTCAAAGGCTTGCTTTTCGGAATTCCAGCAGGCGTGCAAATAGCACAGTTGTTTTGCGCCATACTGGATAAACAAGTTAAAGAGTAACACATGCCAATTTCTGTTAGGAAAAGTTTTGTAGTGCGAAAACCGAGAAAAATGATCTTTTGGGCTTTTCTGTGATTTTGGCTTTTAATTTTATTTATGGTTTAAAGTTAGTTGGAATTATGATGGATTGTTTAGACTGGTTGTATGGAATTTTTTTGCGTAAGATATTTTAATTATGCTATCGTAATAAATAAGATACTGTAGGGAGTGAAAGAAATGTCCAAAACTAGACTTCAACATCTAACCACAATAACCATCATCCTCGCTTCAATCATGCTCGGGTTCTACAAAACTCCACTTTCAAGCGCGTTTGCACCCACCGAAAACGCCAATCCAAGGATACTTTATTGGCCTGCTCCCCAAATATGGCAAACAGAAGATGGGCATACGGTGTGGAGTTCCGGAGGCATCGACGCAACAAGCATCTCATGGTCTCCTTCTGGAAAACTGCTATTGATAGCTGGTGACCGTTTTGCAGTGATTAATACAAGCACTTTCTCGCCGATTTACGAGTTTTGGAATCAGTGGGGCTATATTGATAATTTTGTTATTTCACCAGACGACTCCAAAATATTCTATGTTAACACAAGTGGTGCAGTTGCTCCTTTCTCCTTAATATATTCAATGAGCTTGAATGGCTCCAATCCAACCCTTATAACCTACGTTAATAGCAGCTCCTCATGCGTCCCCACTTTCGTTGACTTGTCAAGCGATGGCACAACATTAATCTGCACAGAATTCGCAGAGAACTATTCTTCGTATCCCTACACCCATTTAAGTCGCATCTGGAAAGTCAACCTAGAAACAAACGAGAGATCACTGTTTCTGGAGCTTGAGGGACCAGACAACCAGATTTTCAGCGTTAGATTTTCGCCATCAAACGACAAAATAGCCTTCACGACATATGATGGCGTTTGGACCATTAACTCTGACGGAACCAACCTAACTAAGATAGCTGATATTTCAGAAAATAGCGTTGCAATGTATCTAAATTGGGTGTCGAATGGAACAATGCTAACATATACGGAAGTTAATTACACAGAAAGGTATACTTATAATCCGTATATAAACGACCAAAGCTGGGTTAACAGTAGCGTAATAGCAGTAAATGTTGATGGAAGCAACAAGCGCACGATTTTTTGTGGAGCCAAATGTTGGACATGGTCACCTCTCAACGACTCTATAGCCGCCTTTATTAAACCGCTGAGCAGGGACGTTCCATACCTTATAGACTTAAGCCTTCCAATATCCTCCAACCCAGACAGCGACGGAGACGGCATACCTGACCGTGAAGAAATCTTCTGTGGATACTTTAACCCGCTGGACCCTACAGACCTCTACAAAGACTATGATAATGATGGCTTGTCCAACTTGGAAGAGTACGAGTTTAACATAAACCGGACTGGTTCTGGAGCCTATCCATTGTATCCTCTGGGTCCAGATTGCGATAACGATGGGCTTAGCGACGGCGTTGAAATCAAAGTCTTTAAAACTGATCCGACAAGGGCTGATACTGACGGTGATGGCATAAGCGATGGTCTTGAGGCTGCAGCAACAGGATTAAATGCGTTCATTTCTGTTTTGCCTGAAGGGTGGATTCGCATGCAGCTTCAATGGTCAAACAAGACAATGTACGTTTCAACAAACTCCTCCGTGCTTGGTGTGGTTTTCAACTCTACGGACATGGCTTTAAGCATCTCTGTAGGCGGTCCAGACGGCACCGCGGGCATAGCCAACATAACCATACCCATAGAAATGATAAATTCTCTTTCTGCAGTTAGCGTTACATTGGACAATCAGCCCATAGACTTCCAAATAAACCAAGTCGGCAGCAACGCCCAAATCTACGTAGAATACCACCACAGTTTCCACGAGTTAACAGCGCATCTGCAAGGCGGCGGTGGCGGTGGCATCGGCGGCGTGGACTTGACGGTTTTCATGAGTTACTGGTGGGTAATATTGTCAGTCGCTATCGTAGCGGTTGCATCTGTGATAGCGGCAATGATTGTGAGACGTGGACGATAAGAGGGAAGCAAAATTGCGGAAAGCTGTAGCGTTTACGACAACCATACTATTTTTACTCTGCATAACATTCGTTTATGCTGAGGTGCAAGTGGGCATCAAAGTTGGCGACTGGGTAAGATGTGACTACGTTTCCGGTGGCACTTTGCCAAGCGATGCGCCCCAGTGGGTTAAAGCAGAATGCTTATCAGTTACAGGAACAACTGCAACATTACGTGTAACAACCCACTTCAGCAGTGGAACGGAACAAATTGAAATTATGACGTTGGATGTCACCAGCGGCACGGGAAACGCGACTTTTCAAGCACTTATACCAGCAAACTCGAAGACTGGAAACACCATTCAAGTTATAGGAGGAGGTAGTGTGACGATTGCTGGCGAGAAGACCGAAACCTATGCGGGAACAAGCAGAACAGTTGTCTACGCAAGCTTAACGCGGGGGGATGTGCAGTTCAGCTATTGCTGGGATAAAGAGACAGGAGTTCTCGTGGAAATAACTTTAACCCAAGGCTCCACATCAGCCACTTATAGAGCAACTAGCACAAACATTTGGCAAGCGTCATCGTCAAACCCTTTGCCAATGCCAAGTCTACCAGTAGAAATGCTTTCCATTAGCATCTCAGTAATAGTGGCAATAGCTATAGTGGCGACAGCGATAATCTACACTAGGCACAAATGAAGTTAACAGATTAAAAGGGGTTCACTGAACCCTAATTTTCGCTTTCCCACTTTTTGAATTATCCGCCGTAAGAGAAGTCAAGTTATTTCGAAACGACAGAAATTTTCTCCACTTTTATGGTTTACTCTCTAAATACGGTGGTTTAGTTTTCAGCCTTCCCAGTCTAGAAGTCTTTTTTCTCCTTCAATTTTTTTGATGTCTGTTATGTCTTGGGTTACTTCAAGGGTTCCTAAATATTTCCCGTTTTTGTCTCTCACCGCAAAGTATCTGATGTGTATTAGGCGATTGCCTATTTGAATCCAGAATTCTGCCACATCCTTCTCGCCTTTCTTAAATGCTTCGAGGATTCTGTTAACTACGTGGACGCTCTTCTGCGGGTGGCATAACTGCACTTTTCTTCCAATAACCGCCTTTGTTCTCACGAAAATTCTTTTTTCAGCCTTGTTAAAGTATTTGACAGTGTCATTTGCGTCCACGAACGTTATGTCTACTGGAAGAGTATCCAGTAAGGCTTCAATTTCCTCTTTTGAAAGAGTCCCGTTTTCAAACTGCAACGTTCCTTCGGGCATAGTTACAACTTCCTCATAATTTTTCTTCTTTAATCTTCTTGGCTAAAACTTTACCTAACTCAATTATCTGCGTTATATCCTTATCCGTGGGTGGACCATTTATTTCCAACGCTCCAACAACTTCAATCTTCGTCTGCCCAAGCACTTCCTGAACATGTTTTACGGCACCTCCGCCCCAACCATAAGAGCTTAAGACTACCACAAATTTCAGCGGCGGCTTCAAAGCCTTAACCAGATAGGTTGCGTATACGGCTAGTGGATGTGCACCGCCTAACGCTGTTGGTGCGCCCAAAACGATGGCTTTAGAATCCACTAAGTCTTTTGCTATGTCGCCAACATCGGCTGAAACAAGATTGTAAAGTGCCACTTCAATGCCTTCTGAAGCTAGGGTTTCCACCATTGGCTGTATCATCTTCTCTGTGCTGTTCCACATCGTCACATAAACTATTGTTGCCTTACTCTTTGTCTCCCCATTTGCCCACTTACGGTAGGCTGTGAGGATGCGCTCTGGATTTCTGTGAATTGGGCCGTGGCTGGGCGCTATTAGACTGATTTTTAAGTCTTTTATTTTTTCTAGGGCTTTTTGCGCCATAACCCTGAAAGGCATCATTATTTCACCCCAGTAGCGTTGGGCGTGAACAAGCAAATCATCAACCTCATCATCATACAGTGCTTTCGCCAAATGTGACCCGAAAAAGTCGCATGGAAACAGTATGGCGTCTTCTCTTAAATAAGTGAACATTGTTTCTGGCCAATGGAGCATTGGGGCTTCGATAAACTGGAGAGTTTTGTCTCCTAGACTTATGGTTTCTTGATCTTTAACAGCTATTATCCGTTCCTCTGGCACTTTGTAAAATGTTTGAGCCATCCGTGCGCCTTTGCTTGTAGCTACAAGCTTTGCTTTTTTATTCATAGCCATTACGTACGGTATTGCTCCAGCGTGGTCTGGCTCCGCGTGGTTCATCACCACATAATCAATTTCACCTGGGTCAACAAGCTTACGTATTTTCTCCTCTAACTCTTTTTCAAAGCCTGGGTTAACAGTGTCAATTAACATCTTTTTGTCTTTGCCAATTATTAGGTAAGCGTTGTAGCTTGTTCCCTTCGGTAACGTTATTAATGCATCGAAAATTCTTCGGTTCCAGTCTCTGACACCTACCCAGTAAACGTTTTCAGATATTTTTTCAATGTTCCTCCAACTCATGGTTATGCCTCGATTTGATATTACTATTGTAATAAAGCATATTTATGCCTTTCTACACAATACATTCCCTCGGAGAACAAAAAATGTCACTACCATGCGAAATAGCAGTAAAATGCTTGCTCCCTGCGGTCAGAGCCCTCCTAGCCAAGGAACTCACCGCCAAACACAACCTGAAACAGTCAGAAGCGGCAAAACGGCTGGGAGTAAGTCAACCAGCCATAAGCCTATACCAAAGAAAAATCCGCGGAAAAGCCATAAACCTAGAAAAGGACCCGGATATTGTTGAACAAATAGAAAACCTAGCAAACGCCCTAGCCGAGGAAAATCTAGCCTACAAAGACTTTATCCAAACGTTCTGCGAAATCTGCAGAAAAATAAGAGCTAAAGGGCTCTTATGCAAGATGCACAAAACCATGGACCCGTCTATCGACACGGAAAAATGTGGATTATGTTTGGCCACAAGTTCAATAAAATGCGCCTAGTAACGTCTTTATTAATGCTGAACCTTAACCATTAATATAAAGCTGGTGGCTGTTAAAATGGGGTATTCAGCCGTCTGGAAAGTTCTCGAAGAAATGATTACAGACTTGCGAAAAAAGGGGCTGACAGTTCCAGCGGAAGTTGTAAATGATTTAAAATCTGCGAAAACGCTAATTAAAATCTTGAAGGCTGACCCAACGCACGGGGAAACGGTTCAAAAAATCGAAGAGTATCTTGGAAACGTTGAGTCTTACCTGATCTCTGAAGGAACGAAGAATTTTGGAGACAAATACACTAGTGAGTGGCTTAAGCGGCTTGATGAAGCTGGAAAAGCACCCTTCGCTGAAGAAGAGGAAGAGGTAAGGTTTGTTCCTGGGCTTCCGCGGGAGCAAAAGTGGGTTCGCGTTAAGCCTTCAGCCGAGTTACCGATTGAAAAGCTGAAATCTATAGCTGAAGAGTCAAATCTCTCATACAATGTTCAAAGTGATGGTTACCTGCTTGTTTACGGCGAAGAAAATCGCATAAAAGAATTTGTTAAGAAAGTAGCTATAAAATAGGAGATTAAGGCTCAAAATAGCGTCGAAAGTTTACATAACCGTTAAAATCTTCCTCTAGACAATAATTTATTAAAAATTGGAGGAGACAATGTAAGTTAATATAGTTGCAGCGTTCCAGAAAAGGGTGAGGGCGCAAACTGAATGCCCTACATTAAAAAAATTGAGATTAAAGGCTTCAAATCCTTCGGTCCGCAAACCGTTAAAGTAGTCTTGGATAAGGGCTTCACAGCTATTACTGGACCAAACGGAAGCGGGAAAACAAACATTGTCGACGCTGTTTTGTTCGCTCTTGGCGAGTTAAGCACGAGAAGGCTTCGTGCTGAAAACGCTGCTAAACTCATTTTTCACGGTTCTGAGAAGGCTGGTTTAGAGAAGGCGAAGATGGCTAAGGTCGTAATTCAGTTTGACAACTCGGATGGCAGGATGCCTGTTGACACAAACACAGTAACAGTCTCGCGAGAGGTTTACAGAAACGGTCAAAGCATTTATAGGCTTAATGGTAGACGAATTTCTAGAGCATATATTTTGGAAATTCTGTCTATGGCAGGTATAAGCAGCACAAGCCAAAACATTATCCCGCAAGGCACGATAACCCGCCTGACCGACATAACCCCTCCAGAACGTAGGAAAATAATTGAAGACTTAATTGGAATAGCCCAGTATGACGCTGAAAAAGCTGAGGCTGAAGAAAAGCTTCGGATGGCAGACATATCCATCCGCACGGCTATGGGCAGAATAGACGAGGTTCAGAAGAGACTAGATGATTTAGAGAGGGAGCGCAATGAGCTCTTGAGGTTCAATTTTATACACAATGAAATAAAAAAGTTTGAATCTGTCAAAATTTCGCATGAAATGGCGCAGATACAGAAAAAGTTGGAGGAAAACTCCTCACAAGCAGACAAAATTAAAATCAGAGTTGAAAAATTAAGGCAATTGCGTGAGGGATATCGGTCAAAGAGAAGGGAGATCGAAGGAGAATGGCGGAAGCTAAGCTCCGAAATAGTTGAAGAGGGTGGCTCCCAAGTTTTAAAGGTTCAAATTAGAATCGGCGAGCTGAAATCAAAACTTACAGAGTTGACAACGAAAATAAGTTCTGGTAAAGCAAGCCTCGAGAGCTTAAAACGTGTTAGAGAAAACAACTTACAACAATACCAGTCTATAAGAAAAGAAATTAGCGAAAACCACCTAAAAATAAGAAAACTGAAAAAAGAGTTTGAGAGTATTCTAAACCAGATAAACCAAAAACAGTCCGAGCATGATGCTCTTGCACGAGAAACAGCTTTACTCTGGGAAAATATTGGAGAAAACAGCAAGAAAATCCGTGAGATGGAACTTCAACTTGAAAACAACTATAGACGGCTCACAATATTAAGGTCTGAACAGGCAAAAAGCCAAACAGCCATTAAACTTCGTGAAAGAAGACTTAAAGACTTAACTGATAGGAAAGAAAGATTCGCTTCAACGCTTTTAGAGCTGGAAAAGTCCTTTGCAGAACTGGAAAAAGTGCAGAAGGAGCAGAAAGCCCAGCTTAAAAATCTTGAGAGGCTCATCGATAGGAGAATAGCCCAGAAAGAAGCCATCGAAAAAGAAATAGACCAAGCAGGTAAAATAGCTGATTCCGCTCGAGAAGCAGTCATCGAATTTGAAACACAAAGAGAACTCGCGGAAACCGTGGCTTCAGAAGAAAAAGCTCTTAAAAGCATAGAAGAACTAGGCGAGTTAGGTGTAATTCCAGGAGTTTACGGAAGACTACGCAACCTAATCAAAATGGATAAGGCTTATGAAAGGGCTATGGAAGTGGCTGCAGCCGGATGGCTCGACGCCATAGTGGTCAAAGATTTTGACGCTGCCTTCACATGTGTAGAGACTTTACGAAGGATGAAGCTTGGAAGAATAAAGATAATACCGCTTCAAGGAACACCCCCAACCAAACCAATAAAAATTCCATCCATAGAAGGCGTCAACGGAGCAGCTTCCGCCTTCGTCAAATGTGAGAAATCCTATGAGCCAGCTGTTCAATTCGTGTTCGGCGACACAGTAATAGTTTCAGACGACAAAACTGCCTTTACACTATCAAATGAAGGTTACCGTGCAGTTACAGTGAACGGAGACTTGTACGAGCCGGGCGGAGCCTTCGAAAGCGGCTATTACAGGGCTCCAATAGATTTCTCCGCAATCATACCAAGCGAGGCAGCCATCAAAAGCCTTGACGAGGCCGTGAGAGCCCTCCAGCAGCACCTTGCCCAGAGAGATATGGACTTGGCAACTTTTGAGGAGGAAATAGACAGAACTCGCGTGGAAATTACCCGTCTCTCAGAAGCCATAACCACGTTGGACAGGGAAATAGCAAGGGTTAAGAGGAGTATTAAGAGGACCAAAGCCAACTTAAGGCGAGTAGACCATTTTATACAGCGTTATCAAAGTGAAATAGAAAATGAGAAAGCGCAGATGTGGCTTCGAAGAGCAGAAGGCAGTTCAATCCAAAAGGAGATACAAAAACTCCGAAGCGAACTTATCAGCTTAAGGCGAAAGACAGATCCAGGGCACATTCAAGAACTGGAGGCAAAAAGGGAGAAGCTTGCAGAAGAGATAATCACTTTGAGACAGAAACTTGGCGCTGTCCAAACAGAGATTTCGACGCTTCAATCCCAGTTTGACAACGTTTTAAGAGTTGGATACAAGAATGCGAAGATTCAACTTTCAAAGGTTGAACAACAGCTAAAACAGGTGGAGAAGGAAGTTGAGGACGCGCTCAAAGAAAGAGAATCGCTGAAACAAGAAATTTCTGAACTGGAAAAAAGCCGCATCGAACTTTCAAAAACAGTCTTTTCCGCAAGAGAAGAAGCGAAGAAATTTACAAGCCAAATAGACGAAATAGACAAGGAACTCCGCAAACTTGACGCAGAATACGAGCAAGCCGACCGCCTGTTCAATCAACTTCAACTCAGCATACAGACGTCACTTTTGCAACTTGAACAGTGCCGAAGTAGACTCAGGCAGCTTGGCTACGAACAACCCCTAGAAGTAACGCAGAAACAGGTTGAGGAGGCTGAAACCTCCATTAAAATGATGCAGTTTGAACTCGAAAGAATTGGTGCAGTGAACCAGCTTGCCCTTTCCCATTATGCAGAGCAAATTTCACGGTATAAGGAACTTTCCATGCGGCTAAACGAGCTTGAAAGAGAAAAACAAGCCATAGTTAACTTTATGGAGGAAATTGAACGCAAAAAACGCAAAGTATTCACAGAAGCCTTCGAAAAAATCAACCAAAACCTTGGAAAATACTTTTCAAAACTTACAGGAGGTGGAAACGCGACAATGAAACTCGAAAACCCAGATGAACCCTTCCAAGGCGGAATTGAAATGATTGTCCAGTTTCCAAACAAGCCTTCTATAGTTGTAAGCGGAGCCAGTGGAGGAGAACGTTCGGTTGCTGCTGTAGCCTTCATATTCGCCATCAAGGACTTCAGCCCAGCATCCTTCTATATTCTGGACGAGATAGACGCTCATCTTGATGCTTTTCACGTTTCAAAACTCGCCGACTTACTGCTTGAAGAATCGGAGAAAAACCAGTTCATAGTAATAACCCTAAAGCCAGAGATGGTGAACAAGGCGCAGAAGGTTTATGGAGTTTATGAGCGGAACGGCGTCTCCAACATAATTTCAGCAAAGTTCTTGGAGGTGCCTTCGAGCTGACAGCTTCCTCAACAATCACCAAAAAACCTTTTTACTTTCGTCCACCGTGGAACATTCTCTTTGATTTTCACAGGCTTGAGAGGCTTACTCCATGGAACATTAACATAGCTTATCTGCTGGCATCCTTTCTAGAAGAGATGGAGCGCATTGGGCAAATTGATTTCAGAGCTTCTGGCATAGCTTTAGACTCCTCAGCCCTCATATACTTGATGAAGTCAAAGCTTCTGCTCAAACTTGAGGAACCTCCACCGCCACCGAAACCTCCTAAAGAATTTCTGCCGCCGCCTCTTTTTCTTCCGCTCCGACATGAATTGACATCAACAACTATAAGGCAACTACTGGAAGTCCTAGACGACGTTTTAAAGGGAGAAAAGCTGTTGCGTCTCGAAAAGGCTGTTTCAGAGCCCGTACTGCCTGCTCCCTCAGAGGTTCTTCCGCAATTCGAATTGTATTTGATGGAAATTGAGCTGCAGATGGAGAAGCTTTACAACTCTCTTGTGGAGAGAGTGAAGGGTGCTGGAATAATAGAGTTTTCATCGTTGATAAAGGGGATGGAGCGGCTGGAAGCCATCCGCACTTTCATTCTCCTATTATTTTTGGCGCAAGATTTGAAAGTGAATTTGTGGCAAGATGAAAAAACAGAAGAAATATACATAACAGTCGGGGATTTTAGCGTTGCAAGAAGTGGAAAAGCAGAAACCTAACCCTGACGAGAGGCTCCAGCACGATTTGATTCTGTTGGAAGCCGCCCTATACGTTGCAGGTCGTCCACTAAACATAAACGAATTATGCTCTATTTTAAAGACGCGCTCTAAAAACAAGGTTAAGAAGCTTGTAAAAACACTTATGCAAGAATACGCAAGCAGAAAAACGGCTCTCGAAATTTTAGAGTTGAAAGACGAGAGATATGTTTTGCAGTTAAAAGCCGAGTTTACACCTCATGTTCGAAAGCTTGTGAATAGACCGTTGCTTTCCATAGGTCCGCTTAAAACATTGTCTTACATAGCCTATAGGCAGCCGGTGTCCCAAAAGCGGGTTATTGAAGTGCGGGGTCACCACGCTTATGGGCATATTAAACTATTAAAGGAGATGGGGCTTATTGCTAGCGAAAGAGGCGGACGTTCAACAATTCTTCGAACAACCGAATACTTCGCAGACTACTTCGGTTTAAGCCACGACATAGCCGCAATGAAAAAAGAGTTAAAAAATGTGTTCAAAGACTTTGCGAAGAAGGAAAACTTTCAATCCTAAAATGGAGATAGATTTATATGCCAAATAACTGTGATAGTGAACACTAACATAACATGTTGAAAGTGAAATAGAAATGTCGGTTTGGCACGGAGACCTACATAAGAAAAAGCCTTCAGGAGGCAGAAGAAGACCCTACAGAGGAAAAAGAAAATTTGAAGAAGGCTCATTCCCGGTTGAAACAATATTGGGCGAGACAAAAAGGAAAGTGGAAAAAACTAGAGGCGGAAACATAAAAATCAAAGTTTTAAGCGACAAATACGCATGTGTAACAGATCCAAAAAGCGGAGAAACAGTCAAAACCGAAATCCTAAGAGTTGTTAAAAACCCAGCCAACATTGACTATGACCGCAGAGGTGTAATAACCAAAGGCGCAGAAATAGAAACCCCCTTAGGGTTGGCTAGAGTTAGATCCCGCCCGGGACAAAACGGAGTCATAAACGCAGTTTTGATAAGCAAGGAAGAAAAAGCTTAGGCTTCATTTATTTGACGGTTGCTGGCTTCGGATTTTTTGAAGAGTTTTCGCAATCTTTTTGATGGTTTTGTCTTTGGACTCGCTTTTCTCTACGAGAAGCATTCCAGTTTTCAGCCAAGGTGTCTTCGGGTAGCTGACATCCAAAACAACTTCATATTCCAAACCAAGCTTCTCAACAGCATCCCTGATCTCCGTGATCTTTGGAGATGGCACAGCCAAACTTTTTGGAATTCGCCGCCCCTCGCCTCTAGTTTTTGTCGAATCAAAGTAGGCTGGCCATATAATTATTTTCTCTTGTTTGCGCGTGTTCTCACAACCTCTTTAATTATTTATGAGCGTAATAAGCCGTTAATTTCTTGTTAACTCTATCAATTCTGACGAAGCCAAATCTCTCAAACTGTATTATGGTGTTTGGCTTTAGCCTGTTACAGGCGCTTTCAGCTATTCCTTCGGCTGTTGTGGCGTCTGGCATCATAACTTGGCATGGCATATCTTCCCCAACTGGTATCCAATGGATTAGCTTCGCCTTAGCTTTCTTCGCTTCCTCGTAGGCTTCACTAACAAATTGTGCTTCAGCGGAATATGAGCTTACATTTACTACTTTTACGTTAAAAAGCTCCATGAGACGCACTAACTCTTCGCCTTTCGCGTCGGCAGCATCTCTCCTCGTAATCCAGAGCTTAATAGAGCTGTCTTCTTTGGGCTTTATGGTGTATTCTCTGAAACCCCTCTCTGGATGTTCCGGATGCAAATTCAGCCTTACCTTAAAAGGCTTTGGAACACCCTTAACAGTCAACTCTATTGGATCTTGCACAAAAAAGTATCTGTTAACTGCTGGGTCGAGGATTTTGCGGTTGTAAGCGTACAGGTTCTCCCAACTTAAAACAACATCTGAAGTTTTGGGTCCAACTTCAATTATCAATTTTTTAATAGCTTCAGGAGTTATTCCCCGTCTTCTCAAGGCAGCAAAGGTTGCGAGGCGAGGATCATCCCAATCCTTGTAGAGGCCTTCTCTAATCCCTTGAACAATTTTTGACTTGCTTAAGGCTGCGCCTGTAATTTTTAATCTCCCGTAATGTATGGCTTCTGGATACTTCCAACCAAAATATTTGTACATATACTCTTGTCTAATCATGTTTGTGAGGTGCTCTTTTCCCCTTATTATGTGGGTTATGCCCATGAGGTGGTCGTCTATGCCGCAAGCGAAATTATATAGGGGCCATACATGGTATTTGCTTCCAACTCGTGGATGCGGATATTTGTCGCTGTCTATTACTCTTAGGGCTGGCCAGTCTCTAACCGCTGGGTTCGGATGGTTCAAATCAGTTTTTACCCGAAGTACCGCTTCACCTTCTTTATAGTCGCCTTTAAGCATGTGTTGCCATTTTGCAAGTTGTTCTTCTGGTGGCAAATTGCGGCATTCACAAGGTTGATTAGCTAGGATTTTCTTTCTGAAGGCTTCTGGTCTGCATGTGCATACGTAGGCGTTTCCGTCTTTCAACAGTTTTTCCGCATGCTCATAATATATGTGGATTCTGTCGCTTTGAATGTATTCCTCATCTGGCTTGCATCCAAGCCACGCTAAGTCCTCTCTAATACGGTCGTAAAACTCTAAAACAGGTCTCTTCAATTTTGGGTCCGTGTCTTCGAAGCGTAGGATGAACTTGCCCTTATACATGCGTGCGTACTCGTGGCATAATATTATGGCTCTTGCTGAGCCCAGATGCAGAACGCAGTCTGGGTTGGGCGAGAAACGCGTTACAACTTTGTCATACTTTTCAACGTTTGGAAGAGGCGGAAGACGCTTTTCCTCTTCGGTTTTCTCCTCTTTTGTTAGTGTTTCAGGCCACTTTTCCTCGATGATTTTCCTCTGTTCGTTTAGCGTTAACTTGTTGACTTCCTCAACTATTTTATTGATGAGAACTGACAGTTCCTTAACCTTTGTTTTAAGCTCTGGTTTTTCCGCTAAAATTTTTCCGATAACCGGGCCTGCTTGGGCTTTGCCATCATGCTTAACAGCGTTTAGTAAAGCGTTTTTTCGAATAATTTCTTTGAGTTCAACGTCTTCTTCGAGTGGCAAGTGCTTACACTCTTAAGGGTGTTTAAATTTTCCTTTTAATCAAGAACTCTGCGAAGGCTTTTAGTTTTTCCTTTGCTTCGGAGGCTGGCAAAATTTTTTCCACTTCCCTCCAGCTTTCCTCTACAATTTTTGTTGCGAAATGCTTCGCGTATTCGATGGAACCGTATTTCTCCATTAGTGCTATGGCTTCTTCCCGCAGTTTTTGGTCTGAAGTATGCATGTTAAGTATTTCTATAAGCCTTCTCTTGTCCTTGGAATTTGCGACTTTCAGCGTGTGAATAACTATTAGGGTTCTTTTTCCTTCAGTTATGTCTTTTCCGCGTCCGCCCTTTTTTTCTGCAAACTCTTCTCCTGTCAAGTCAAGGATGTCGTCTTGCATTTGAAAGGCTACTCCTATACTTTCGGCGAAATGACCAATTTTCTCTACTTGTTCTGTTGCGGCGTCAGCTAAAACAGCAGCCATTTTAGCAGCCATTCTAGCCAAGGTTCCAGTTTTGTAAGCGCACATCTGCAAATACTCTTCCTCGTTTATCTCGTTCGCGTTTGCTAGGCCTTTATGCCAAGCTATGTCCATTGCTTGTCCAAGGCTCAAGTTAATCATTTCTTGCACGTAAACCTCGTAGATTTTGCAAAGTTTTTGTGGCGAAACTTTATCCTTGTTTTTTATTAGCGGCAGAAGCGGTAGATAGTACATAGCGTTTCCAGCGTTTATGGCTATGTCTAAACCGTAGATTTTGTATGAGCAGGGCTTTCCTCTGCGGTAGTCTGAAGAGTCTTCTATGTCGTCTATGATTAGTGTCCCGTTGTGGATTACTTCTGGAATTATGGCGAAGTCTAGGAAGTCCTCTGGGTTTTTGCCGAACGCCTCGCAGACCAGAAGAAATAGGGATGGGCGCCACCTTTTCCCACCTCTGTCGAGGAACTCCCAGATGGGCTCTGCTACGGCTTTGTTTAATGTTTCTAGGTTGTAGGCGTATCTCGGCGGGTTAAGTTTGAAAAGAATGGCTTCTTTGGAAATTTTTCTGGGAATGTATTTTTCGATGGTTTTGTCGATTAAGGTGGCTTTTTCCTCAAGAAGTTTTTCAATATCCAAAGCCTAGCATCTCCCTCTTTTGGCGTAATCTTCTATGTTAAAGCCTCTAGTCCGCAGCCATTCCGCTGTTTTGCCAGTTATCACAACTGGTGCTTTCTGTAAATCTTTAACGGTTTTTGCGCCTACAAGAAACATAGTGTTTCTCAATTCCTCAATTAAAAATGAAAGTATGTTTTCAGTTTCTTCGGCTCCTCCTTTAACTGCCGCTTTCAATATAGGGTGGGAAAGGCTTGTTAAGCTTGCACCTAAGGCTATAGCTTTCGCCATGTCCATGCCGCTGCGCACTCCACCAGACGCGATCACGGGTATTTTTACTGTTTGAGAAACTTCAACGACGCTTATGGCTGTGGGGATGCCCCAATCCCAAAAAGCTTCGCCGAGTATGCTTTGAAACTTGTTTTCTTTCTCTTTTGCTCTATGGTATTCTACGGCAGCGAAGCTTGTGCCTCCGCTTCCGCTCACATCTATCGCCTTAACTCCAGCATCTTCAAGCTTTTTCGCCTCTTCAGCAGCTATTCCAGCACCCGTTTCTTTCGCAATTATTGGAACATCCAACTTTTCGGCTAGTTCGCTGATTTTTTCCAGCACTCCTTTAAAGTTTGTTTGTCCTTCTGGTTGTACGGCTTCCTGTAGCGGGTTTAAATGCACTGCCAAAGCATCTGCGTCAATCATCTTTATTGCTCTTTCGATTTCCTTTTTTTCATAGCTTCTTGCGAGCTGTACGCCTCCAATGTTTGCGATTAGGAAGGCTGTGGGCGCCTTTTTTCTTGCTATCGCAAATGTTTCATCAAGCCTCTTGTCTTCTATCGCCGCGCGTTGGCTTCCAACTCCCATTCCAAGTCCAAGTTTTTCAACAGCCTCGGCTATTGCGGCATTTATTTTTGTCGCCTCTTTTGTTCCTCCTGTTATTGCTCCCACTATGAGGGGTGCAGAAAACTTGTGACCTAGAACGGTTGTTGATAGGTTTATTTCTTGTTTGTCGATTTCCGGCAGAGCTTTGTGGATTAGATAAACTTCCTCAAACCCTGTTGTAGCCTTTTTTGCTTGAACATCGTGGTTTAGGGAAATGCGAATATGCTCTTCCTTACGTCTTTCTGTTTCTTTAGCCAAAATTACTCCTTCTCTATAAGTGTGCCTTCAACTTCTTCTTTTTTAAGAGCCTTATAAATGTAGTTTGGCTTAGAAGCATTGACGATTAACACAGGTATTCCGTTTTCTATTGCTGGTATAAGCTCGGCTATTTTACTAAACATTCCGCCAGTAACGTCACAAGCGGTTGACTTACCTATTTTGTTTTGGAGCCTCTTAAGCTCTTCTAACGTTAGGTGGTTGAACATTTTAGCGTTTTTTCTAACCTTTGGGTCATCATCATACAATCCGTCTACGTCAACACCGATTATAATACGCTCTGCATTAAGCCTCGTAGCAATGGTTGAAATTTGCTGGTCGCCGGAAAGAATTGTGAAGCCCAACTTTGTGTCCAAGACTGCATCGCCATAGAGAACTGGAAGAAAGCCCATGTCTAACAGCATCCTTAACGGTGTGTCCTCAAAACATTTTATTCTTCCACCTTCTGTCAACATGCATGATGAGGGCGTTATGCTCACCGCTGGAATTCCCTGCCAAACCAAAGCGTCCATAAATAAACCGTTAAGAACAGTCATTATGTGGTGTGTTTCAGCGAAACCAATCCGCTGTGCTTCCTCTTTGAAACCGTCCTTTATGGCGTATTTTTGGGCTACTGGATGACCGAAGCTTCCGCCGCCATGCACTATTATCAAGTTTTGAACATCTGCCTTCTTTATTTCTATGGCTATCCTGTTCATCACTTCTGTTCTTGCCTTCATCTCTTCGTTTTTGTCCGTTATCACGGAGCCGCCGACTTTCAAAATTGTTGGTTTAAGCGGTTTCAATTCTAACACCTTCATCCGTTTTTCTAGCTATAAATGGTCTTCCTCCAGCCCTTTGAATGGCTTCCACAACCTTTTCAATCTCCTCGCTTCTTGTTAATGCAATCATACATCCGCCGCCTCCAGCCCCTGTTAATTTCGCGCCTAAAGCCCCAGCCTTTCGCGCTGCGCTTATAAGCCATTCTAATGAATCGTCTGAAACACCTAACCCATAAAGCAACGCGTGATTGATGTTCATCAATTCCCCAAGTGTTTCCAAGTCGTTGTCTTTTAATGCATCAACAGCCCTAAGAACAAGTTCTCTCGCAGCGTGCATCATAGGCTCTATAACGTGGGGATACTTGTTCTTGATATCCCGTACTTTTTCAACTTGAGTGCGTGTAGACCTTTCCACGCCAGTATAGCCTATAACCAATGGGATGTCAGCCTCAACTTCAAGGGGTTTAAAACCAGTATCCATCTGAAACAAAAGTGTTCCTCCAAAGGTTGAAATTGCTGGGTCTATTCCCGAGGGGGAGCCATGCACTATTTTTTCAGATTGAAAAGTTATGCGGAAAACTTCCTCTTTCGACAGTTCTACGCCTAAAAAGGCGCTGACAGCCTTGGTGACCGCGGCTACCACAGCGGCGGAAGATCCTAAACCAGCGGCAACGGGAACTGTTGAGTTAATTTCAATGTTTAAGCCAACTTTTTCTCCACGTTTTTCCATGACTTTTTCTACTGCCAGCTTGATTGGTTCAAACTTCATTATGGCTTCTCTGAAGTCGCCATGTTCAACTTTGAAGTTGCCGTTATCAAAGTATCCAGACAAGTTAAGGTTTGTTGAGTGTAGGTAAAGCTTTTTGTCACTGCGGCTTTCAACTTTTGCATAGGCTCTTCTATCTATGGCGGTTACTATGGCTGGTTCGCCGTATACAACAAAGTGTTCTCCGAAAAGTATCACTTTCGCCGGGGCTGAGGCAACGACACCCATCATCCACCACTATTTTTTGAAGCAGACGGCAGCATACCCAACAACACTTGAGTAGTCGCCAATTATATCTCCACTTGTCTTATAACATAACACTTTTGCCTCTTTAGCCCCCAAAAGTTTTGAAGCAACAATCAAAGCGGCTATCGGACCGTAGCCGCAAGCAGTAATGTGATGCGTTTCAATTGTTGAGTAGAATTTGTCTTCATTCATTTCTTCAACTGCTTCCAGAGCGGCTCTATCTTTCCTCTCCGCACTTTTCTGCGGCTCATAATGCGTCATGTCGGAAGACGCTATAACCACCGCGTTTTTACCAGCCAAAACCTTAGCCACAGCCTTACCAACTTCCTTAGCTGAAGACAAATCCTGCATCAAAAAACAGATCGGCACTATTTTGATTTCTGAGCCATAAAGGTACTGGAGAAAGGGAAGCTGAACCTCAATTGAGTGTTCAAAACGGTGAGCGGAGTCATCAACATCAACAATACGTGATTCACGAACAATCTGGTTGGCTGTTTCACCGTCAACTTCCACATCGCCCAAAGGAGTACGCCAAAAACCCTCATTCATAACAGCCAAAGCACTGCCATAACCAGTGTGGTTTGGACCAAAAATGACAGCGACATCTGGCTTGCCGTCACAAGCAAGCGAGTAATAGGCGTGGGCTGCCACTGGACCAGAAAACATGTAACCAGCATGGGGACAAACTAAACCAGTAACCCTTTTCAAACCAGTTTTAACAACAGCTGGAATTTTTCCGGGACCAAACTCGTGGAGAAAACAATTTTCAACCTGTCTTTTCAGCGACTCGGCGTTTCCCTCGTAGAATGCTCCAGCTTGTGTGGGACGCCGAACCTTCGCCATTTTGTTAGGTTTCCTCCTCCTTTGAGATTTTAGCTTCAAAATCCTCTATGGTTAAGGGTAAATCCTTGTCTGGAGGCAGTTCGCCCCTTTCTCTCAAAATCTGTCTTGCCAACAACCAGTAAATCACAGCTAAGGCGCGTCTGCCCTTATTGTTTGTTGGAATAACTAGGTCTACCCCTGAAAACTCGTTGTCCGTGCTGCATAATGCAACAACCGGTATGCCGGCTGCCGAAGCCTCCTTAACAGCTTGGAAATCCGCCCTCGGATCAGAAACTATCAAAACTTCGGGTTCAATGCGGTTTGGATAAAGCGTGTTTGTCAAAAGTCCTGGTATAAATCGTCCAATTATCGGAGTTGCCCCTGTTACTTCGCAGAATTTCTTAACCGGCTCTTGAGCGTACAGTCTGGCGGCGGCTGCGGCAATTTTTGCTGGTTCGAATCTGGCTAGAAACTTTGCAGCCACCCTTATACGTTCATCAGTTTTTTTCACGTCTAAAACGAATAGGCCGTCTGGTCTAACACGGTAAATGAAGTTTTCCATGTCTCCGGTTTTCATGCGTGTTCCAATGTGTATGCCCGCAGATAATAAGGCGTCTCGCTGCATCAGCAACTCTTCTTCTGCAATCCCTTCGGTTTCTTCCTCGGAGCTACTTTCGCTTTTCGTCTCTTTCTTTTCTTTATCCTCAGCCATTTTCATCTCCCCAGAATCTTTTTAAGATCAGCCATTTTAGCCCTATCTTCAAGAAACTCTTCTATCCTTATCAACTCGTTTATCTTCGCAATCCTCGCCCCTTCAACAATTCCCGTTTTTATTATCGGGCATCTGAAGGCTACAGCCAAATGGGCTATGTGCCAGTCGCATGTGTCGCCTGAACGGTGGGACATTGTTGGCACGTACCCATTCCTTTTAGCCAAATCCACTGTTTCCAAAGCGTCTGTGATTGTGCCCACCTGGTTTACTTTTATTATGATGGCGTTGGCTGCACCTTTTTCTATTCCGCGGCTTAATCTCTCGCTGTTTGTTGCAAACAGGTCGTCGCCGCAAATCAAACATCCCTTAACCTTCTTTGTTAGTTCCGCAAAGCTTGCGAAGTCTTCTTCCTGGAAGGGGTCTTCAACATACAATAAATTATATTTTTTTATAAGCTCCAAAATGTACTCCAACTGCTCTCCTGAATCGCGTTTTTTCCCCTCTCTTGCGTAGTCATAAACTTTTCCCCTTTTATTCCATAGCGAGGATGCAGCAACATCGATACCAATACCGCATTTGAATCCAAGCTCATTGCCAACTTCTTCGCATGCCTTAGTTAAAACATCAAGTGCCTCTAAGTCTGTTATGTTGGCAACCCATGCTCCTTCGTCGCTTTTTCCACCGCTAAACAGTTCATTCTTCTCTTTTAACATGATACCAGCTTTTCTATGAATTTTGGCGTTGGCAATAGCTGCCTCTAAGAAGTTTTCAGCTTCGTAGGGAAGGGCTAGAAATTCTTGGAAGTCTGGTGTTTTCCCCCTAGTGTGTTTTCCACCGCTTATTACATTTCCAAGAGGATATGGGAGTTCGTTGGCGATGTACCCTCCTAAGTATTGAAAGAGAAGAATGCCGTAAGAGTTTGCGGCTGCCTCCGCGGTGGCTAGGGAAATGGCGAACGCCGTGTTTCCACCTATAACTCTAAAGTCCTTTGAACCATCTATTTCGTGTAGCATCCGGTCAATTTCATATTGGGAATCGGCGTTCAAACCTATTAATTCAGGAGCTATTAACTCTTCAACTTTTTCTACGGCCTTGTCCACACTTCCATCCGGATAGTAGACAACTTCAGCTCTGCCGCGGCTTTCTCCAGCTGGTGCGGACGCTCTTCCAAACCCGGATGTTGTTGTTACGTCAACCTCGATTGTTTCTTGCCCTCGGCTAAGGAAAACTTTTCTGGCAATTATATCTTCAATGATTGTTGACATGCTTTCACTTCTCTACTATGTTATCCCTAGTATGTTTTAACCTCTTTTCGTTTTTCAGCCTCTTCATAAAAGCGGAGAACCTCGTCGATAATTTCCACATGTGATAGTAACATGCGCCTACAACAGTATCGTTTAAACCCTAGGCTGTCTAAAACCTCGCTTGCGCTTTCTCCTGCTTTAGTCCTTCTGGCAAACTCTTCCCATTTATCTCCAATCAATTTACCACACGTGAAACATCTTACGGGTATAATCATCCATCCACCTCCCTCTTTTCATCTATAGCTTTTCTGGTCTCTGGCCCGCGCGCCGGGTCCGCCAAACTTCTTTGGTTCCTTCCGTCTTGGATCTCCAGCGAGTAACGTTCTGTCATATTCCGTAAATATCCTTTTTAGCTGTGGACTTTTTTTGTTCCACTCCCACAGTCCCCTTGCAATTGCCATTCTTGCGGCTTCCGCTTGGCCCATGTAGCCTCCTCCATAAACTTTTACATCTATATCCAATTGTTTCCAAATTTCGTCTCCAGCCTGTATGAGGGGTTCCAAAATTTTCTCACGTGCAACTTCCGGCTCAAAAATTTCTATGGGAACTTTATTTATGCATACTCTTCCGACTCCAGGCTTAATTAGGGCGCGTGCTATCGCCGTCTTCCTTTTTCCGCTTACCGCTAAAACTTTTTTAGTTGTCATATTTATCCTCCAGAGCTCCATCCGATTTCCTTTGCAAGTTCCTCAATCGTGAAGTAAGAACATGATAACTTTTTGGCTTGGGCGTCCATTATGGTTTCCATTTTTTTATCCTTAAGTTCTTCAGGTATTCCGATAAACACTTTAAGTCTTTTAAATGCTTGTTTTCCTTTTGGTTGTTTGTAGGGAAGCATGCCTCTAACAGTTCTCCTAACTATCCTGTCTGGTCTTTTATGATGAAACGGTCCTTTTTTCGAGGATCCAACTTCAAGAAATTCTTTAGCTTCCACAAATTTACTTTTTTTCTTCCCCGAAAGCACAACCTTTTCCGCATTCACGATTATGATTTCTTCTCCGTTTAACAAGCGTTTAGCAATCGTGCTTGCCATTCTGCCGAGGATTAAGCCCTCAGCATTTATTATTGTGGCTTGTTTGCTTGTTGACTCCATTTGCTTCACCCGATTATCTTTACGTTTGAACCCTTAGGGTTTTTCTTGACAAGCTCAAAAACGGATAAACACTTGCCCTTTACAGCCTTTATTTTTTCTTTTGCTGTTTCCGAAAAAGCGAAAGCTGCCACAGTAATTGAATGGTCTATTTTGCCTGCGCCCAGAACTTTGCCCGGAACCACCACAGTTTCATTTTCTTGCGTATACCTATTTAAGTGACTTAAGTTCACAGCTATGCCTTTTCTTCTAGGCTTAGAAAGTTTTTCTGCAATTTCACGCCAGATGTTAGCCTCTTTTTCTTTACTTTGCTTTTTTAGTAAACGGATAAGCTTTGTAAGCTCTGGATTTGTTTTTTCAGTATTCTTCACCATTTTCACCCTTCACATAATTTTCTAATTCCATCAGTTGCTTGTCCAGTATTTTGACGGCTTCTGTGATTATTCTCTCTGGTGGCAACGCACCTGTGGATTCTAAATTAAATATGAAGGTATTTTCTTCCCAACCAACGCTTATGGCTGGAGGTTTCTGCGGGCACGCGTCAACGCAATCTTTACATAGAGTGCAAGCCATCAAATCACGGACTTCGATGCTTTTTTCTTTCTTAACCAGAACTCTCCTTGGGCAGATTTCGACGCATTTCCCACAAGCATCGCATTTTTCGCTGGCGACTTCTATTTTTGGGAAATATTTATATGCGCACATCGAGACCGGCTGCCATTTTGCATGGTTTTTGCCTTTTCCCAGCCTTGCGTATGCTTCAAACTTTAGTCTTTGTCCCTTTGCAAGTTTTACGATTGGAATTTTATCGCTCACCGGCACTATGTTGGGATTTTCTGAGATTAAGTCTCCAGAATAAACAGTTTTAGTGCCTTCCCTTGCCTCTACATCCAGTGTAAGTGTAACCCGACATAGGTTACATCCAAACTCGCTTTTACAAGGGCACTCCTCCGGCGGGTTATAGCCCTCCAGATCTGTTTTCAGCGGAATTAAGCCAAGCCTGTGGGCTATAATTTCATCTTGAAGTATGGAGGAATTGTCAATTATCATAACATCGTCTATTGCCATTACGTGGACTTCAGAAATTATCGCTCTTCTCAAAGCGTTTATGAATGGGACATCAACTCCTTGAATGAGTAGACGAATATTTTTGTCATCTTTCTCAAGCACTTTAATTTCCACTACTCTGGACACTCCGTTGCCACTCACATGGTAATGAGTATGTCGTTGAATAGAACACTAGTGCATTATTTCAATTTTTCTATTAAAATGGGAAAATATGTCGCTAGACTCTTCTACCCCTTCTGCCGCCGGGTCTTCTAGTGCCATCATGCGGTATTGGTGTAACCTCTTCTATGCGTTCTATGCGGAACCCTGCTCTCGCCAATGCCCTTATAGCTGCCTGCGCTCCAGGTCCCGGCGTTCTGGGTCCAGAGCCTCCAGGGGCTCTAACTTTGATATGTATCGCTGTTATTCCTTTGTCTTTAGCTATTTCTGCTGCTGCCGTGGCTGCTTGCATTGCTGCGTAAGGCGAAGACTCAAGCCTGTCGGCTTTAACGAACATTCCCCCGGATGTTCTGGCGATCGTTTCCGCTCCTGAAATGTCTGTTATATGAACTATTGTGTTGTTGTATGAACTGTAAATGTGGACTACAGCCCATTTGTCGGTTTTTTTGCCGCTCATTGTTCTCCTTCAACCATCTTCTTTCCTTGTTTTGCGCTAAATGTCGCTCTAACCTCTACGGTTTGGCGTAGAGGGTGATTGGGACTTGCAAAAGCGCTTTGGGGAGCGTATGCTATTTGGTTTTCTTCACTCTTTGATACGAGGTAACTTGGCACTGTGACTTTCCGTTTTCCTATGGCTATATGTCCATGGGTTATGAGTTGACGAGCTTGATGCATTGTTTTAGCTAAGCCTTTGCGTAAAACTATTGTTTGAAGTCGCCTTTCGAGGATATCTTCGATAGTTAAGTCCAAAACATCGTCCAAAACAGCAGTTTCATGAAGGATTCCTAGCTTTTTCAATTTGGAAAGCAGTTCCATCTCCATTTTTCCCCGTTCATTCTGAGACTTTCCAATCAGTGAACGGGCTATACCCCTGAATTTCGACAACATTGTCTCGTGGCGCCACAGTTCACGCTTGTTTCTTAAGCCATACTGGCCTAGAAATCTAAGCTCTTCCTGCAGAACGTCTGTTCGCCATGGAAAACGCGGAGTTTCATATTTCTTCCTTTGCTTTTTAGGGTCTCCCATTGCTACCCAGCCTCTGGCTTAGCGATTGCCTTCTTTTTGACTCCGAGGGCTTTTCCAGCTCTCCCAGTTGTTTTGGTCCTTTGCCCCCGCACCTTCAAACCGTAAGCGTGACGATATCCACGCCATGATTTTATCTCCTTCATCTGTTCTATGTCCATTTTTGTTCTTAAAACAAGGTCTGCGCCAATTAAATGTATGTCCTTTCCAGTTTCAAGGTCTTTCTTTCTGTTAAAAAGCCAACCGGGAAGTCCATACTTGGAAGGTTCTTTAATAATTTCTTCTATCTTCTCAACTTCCGCTTCCGTTAAAAACCCCGCTCTAATATCTGGGTCTATTCCCGCCTTTTTCAATATGGCGTTTGCAAGGTTGAAACTTATTCCCTTAATTTTCGTTAATGCGTAAGAAGCCTTTAGAGTGCCGTCTACATCTGTGTCTATTATTCGAAGTATGTGTCGAAACTCCCTTGACATTTGTTGCCATCCGTTTCTGTGTTAAACTAACTACGAAATTAACCGTACTTTATTTAAACCTTACTAACAAGAATTAAGCGGCTAATTTGCTGATTTCGAGAAACAGATAAAATACCATCAGCTATATAGAGTTTTGAAGGAGCGCTTAGCATGAGCGGTACTCTACTTGAGGATATGGTGGCTCAAGCTTTTAGAAATAGAGGCTACATTGTTTTCACCCGCAGAAACCATTGTGATGTTTTAGCTGTAAAATCTGACATGTCTTTAGCTTATTTAGTTGAATGTAAGGATTATGTTTTGTCTCATAAACAGCAAATCCTAGCCGTGAGGGAGCTTAACCGCAATTACACTCATGCCCTAGAACTTCTAATACAGAAGCATCTGTGCCCAGACAAGATTTTGAAGGTTTTAGTTGCCAAGGGCTTCGCCTATCAAGCTAGAGGAATACTGCAATACACACCTGAAAAGTTCATCCAACACGTTTCTTCTTAGACATTTTTATGGTGTAAGCCTAAACTTGTCTCTTGGGTAAAGCGTAACTTCCCTTATGTTCTTCTTCCCCGTCAACATCATCGTAAGCCTCTCTAAGCCAATAGCCCAGCCCGCGTGGGGAGGCATTCCATAATCGAACGCTTGAAGATGATACTTGAAAGATTCGGGATTCAGCCCCTTTTCTTTCAGCCGTTCTATGAGAAGTTCTTTTGAGGCAATTCTGGTTCCGCCTGAAACAAGTTCTATCCAGCGCCACATCAGGTCGAAACCTTCGCATAGTTCTGGATTGTCTTCTTTCGGTTTGATGTAGAAGGCTTTTGTTTTTCTGGGCCAGTCTGTTATGAAGTAAAAGTATGGGTGAAGCTTACCAAGGGTTCTCAAAAGCGGCGTCGGTATGTCTTCTCCCCAAGGGACATCGACTCCCTTTTTCTTTAATTCGCTGAGAACCTCTTCGTAAGTTAATCGCTTAAATGGGACTTCCGGGACTTCTACCTTATACTTTAGCGTGGAGAGTTCTTTTTGGCATTTTTCGTTAACGGTTTTGCAGACATGTTGAATGAGTTTTTCTAGCAACCGCATAACGTCTTCAGCATTGGCGAAAGCCTGTTCAATATCTATGGACACGAACTCGCTTAAGTGGCGTCGTGTATGAGATTCTTCAGCCCTAAAAAATGGTCCAACTTCAAAAACGCGTTCCAAACTCATTACGAGCTGTTCCTTATATAATTGTGGACTCTGAGCCAAGAATGCTTTCCTGTCAAAGTAATTAACAGAAAAGAGGGCGGCTCCACCTTCGGTTGCAGATGCAATTATGCGCGGAGTATGTACTTCTATGAAGCCCCTTTCGAATAAAAAATCTCTTATAGCGTCTACAGCTACATGTTGAATTTTGAAAATTGCTATGTTCTCTTCTTGGCAGAGGTCCAGAGCTCTAGCGTCAAGTCTAGTTTTAAGGCTTGCACGTGTTTTTCCAGTTATGTCAATGGGCAACTGTGAAGCTGCTGTGCTGAAAATCTTAATTTCATTTGGTATTATTTCGACGCCTCTAGGCGTCATTTTAGTCTTTTTTACGATGCCTTTGACTCCTACGCTATACCTTTTCTGCAACTGCTCTGACTTTGCTAATACTTCTTTGCTTGAATTTTTTCGTGAGACTGTGATCTGGATTGTTCCTTCTCTATCCTGCAATATTATAAAGTGTATTCCGCCTAAATCTCTGACTTCTTGGATCCAGCCGAAAAGTGTAACTTCTTCTCCGTCCATTTCTGGTTTAACATCGGCAGAGTAATGGGTTCTTTGCCAATCGCCAATGGCGTCTATTTTCATAGAAATTTCACCGTCCTCTGCTTAATCTGTGAATTCCACCCGAAGGGTTATGTTGCGAACTTTACTGGCAATTTCTTTTAAAGCCTTTATATTAAATGGCATCTGTCTCCCATGTTTCTTCTTTAAGATGACTCTTGTTTCAGTAGTTCCATCAGGCAGCCAAATGGTGTTAATTGTCACTATGCTTAGGGGAGCAAACAAATCCTCTAAAAACTTTCTGTCATCTGCTCCATACTCTAGAACACGGATGCTTTTACCTGTTTCTTCGTTTAAAGCTTTAATAATTTTTCCGCCATAACTTAAAAGCCGTGGGACATCTCCAGGACCAACAATCACCGCCAGAGTCTTGTCAACGTCAATAGCCTTATGAAAAAAGACATTCTGGAGAGAAGGAAATTTTTCCTCCAAAGATAAGAGCAAACGGGCAATTTTAATGTCTAACTCACTAATTTCTCCAGATTTAAGTTTAGCTGAACACTTTGGGCATAGCACACCACTTTTCAAACAGAAGTTACATAGGGTAGTTTTCACCTTGTAAGCGCCCTCCACAAATAAAGGAGGGGCGGCGGAGCACTGAAATTTTACGCGGAACTATCTCTCTAGCGTTCGAGTGTTATTTCAATTGTGCTGACGTTTGTGGGCGTGCCACCCTCTTCTCTGGGTGCCATCTGCTCCGTTCCAATGCCGACTTTCTTGATTTTTACATCTGGAAGGAATCGGCGTCTAACGACTTCAACGACGTCTACCGCTCTACTTATTGATCTTCCCCTCGCCTTAACGTTCACTTCTTTTGCTCCGCCGTGAAAGAGGGTTATGCAAGCCAGTACATAGTTCATTACTGGCTTATTTCCGATAAGCACTGAATTGCTATCTGACATTTTGTACCGCCTCACTCCTAGTTTTTGCACTCTTAATGGCTTAAGAACCTTTTTTATTCACAAATAAATACATTACGGTTTTAACTATAGAGTTAAGACTTGCTTACGAAAATTGGATTTGAAAATACTGTATAAACGTTTACTGAATGGCTTAAAAATTCATATAATTGTAAACGATAGCCTACAAAATAGTAAAGGATGAAATACCTTGTAAACGCTTACAATACGCAAATGCAACTTTAAAAACCCTTTACGAAAAAGTCAGATTTTCAAACATACCCTCTCAGCGTGAAACAGGAGCTGACGAAGCAGTTCGTTTGCGAAAAATTAGAAGCATGGTTACGTGTGCACTGAGCGTGGTTTGATAGATATAAGGGAGAAGGAGTTAAACGCTCTTTGGATATTCTAAGCTCGGTCTTCATATTTTTCAAAGTATCTTCTTTAAAGAGGAATTGCGCTCATGAGCAGCAAATAAAAGAACTCGCAATGCTTGGAGCCTTTAGAGTAGCAAGGACGTAAGCGCTTTCTTAATTGTTGAAGGGAAAAACTTGGCGAAACTCTAAAGAGGCTTTCCTCTGTCATAGGCGTGAAAGACACGAAATCTTATGTTACGGTGGAAAACATAAACTAAAAGGGGCGGAAAATATTGAAGCTTTTTGAGTACGAAGCCAAAAAATACTCGCAGAATATGGAATACCAACACCACAGGGAGAGCTAGCAACAAACGCCAAACAAGCCCGCGAAATAGCATCCAAATTAAAGCCTCCATTCGCCGTTAAAGCACAAGTGCTTGTAGCGGGAAGAGGGAAGGCTGGTGGAATAGTTTTCGCCAACTCTGCTGAAGAGGCAGAGAAAGTTGCTGGGAAGCTTATAGGCATACAGATTA
Source organism: Bathyarchaeia archaeon (assembly GCA_038883855.1). GTDB lineage: Archaea > Thermoproteota > Bathyarchaeia > Bathyarchaeales > Bathycorpusculaceae > JAVZLH01. The sequence goes on from JAVZLH010000001.1 coordinate 197,166, forward strand.
AGGGTATGCCTGTAAAAAGTGTTTGGATTGAAGAGAAACTGAATATAAAAAGGGAAATTTACTTCGGCATAACAGTGGATAGGTTCCAACAAAGTTATGTGGCAGTTGCCTCGGCTTTTGGTGGTGTGGCTATAGAAGAAGTAGCCCAAAAGAAACCAGAAAGCATAGTCAAAATCTTTGTGAGCCCGCAACAGGGTCTTAAACCATACAAGGCTAGGCAAATTGCGAAAAAAATTGGTTATGCTGGCGACCAACTTGTTGCATTGGGAAGAATTTTTGAGAGGCTTTACTTAGTATGTATGGATTATGACGCAGAATTGATTGAAGCGAACCCGCTTGTAGAAACGTTTGATGAAAAGTTTGTCGCGGCGGACGCCAGAATAATAATGGATGATAATGCGTTGTTTAGGCATCCAGAATTTAAAAAGAGGCTTTTCAAAGAGGAAAGCGAACTTAGCCCACAAGAATTGGAGGCTTTGAAGAACGGTTTGGCATACGTCAAGTTGGATGGGAATATAGGCGTTATAGGAAACGGTGCGGGACTAGTGATGGCGACATTAGATACGATTCGTTACTTCGGCGGAAAACCAGCAAACTTCTTGGATGTTGGCGGCGGCACTCCATCCGACAAAATAGCTGCAGCACTTAGAATTGTGCTTTCAGATCCAGACGTCGAGGCGCTTTTCATAAACATTTTGGGCGGAATAACCAGATGCGACGAAGTTACTCGAGGAATTTTGGAAGCGAAAAAGGCTGTTAGAGCGACGAAGCCCATGGTTATTAGGCTTGTTGGCACAAATGAGGAAGAGGGAAAGCGAATACTAGCAGAAGCTGGAATCCAAGTTCTAGAGAGCATGGAAGAAGCTACAAAGCGTGTTGTTGAAATCCAAAGGCAAAAGAGGTGAAACCTTTGGGAATAATAGTCAACAAGAAAACATGCGCCATTGTTCAAGGCATAACTGGAACACAAGGAAGCTTCCACACAAAACTCAGGTTAGATTATGGAACAAAAATTGTGGTCGGCGTAACTCCGGGAAAAGGCGGGACTCAAATTCACGGGATTCCAGTTTATGATACTGTGGAAGAGGCTCAAGAAAAACATTCAGCTGACGCATCCATAATTTTCGTTCCAGCCCCTTTCGCGGCAGATGCAGCTTTAGAAGCCTTAGACAACAAAATAAAGACTGTCGTGATAATTACTGAACATATTCCGGTAAAAGACGCCATAACCGTAATGGAGTATGCAAAACAAACCAAAGCCACAATAATCGGACCAAATACTCCTGGGATAATAACTCCAGGAGAGTGTAAGCTTGGAATAATGCCCGCCCAAATTTTTAGGCGCGGCAGCGTGGGTTTTGTTTCCAGAAGTGGGACGCTTACCTATGAGATAGCAGCTGGCTTAACTCGGAAAAATTTGGGACAATCCACATGCCTAGGGCTGGGAGGAGACCCGATAACAGGGTTGAACTTCATAGACGCGCTGAAAATGTTTGAAAAAGACAGTCATACCAGAGCTGTTGTTCTGGTAGGCGAGATCGGCGGCAACTTAGAGGAACTAGCAGTATATCGCAAAACAAAATTATCCAAAACAGTTGTGGCTTTCGTTGCTGGGCGTTCCGCTCCACCTGGAAAGCGTATGGGACATGCAGGTGCAATAGTGACCGGCAGTGTTGGAACAGCTGAAAGCAAGATTGAGGCTTTCAAAAACGCTGGAGTTGAGGTGGCTGAAAAACCTGGTGAAGTAGCGGAATTGCTGGCTAAACTTCTCCATGCCTGAAAAGGCAAAAAATATATTTAGCTGTTTTCTCTGTTGTAAGCCGCTACAGAGAGGTTTGCCCTAAAATGCCAATAATGGATCCTTTCAAGAAAACAATAGCCCAAAAGCATAGGCTCTACATGAAGATATGCCGCGAGTGTGGGGCAAGGAATGCTGCGACTGCTGTAAAATGCAGAAACTGCAGAAGCAAAAACTTACGTTGGAAGAAAAGAGAACTTGTGAAGTAGCTTTCTTACCCTAAAGTATTTTCGCTAAAGTTTCAATGTTGAAAAATGTGTTCGCGCATCCATTTTTTATTAAAGGAACAGCTTGCCCAGTCAACCCAAAGGCTTCTAGCATCTGTTCAGCCACCCTTAATTCTTCGCCGCAAGCAACTCCAACGACTCCATCATACCTTTTTTCTTTCAAAATTTTTGATATGCAAGAACTCCCTGGCAGAATGTAAACATCATAACCTTTCTTCTCAGAAAATGAGAAAGCCCTGTTAATTAGGCAGTCTGGTGAGCAATGCGCGCAAATGTAGGATGGTGTATTAGGGTTAAAAGTTGCTTTACAACGGTTATCCATGTACTTTCTTGCGCAGTGTGGAAGAAAAAGCGCTCGCCTTTTTGTTTGCACAAATTTATCTCTCTCCAAAATATTCCTTACTTGCATGTCGATGAAATCTTGAAGGAGAAGAACGGCGTCTGACAGATTAAGACCTGTTGCCTCTTGAATCTTGAACTTTTCTATCATTCTTTGCACAGCCATACCGACCTTCTTATGCATATCCTTCTGATGGCTAACTCTAGCGATTTCTGTGAAGAATAAACGTGGAACTTTTGAAAGGTCGAAGGTAAACTTGTATGGCATAACCTTTTATAGTGTATGGGTGAACCTTTAAAATTATCGTTGCCGCATGTCGTGAAGCATTTTAATACGCATTAAATCTGGATAAAAAGGGAATGTTATGGGATTACTATCCATGTTCAAGAGGAAAAAGAAAGAAGAAGGGAAAAAGGAAAGATGAGGATTTCATTAAGGCGAAGTGGTGGTTTAGAGTTGCTGAGGCTTAAGCGATTTATGAAGGTGACGTGAAAAAGTCGTGAAGTACTTGGGTGGATGCTAAAAATTTAGCCTAACGAAAAATATTGATACTAATAATCCAGAAGGAGCAGTGGCTAACGCTCAGAAATACTGTCGGGAATTTTAAAGCACGGTTTTGAGCTATCTTGTTTTACACTTACGGCTTTAGACTTGATTCCGGCGTATTATTTTTCCATTTCTTCCGTGTAGCCCAAAAGTTCTCTTAGAGATTTTACCTCTTCTCGTAGCATGCTAACTTCACTTTCGAGGGCGTTAACTCTAGATTCAGCAGCTTTCTTTAACTTTTCAATTTCAATCATTAAGTTTGCGCGTTCAGTCTCCAAAGTTTTTATTTTTTCGCGTAAATTCTTCAAAGTTTGCATGAGCCCTCCCTTTATCTCTTTTATTTTCTCAACCATGTTTTTAATACTTGCTATCTCTTCTATTTTAGTTTTGGTATCCAACACTGTTTTGAACTTGGCATTACAATTTTGACAAGCAAACAACCCCATCGTAAGTTTAGATTCCTCCTCTCCCTTCGAAGGTTTTCTAGTTATAGACCATGTTTTGATGGGAGTTGTCACCTCAGTCCCGCATTTTGGACAATTAACCAACCTGCGCACTCCCCCCCCTCATTAGTACTATTACGCTTACGTTAAAATGCCTTTTGTGGTTGCTATTGCCTTTGGGGCAGGTTATCAAAATGAAAACTGAGCTGGAAGACAAAATTAAAGCTTTGGAAAAGGAAAGGGCGCTCTTAGGAGAGATTAAGCAACTTAAAGAAATAGTTGAACTAAGCGGGAAAGCAAAGAACTACAAATCTAAGGATAAAAATTTACAAGAGTTTTCAGAAGAGCCGGAGAAACAACAATACTACACGGGATAAAATGCCAAATGAAAATGGCTGTCTCTAAAGCTGTTTAGACTTGATGAGTCTAAGGAAAAAGGTGGAAGTTTAAATGGTTATCTGGAACATTAGACGTTCAACGAGCTCTTTATAACGGTTTCTAATTGTAACCTCAGTAACCTGAGCTATTTCAGCTATTTCCCTCTGCGTTTTTCTCTCCCCCGTCAAAACAGACGCTATGTAACTTGCTGCAGCCGCTATGCCGGTTGGACCACGGCCAGAGGTGAGTTTGAGTTCTTTCGCAGCTGTCAGTATTTTATGGGCTATTTCCTCAACTTTTCCTTGCATTGTCAGCTGATTTGAAAATTTAGTTACGTACTGGTTTGGTTTAAGTGGTGGTATGGAATAATTTAGCTCTTTTATTAAGAAACGATAGCTGCGTCCGATCTCTTTTTTGCTGACGTTCGATGCTTGGGCTATTTCCTCTAATGTTCTGGCTACTCCGCATTGCCTACAAGCTAGGTAAATTGCCGCTGATGTCACGCCTTGGATAGATCTTCCGCGGATGAGGCGCTCTTTTACGGCTTTCCTATATATGATTGAGGCCGTTTCAAGGATGTTTTTTGGAAGGCTTAAGTTGTTGGCTATTTTAGTGATTTCGGAAAGTGCAAATGCTAAGTTGCGTTCCGTAGCGTCTGAAACCCTTATGCGACGCTGCCATTTTCTAAGGCGATAAACTTGTGCTTTTTGTCCCGGTGATAGGCTTTTTCCATAGATATCTCTGTCATGCCAATCAATCATTGTCGATAAGCCTTTATCATGGATTGTAAAAGTTAAGGGTGCGCCAACTCTTGTCCGCTTAGACCTTTGTTCATCGTCGAAGGCCCTCCATTCCGGTCCCCTATCAGCTATTTTTGCTGCTATGACGAAACCGCAGTCCATACAGACCATTTCGGCGCATTCATAATCACGCATTATTCGTGTGCTACCGCATTCGGGGCAACGCTGAATCTTCACAGTTTCAGCTTGGTGAGGCGGTATTACAGAATCTGAAGCGTCATGCCCTTTTTCATCTACACTCATTTAAATCTTCCCCACTTCTCATCTCTGATGAGGGGACACGTAAAGAACTTTATTCGCTAACTTTTTGATTTCGCGAATTGCGGGTTTCACAGCTGCATAAGGCGAGGATACTGGGCCGAGTATGTCAAAAACTTTTCCAACAGTTTTCAAATTCTCGTCAACAACGTTCTCGCCGATTTTCGGGAGATTTTCAATTCTCACTATGATGTTTCTACTTGGAGTGATGTGTAGGACTCGGCCTAATCTCTGCAAACTTCTATGTTCCCCTCACTAAAAGTAAGAATGGTTCAACGAATGATTTTATTTAAACCTTTCTACATTATTTTTGGGAGTAACGCTTTTACAGTTCATTTTTAGTCGAAACATTCATAAATAAGGAGTGTTGATAAAACATGCACTTGAAGGGTGAGGCACATGTCCAAACCATTTTACGTAAAGTTTGAGGTTCCAAAGGAGATCGCAGATGCTGCCTATGAAGCCCTACAAATTGCCGCCAAAACGGGAACAGTTAGAAAAGGCACAAATGAAACAACTAAGGCTGTTGAAAGGGCTCAAGCCAAACTTGTTGTTATAGCTGAAGATGTTGACCCACCTGAGGTTGTTGCGCATTTGCCGCTTCTTTGTGAGGAAAGAAAAATTCCATACGTGTTTGTTCCAAGCAAAGAAAATCTGGGTAAGGCTGTTGGTATTGACGTTTCAGCCGCCTCCGCTTGCATAGTCAACGAAGGTGAAGCCGCTGGTTTAGTTAAGGAAATAGTTGCAAGAGTTGAGAAGATGAAAAGAGGAGCTAAGTGATGAGCAAGGAAGAAAAGACTGCTGAAGAAGAACTCACACCAGCTGAAGTAATTCAAATCATTGGGCGAACTGGGGTGACTGGGGAAATTACACAAGTTAGGGTGCGCATTCTAGAGGGAAGAGACAAAGGGCGCATTATAACTCGTAATGTTAAGGGTCCAGTACGTGTTCAAGATATTTTGATGCTGCGGGAAACTGAGAGGGAAGCAAAGAAGATCACAACATAGCCATACTAAAATGTTTGAAGGTGGTCGCAATTGCCCAAACCAAGAAAATGTTCATTTTGCGGAAGCGACTTTCCAGCGGGAACGGGCATGATGTATGTTAGGAATGATGGGACAATTTTATGGTTCTGCTCAAGCAAATGCAGAAAAAGCTCCTTAAACTTACGGAGAGATGCGCGGAAGCTTAAGTGGACAAAGTATTTTGGTAAAGAGGAAAAGGGCAAAGCCTAACGTCTTCCCATTCCAACAATTTTTTCCCATAAAAGCTTGTTATGAATACAACCTATGTCTGGCGCATTAACGTTTCCATTGAAATAACTGTAGGCTCTTGCTCGGCATCCTCCACAAATATATTTGTCTGGGCAGCTTCCGCAACCAATGCGTTTTCCATCAACCAAGTAATCTTGCAATATTTCTCTCACTCGGAGCCTCCACAAAAGTGGGTGGTTATCCCATATTTCTTCAAAATTATCCTTGAGTATGTTGCCTAGAACCGTATCCCTATTCGTTGGGAAGAAAACGCAAGGTTTTATGTCTCCGTTAGGCTCTAGGCAGCAGTATAGTCTTCCAGCTCCGCATCCGCCCAGAAAATTGGCTACGCTTTCTATTCCCTGTTTTGCCGCGTAGTGAGCTTCAACCATGAATTTTTCGCCATATTTTTTCGAAAGTTCCTTTGTTACGCTTGCATATTGGGGGCTTGTACTGAAAAACCTGTCAACTTTGATATTTGATTTTCCAGATTTCAACTGCTCCTCTTTGGCTTGCAAGTACAATCCAACAATCTCTTTCCCTATTGTTTCAAGCACATGAAGTCTTTCTTCGGGAGTTAAATCAAGCTCAACATATTCCTTTGCTCTACCAGTTGGAATATAATTAAAATGCATGAACCTCACGCCTAAGCTTTTTGAGAGGTCTATAAGCTTGTTGAGTTCAGATAGGTTATCTCTATGTAGAGTTGTTGCGATGCACGTGTCTATGCCTTCCTCTACGCAGTTCCTAACGCCTTCCATCGCTCTTTCAAAGGCACCTGGTATTCCCCTAAACTCGTCGTGTAACGTGGGTGATGCGCCGTCGACGCTTATTTCCACATAATCGATTCCCACATCTTTAAGTTTCTTTGCGTCGTCTTTTGTGATAAGTGTGCCGTTGGAGGCTATGCTGACATAGCCTATTCGCTTTTTCGCGTAAGTTGCAACTTCAAAGAAGTCTCTTCTTATGAGGGGTTCGCCACCGCTGAAGGATAGGGCTGGCAAGCCTATGCCTGCAATTTTCGAGAGTTTATCCAAAACCTGTTTTGCCTCTTCTGTTGAGAGTTCGGTTCGTTTTCCGCCTCCAGCGTCTTCGTAACAGTGCTTACACCTTAAATTACATTGGTATGTGAAGTTCCAAACAATTTCGAATGGCCCAGATGGTGTGAAGGGCACCCGCACACCGTATTTTTCTATCCCTTTCATCATTAAGCCGAAGCCTCTAAGCCACGCCTCACCATATCGTTCATTCAAAAATTGGTTGCGCATGAAATTCTTGTCTACATGTAAAAGGCGGCTCCCTATCTCATAAAACGGTTTTGCTATTTTGTTGCTTATGTGCAAGCATGTTGGACAAAGATTAACATTTTCTCCTAAAAAGTCTTTTAAGGAGTTTAGGAGGAGGTCACCGTCTTTCGGGCATTCTTTATCAAAACGGCTAATCAAGTATCTAAGAACAGGGTTAACAGTAACGGAGAAAAGCGCGTTTTCAACCGTATCGACATTCATTTCGGTCACTTAATCTTTATGACAAACGTAAATAATTTATTATTTTCTTTTTCGCCACGAGCAGTTTAAACATGTGAATATGTATCATAGCTGCGATATATATCGATTTCAGAAAGAACGATTTTATTAAGATATACTATATTTGTCCAGAAGGTGTAATCATGGGAGCAAGAAAAAAGGAAAAAACCATTCGAATCAACCTATTAGAAATATCAGCTGTTGAAAGATCTAAAACCATTGAAAAGGCAAAAGAAAGTTTACGACAGAAAATCGCAGAAGCAAAACTGTTGAATTCATTTCTTGAACTGGAGAATATAACCATCAACGGCGAAACAATAAACTATGGTGACTGTAAACTAACCGGACTTTCATTAACTGATATGTAAAACTATAAACAGTTTCTTTGCCAAAGATTTTCTTTTTAATTTTTTTATCATTTACTCCTCTCGCCTTTCTCGTTCTCGATTTTTTATTCATATTTGTGGGGGATTGGGGCTTTTTAAAGGGTTTTTTGGCGAGGAAACAACGAAATTGAGCTTTTCTGGTTTGCGTGGTTCACGGGTTTGTCGAGGCGTCAAGCGTTGAGGCAAAAAGAGAAAGGAGTTGAGAGAGGGAAATTGTGGGTTTGGTGGAGAGGTGTTTGGTGTGTTGAGAAATGAGGCGATGGAGCTTGCGTATTCGTCTATGAATGTTTCAAACTGCATACGTTTTCCGTGCTTACGGTTTCTTTGCATGGGTATGTAAGCCTCGAATAACTGTTTGTTAAGGCTCTTTATCAATTGCCATGTTGTTTCGTGTTTTAGGAAATATCGTGGATATTGGTTTGAAATGTAAACTCTTTGGAAA
>JAVZLH010000002.1:0-126391 GCA_038883855.1 Bathyarchaeia archaeon
AGCATACACCACAGCTGCTGCCATGGTCGCTAAGGTTGAGGACGCAATTGCAAATTCAAAGCTTGGGAATCTTAAAGACAAACGCTGCGCAATTTTCGGAACCGGTGCAGTTGGGAGAGTTGCTGCAATCCTGTTGGCTAGGCTTGGATGCGAAGTCACAATAGTTAGCCCAAACCCTGAGCGCACAAATGGGGAAGAATACGTTGCAAACCTATCGAATCTGCTTCGCACTAAATACGGCGTGAACGTAGAGGGAGTCTTCGCCCCAACACCAGAAAAGAAGGCTGAAGTCATGGAAAAAGCAGACGTTATCTTCTGTGCTGCCGGAGCAGGATTTCGCGTAATCAGCAAAGACATATTGGACAAAATGAAGCATGTCAAGGTCATAGCAGACGTAAACGCTGTTCCGCCATTGGGGGTTGAGGGAATAAAACTCGAAGACAACATGAGAGAAATAGCGCCAGGAATATTCACTATAGGCGCGTTGACCATCGGCAGGTTGAAGTATAAACTTGAGCAAGAGATTCTGAAAGATGCACGTAGAAACGGCAAAGCAACAGTTTACAATTATAACTATGCATTTCAATTGGCGAGGAAAATCTTGAAGGGAGAAATATCCGCCGTCAAACTGGCAGTGACGGTAACCTATCCTTCCAAAGAAAAGAAAAGCTCAAGCTAAAGTTACGTTGGCGGTCTGTAAGAGCGGAGCACAATAATCTCTGCGATGTCCGCTGAGTTCTCCGCTATACGCAGTATGCTGTCGCGAATAGAACAGCAGGCGCATATTACCTCCGTACTTTTCTCTTTTAAAAAGGCTAATGAGGCTATTTCCTGATCCAATTTTTCCATTTTGGCTTGACTTTCAATTATTTCGTCTGAGTATTTAACGTCATTAGAGAGCATAGCATTTACAGCCTTATCGAAGTTGGCGAGTGCATCACAGCCAGCAGCATACATCTTTTCTCTCAGAACTTCAGAAATTTGTTTTTGTCTTCCATCAAGCATTATTATGTGTTTGGCTATGTTAGCTGCTTGATCTGCAACCTGCTCTATTAAGTAAACGAGAGTTTCGTAGTCGAGGCAGTCGAGCGCTTCAAGTCCAAGCTTATTGGCTAAAGCTGGGTCAACGGATGCTCCTCGAATTAACCGCAAAAGGAAAAATGAGAAGTGGTCAACTTCGTCATCAAGGGAGTAAACGGATTTAGCCAATGCTGCATCCTGATTTTTGAGGGCTGTGAAGACGTCGCGGCACATGAAACTTGATATTTTATACATTCTGTTTATTCCAGTTTGAATCGAAGCTTTGGATTCGTCTATTAGAGTTGCGATCTGGATTTCTTTTGTGTCAGCTTCCATTATGCGCATGTAAAGTGTTTGAACTATTCTGCGGATGGCTTTCTGTTGAGATACTGTGAAGAACTTCTTTGAGATCAGCTTGATGTCTGAATACCCATTTAAATAACACGCGATTATTTTGCGAACCAAGGACATATCTTTATCATCAGGATCTACATAAAGAGTTATTTTATTTGTCTCCTTCTCCTTTTTTAACCCTGGAAAAATTACTAGGGAGCGGTCGCGGTTTATAGCTAGTGAAACGGTGTCTCCTTGTTTTAGTTCGGTCAGTTGAGTCCAGTGTTTCGGAAGGGAAATTACCAGTGAGGAACGTCCCAGAGACATTATTTTTCGTTGTTCCATACGTTTTCCCACATAGATTAATACACGCTGGATAGTCATATATATTTTTATATATGATATAGCCTGATAAATCTATTCAAGCTGCAACGAACTCTCAGCTTCAAACTCTAATGACATCTTTATCATTTTTCGCTTTCGAATAGTTTAAATATTGACCTATATACCTACGGAATCTATAAATGTAGGCGAGAGTGTTTGAAATGACAGAAGTCGTTGAGAAAGGATTAAAAAAATCGGTATAACGGTCTCAAAGCCTGTCCTAGCGATACTATGCATAATATTTGGATTGCTAGTGATAATTATACCAGAGCTTGTAGGAATCATAATCGGCATTTTTCTCATAATCGAAGGCGTTCTATTACTTACAGAGTATCTGGAGCTCCAAAGACAACAATCTAAGCAAGCATCTCAACCTTAAACACACCTTTTTTATTTTTCAATATAACACTTTGAGCATATAAATGACGGATTTGGAGCAGTTGAAGAAAACTGGAATTCAGAAACTATTAGTAAGTGGAGTCGATACGGTTTTCGTTGCTGCATCCGCAAAAAGAGCAGGCTACGATGTGTATGTAGCGGACTATTTCGGCGACAGCGACCTTAAAAGATTTTGTTCCGATTTCAAAGCTATAATCAAACAGAAAAATGGAAGAGTTGTGGAAGAACGCGACTTAATTTTAAACCGAAAGCTTTTCTGGAAATGGCTAAAGCATTAAGCAAAAAGCATAAAATAGATGTGATACTGCTTTCTTCAGGTCTTGACGATTATTTCGACGTTCTTTGCGAGTTAAACCGTTTAATTCCGATCCTAGGCAACTCTCCAGAAGTTATAAGGAGCGTCCGCGAAAAACCACGTTTTTTATGAACTCGAACTGTTAAGCATTCCCCATCCCAAAACAAAGCTTGCAAGCGACGTCTTTGAGGCGAAGGCATCCGCTGCCAAGATTGGATACCCAGTTATTATAAAACCAACCAGCGGTTTTGGAGGTGCAGGTACAAGACTTGCATTAAACGATAAGGAGATTGAAAAAATATTTTGTGAAGTTTCTCAAGAGAGCGGAAGTATCCTAATTCAAAAATTTATTGAAGGCGTTCATGCAAGCATGTCAATTTTAGCCGGAGACAAAGACGCTAAAGTTGTATCCGTAAACGAGCAGTTGTTGGGGTTACCCTCAGTTTTTCAGAATGAACCTTTCGGATATTGTGGCAACATTGTCCCTTTACATGTAAATAGTTCAGTCTTCGAAAAATGCGAATCCGTTGCCAAGAAAATCGCCTTACATTTCGGTCTCAAGGGTTCTAATGGCATTGATATGGTGATTTCGGGGATGGAGCACCTTATGTTGTGGAGGTGAACCCGAGGTTTCAGGGAACTTTGGGATGCATTGAAAGGGTTTTTGGAATAAACTTGGTAGACGCCCACATTAAGGCTTGTCTTTATGGTGATGTCCCAACGCTAAGAAGAAGTTCAAAGTTTTGTACTCGTTTAATCTTATACGCTCCTAAACGTGTTATCGCTCCAGAACTAACAGTTTTTGAAGATTTGTGGGACATCCCATTGCCAAACAGCATAATTGAAGAAGGTGAACCTCTATGCTCGGTCTTAACAGAAGGAAAAAGCCGTGACACCTCTCTTCAAAAGGCTGAGGGAAAAGCTAAGTTAATTTATTGTAGGCTTCGCCCAATCTAGACATGCAAACCCATTTTTCTGGCAACATTAATTATTGGTGGACCCGTTAGGGCTGTTACGAGCGTGGATAACCCAGCCTTTATTGGAGTTTCAACAGCACCTTCAGCCCATATTAATTGGATGTAGCTTACATCATAACCATAAAACAAACTGTATGTTTGGCATGGCACAAAAATGAAGATGCGGAAAAGAACATCGGCTTCTAAGCCTATGAAAACACTTAGTGCAAGAATGTAAACGAGACGGGCGCTTGATTCAGTGCTCCATAGACTTTTCCATTTTATCACCATCATAGATACAACTATGAGGATGGCAAATGCAAGATAGACATCCCACATGCCCCACAGAGGAAGTTGCCAAGTGACAGGCGAAGCAAAATATCCGGCAAACAAAAGCGAATAATATGCTAAGGGAATCTTCCACTTTCCACGAAAAATAAGGGCGGAAATCGCGGCTCCGATTGGAGCGCCGAGAGTAAATAGAAACTCGTAAACATCTCCGAAATAATTGATGGAGTGACAAATCATTACTCCTATTAGGTTTGCAAAGAACCAGCCAATGGACCAAGTATTACTCCTGTAATTGGTTCGGATATAAAAACTCCACTGTACCAAACCCAGAATAGGGTAGAAACGGAGTCACTACCAGATAGTCGCAAACAATAGTGAAGGCTGCGAAAATAGTTACTAACGGAATAAAAGTTGATTTGTTTAACTTTTCAATATTTACCATGCCTATTGCCGCTCCTTTCCGTTTTAAGTTTTTGAAAATACCATAATAGTTAATATAAAGTTTCAGAAATTGCTAATTCTCAAGAGGGATTATTGTGAAGTTGGCTGAAACTTTAGAAAAGCTTTCAAATGTAATGGGAGTTGCTGGCAGAGAGGAAGAGGTCAGAGTTTTGATGAAAAAATTCTTAAAACCCTATGTTGACGAGGTAAAAGAGGACAAGCTTGGTAACGTTATTGGAATAAAGAAGGGAGCGAAAAACGCTCCGAAAGTAATGCTTGCCGCCCACATGGACGAAATAGGCTTGCTGGTGAAAACAATTTTGAAAGAAGGCTTTCTGCAGTTCACCAAAATAGGCGGAATAGACGACCGCATCCTCTTAGCCCAAAAAGTCATCGTTTACACAGAGAAGGGGCCGCTCCACGGCATAGTAGGTTCAAAACCTCTACACATACAGAAAGAAGAAGAACGTAAAAAGGTTCCAACTTATGATGAATTATTTATAGACATCGGCGCAGAAAACCAAGAAGAAGCAAAGGAGATGGGAGTAAAAATTGGAGACCCCGTCGTCTTCGACATAAAATTCGCGAAAGTTGGAAAAAACATAGTGATCGGCAAAGCTTTCGACGACCGCGTTGGATGCGCCGTCATGGTTGAGACAATGAAGCTTTTGGAGAAAACAGATTGCACCGTTTATGCTGTCGGAACAGTCCAGGAAGAAGTTGGCTTAAGAGGGGCAACAACAGCTGCTTTCGGCATATATCCAGACGTTGGAATAGCCCTTGACGTCACCGTGGCTGGTGATGTCCCAGGAGTAAAGGAGGTTGAAGCTCCAATAAAGCTCAGGAAGGGGCCTTCTATAACCGTTGCCGATTATGGTTTGATTACCCATCCAAAGGTTTTGCGGTTGCTTGTTGATGTTGCTGAAGAAAATAAGATTCCATATCAACTTGAGACTGGTTTGCCTGGCTCAACAGACGCCGCACGGATATCCCTTACAAGGGAGGGGGTGCCAAGCGGCGTAATTTCCATACCAACACGTTACATTCATAGTCCGGCCGCTTTACTAAGCCTTGAGGACGCAGAAAACGCGGCGAAACTGACAGCAGTTGCTATTCAGAAATTTCCAAAATATTTCTGACAAATTCGTATCGCCATTTGGTGTTGGAAACGGAGTCACAATTCTTGCTTTGCGAAAAGGCGGTTAAACGTTCCTTGAAGAATACAATTGCGCTTAAAGCGGTTTATCAACGATGTGTGAGTATTAGAACACTAAACATTTTAAGAACGCACTCCAATCAGTTATTTGGCTGAGTTCATGCAAAAGAAAAAATTTGAGACTCTTGAACACACCGCGGACGCCTACATCGCCGCTTACGGAAAGGACTTGGCTGAAGCTTTTGAAAACGCAGCGTTAGCAATGTTTGAAGTCATGACAAATGTGGAGGATGTTAAAGCTGAAGTTGAGGATTACGTTGAGGTTGAAGCAGAAGACGAGCATGCACTCCTTTATAGTTGGCTTGAAGAACTGCTTATAAAATTTGAAACGAAAGAGATGCTTTACTCAAAGTTTAAAATCTTAAACATAGAGAAAACCCCAAGTGGTTTCAGGCTTAAAGCAAAAGTTTTAGGAGAAAAATTCGACCCGAAGAAGCATTTGCAGAAGGTTGGTGTGAAAGCCGTTACATATCATCGCATGGAAATAATTAAAAAACCGGAAAAAGTCACACTAAAATTTATCCTCGATATTTAAAAAGAAAACGGAAACTTTTCAAATCAGCTTAAGTTTTTTTAAGCCCTTTTTGATTTCTTCCACAGCGACTTCAGGTGGAACATCCAACTGTTCACATTTAAACTCTACAAAGGGAACACCTTTCTCTCTGTAATAATTCAGAATCGGCTGGGTTTGCCGTTCATATACTTGAATTCTCTCCTTTATGACTTCTGGAGTGTCGTCTGAACGCTGGTAAAGCTGTCCTCCGCACTCGTCGCATATCATGTCTACTTTTGGTTTTAAGTAACGTATATTGTATACTTGCCCACAGTTTTTGCAGATTCGCCTTGTAGATAAGCGTTCAATGATTATCCACTCAGGCACTATCAAGTGAATTATTACGTCTATTTTGGCGATTTTCTCCAAAGCCTTGGCTTGCTCAATCGTGCGCGGATACCCATCCAAAATGAAGCCTTTGCCGCTTGTTTTGGCTAAACTTTGCTTAAGAACTTCTATCACAACATCGTCTGGAACAAGCAAACCCTTCTCCACAAAGCCTTTCACCTTTCTTCCTAAAGGCGTTTCTTCTTTCATGATTTGGCGGAAAATGTCGCCTGTTGCAATTACATCCAAACCAAGCTGAGACTGAAGCCTTGAAGCATAAGTGCCCTTCCCCGAGCCGGGAGCGCCGAAAATGACGGCGTTTACCATGCATTTCACCATTTTACTGTTTTCCTATAGAAATTAAGGTTTATAATTAACGTTGCCATCTTGCAAAGTTGTTTATACAAATAAATTTCTGGATGGAAACGTTTAAAGCTGTTGACGGAAACTTTAAGGCTCTGTTAAAAATCGCGGTGCGTACTCTAAATGCGTGTGACAAAGATTGAAGAACACCTTTACTTGGTTGATGTTGAACCTGCTGGAATAGAAGGTTTCATTGCCAGCTACATTTTAAAAGGCAATTCTGTTGCCATTGTTGAAACAGGTCCCTCCTCCTCAATTCCCAATTTGTTGTTAGGGTTAGAAAGACTGAAAATTAACCCGAGTGAAGTGGCGTACGTCGCTGTTTCGCACATTCACTTAGACCACGGCGGAGGAGTGGGAACACTTCTGAAGTATCTACCTAAAGCTAAGCTTATTGTTCATCCAAGAGGCGCGCCACATTTGGTAAACACGGAGAAACTTTGGCAACAGTCGAGACAAGTTTTAAAAGATCTGGCTGAAATATATGGCAAGCCAGAACCAATTCCGGAAGATAAGATTATCACGGCGGGAGATGGTATGGTTTTTGACATTGGAAATGGTGTCCAGCTAAAAGTTGTGGAAACTCTCGGTCACGCCTCGCATCACTTAAGCTACTATGAACCGTTAAGCGGTGGCATTTTCTGCGGAGATGCTGCTGGATTTTACTTGAGCGAGTTTGATATTCACATACCTACAACTCCTCCGCCATTTCGTTTAGACATCGCACTTTCTTCCTTAGCAAAGCTTGTAAACTTAAAGCCTAGGGTTTTGTATTACAGTCACTTTGGTGAAGCATTCGATGGTGTGTGTAAGCTTCAAACTTATGGAGAGCAACTTAAGCTTTGGGCGAAAGTTGTAAAACAAGGGTTGGAGAAACGAGAGAATCTTGAAACTATAGTGAGTAGGATAGTTGCGGAAGATGAACTTTTGAAGAAGGCTGAAGGCTTCATTAGAGCTCATCCAATTTTAAGTCATGCAGTTTTTAACGAAAGCGTTCTGGGCATAGTTGATTTTGTTGAAAAACAAAATAGCTTACTATAATGCTCTGTCATACGCACCAATATCATTTTATATTTGACCTTCAAACCTTAGCAGTAGGTGAAATTTATGGAAGAAGGAGAGAGTCGTCCACCATCTGAAAAAGTCCCCCTTGAGAAAATAGATAATTATACTTGGCGCATTCCACAGTATAAGCCTGGAATGCGCGTTCCAGGCATAATTTTTGCTAATGAAGACTTGTTGGAGAAAATGCAGACGGATAGAACTCTTGAGCAATGCGCGAATGTTGCCCATTTGCCGGGAATTTATAAACATGCAATTACGCTGCCCGACGGACATGAAGGATATGGCTTTCCAATAGGGGGTGTGGCTGCAACAGATTATGAGGAAGGTGTAATAAGCCCCGGAGGCGTTGGTTATGACATAAACTGTGGCGTTCGCTTGTTAACAACAAATCTTTCTGAAGAAGACATTAGACCGAAGCTTGCCCAACTTGCGAACGCAATTTTTGAAAACGTTCCATGCGGGCTTGGAAGTCGCAGAAAAGACTTTAAGGTTACTGCTACTGACTTGGATAGGCTTGTTATTGAGGGTGTTCAGTGGGTTATAGACCAAGGCTTGGGATGGTCTGAGGATGCAGAACACTGCGAAGAAAGAGGGTGCATGAAAAGCGCAAACCCAGATAAGGTTTCAACAACTGCGAAGAATAGAGGTTTAACTCAAATAGGCACTTTGGGTTCAGGAAATCACTTCCTAGAGATACAGAAAGTTGATAAAATTTACGATTCGAGAACGGCTAAAGCTTTTGGAATAGACCATGAGTGGCAAGTAACCATAATGATACATTGCGGTTCCAGAGGATTTGGACACCAAATATGCTCAGACTACTTGAGAGTTATGGAGAGAGCTGTTCACAAGTATAAAATTGTTTTGCCAGACCGTGAGCTGGCATGTGCCCCTGGAAACAGCAACGAGGCAGAGGATTACTATCAAGCAATGGCGTGTGCGGTGAATTATGCTTTCGCCAATCGCCAAGCAATAATGCATTGGGTTAGGCAGAGTTTTCAGCAAGTTTACAAGGAAGACCCAGAGAAGTTCGGTTTAAAACTTGTATATGATGTCGCCCATAACATCGCAAAAATAGAAACTCACAACGTAAATGGACAGCAGAAGAAAGTGTGGGTTCACAGAAAAGGTGCAACCAGAGCCTTTCCACCAGAGCATCCAGAAATCCCAGCAGACTATCGTTCACATGGTCAACCGGTGCTAATTCCTGGAAGTATGGGAACAAGTTCGTGGCTTTTGGTCGGTACGGAAAAAGCTATGCAAATAAGCTTTGGCTCCACAGCCCACGGTGCTGGAAGAATGATGAGTAGAAACGCTGCTAAGCGAAGATTTTGGGGTGGAGACATAAAGAAGGCGTTAGAGCAGCGGGGCATTTACGTTA
The DNA here is from genome assembly GCA_038883855.1 of Bathyarchaeia archaeon. Classification (GTDB taxonomy): domain Archaea; phylum Thermoproteota; class Bathyarchaeia; order Bathyarchaeales; family Bathycorpusculaceae; genus JAVZLH01. Next base: position 9,025 of record JAVZLH010000002.1, read on the forward strand.
GGGCTGCTAGCGCGGTTGTTTTGGCTGAGGAGGCGGATCCAGCCTATAAAAACGTTGACATTGTTGCAGAAGTAAGCGATAAGGTTGGAATAGCTACGAAAGTTGCGAGAATGATTCCCTTGGCTGTTGTTAAAGGCTAATGTCACCTGTAAAGGGTTAATTTTATCTGCGGTTTTCTTCTTTTAAGACTAAACCTTTTTATAGGCGTGTTGTGTTTGGTGTTGCTGGCACATTAATTCATGTAGTCGACGAGGCTTTTTGAAAAGCTCTCTTGAAAAATGCATGAAAAGTTTTGTGGCAGGAGTAATGAAAATATGCAAATACAACAGTTTAAAGATATACCACTAAGTATGGAAGTTATGAGAAGCATCGAAGATCTTGGATTCGATAATCTTTTTCCAATTCAAGCTCAAGCCATAACGCCATTACTTGAAGGAAAAGACGTTATTGGACAGGCACAAACTGGAACGGGAAAAACCGCGGCTTTCGGCATTCCGATGATTGAAAGGCTAAACCCGGAAGTAAAGGGTGTTCAAGGCTTGGTGTTGGTGCCAACTCGCGAACTCGCCGTTCAAGTTGCAGAACACATCAGCCAACTTGCAAAATACACGAAACTGAAAGTTTTACCAGTTTACGGAGGAGAACCAATTGAAAAACAAATATATGCGCTTGAAAAAGGCGGTCACATTATCGTTGGCACACCAGGACGCGTAATTGATTTGCTTGATAGACTTATCCTAAATTTGGCGTTGGTAAAGGTTGTTGTTTTAGACGAGGCGGATAGAATGTTGGACATGGGTTTCAGAGGTGACATTGAATACATACTTTCAAAAGTGTCATCCAGTAGGCAGACAAGCCTTTTCTCGGCAACAATAGACCAGACAGTGATGAAATTATGTAACAAATACATGAAGAATCCGAAGAAGATACTTGTTAGCAAGGACGAAATAGCTCTTTCACAAATAAGCCAGTATTACGTGGTTGTAAACTCTCACAGCAAATTCGAAGTTTTATGCAACATTCTGGACGAGAACCATATAGAGCGAGCCATAATATTCTGCAAAACCCGATCGGAGACAAGCATAATTGCAGATAAACTGAGAAAAAGGGGATGTGATGCAAAACCGTTGCATGCTGGTTTAACTCAACCGCAAAGAGACTTCGTTACAGACTCTTTCAGAAAAGGCAAGTTAAAGTTGCTTGTTGCAACAGACGTTGCCGCACGGGGTTTAGACATTCAAGGAGTAACACACATAATAAACTATGATGTTCCCCAAGACGCCTTAGTCTATTTTCATAGGATAGGGCGAACCGCCAGAAAGGGGCAGAGTGGAACAGCCATAACGCTTGTAGGTTACGGAGAAATTGCGGAATTAAACACTATAAAAGCTCTAACCAAAACGCACATAGAAGAGATAACCGATTCATTCATCCACTAAGCATAATAGGTAGAGAGTACACTTTTAAATGAGGTTAAAACTAAAATGCCTAAAGACCCGGTCTGTGGAATAATTCTCGACGAAAAGACAGCCAAGTTCAAAATCACTTATGAAGGCGAAACCTACTATTTTTGCTCATTAATTTGCAGGAAAAAGTTCAAAAAGCACCCAACGAAGTTTGTTAAGTAATATAACGCTCATTATCTACTAAATTTTTTCCATGCGTCCTTATAAGCAAGATTAAGCACTGTATATCAGTAACGTTCTGTCATTCACAGACGCGCAGACACAGCAACGTTACATAAAAACATAAAAGGAGTGAAAAAGGGATGACAGAAAATAAAGATGTTATCTTCATTGGAAGCAAACCACCGATGGCATATGTTCTAGCAATAATAACAAGCCTTTCAGCAAGCAACGACAAAGAAATAACGTTGAAAGCACGCGGACAAGCAATTACAACAGCGGTCGACGTAGCCGAAATAGCCCGAAGGCGATTCCTAAAAGACTTGCAAATAAGCAAAATATCCATAGGCACAGCGGAAATGCCGCCGAGAGAAGGCGAAAACAAGGCAAGGATGGTTTCAACAATGGAAATAACACTCTCAAAAAAGTAGGAAAACAATGCGAAACAAAGTGTCACACGGCGAATACCTCGCTTTTCTTTCTGTAAAGTATGAAGTTGACCCCGACAGGTTTTTCTACGCGCTAATCTCAGCGAGCGAAAACAAGAAATCCAAATGTGGAAGCCTTTCAATTGAGTGCCGCGACAAACAAAAGAACAAGGTCACCATTTTGATAACCAAAGGTGCGAAGGTTGTTGCCCAGTTCCCAATACCTGAAGAATTTCTATCAAAACAAGGTAATCCAATAAAGGAGTTCAAAAGGAATGTGATACTCCAAAAACACTTAATTCAAAAAAATAATCGACCACGTTCTTTCCAAATTAGAGACTTGCGAGTAGGGATGAAAAAAATTAATTTAAAGGCTAAGGTTGTTGAAATTGCGAAACCGACGATTGTTTTTACAAAGTTTGGAAATTATGCCAGCGTAGCCAACGCTTTGATAGCAGACGAGACAGGGACGATTAAGCTATGCTTATGGAACAAACAAATTGACGCTATATCCGTAGGGGACGTTGTCCAAATTGAAAACGCGAGCACATCAACATTTAGAGGCGAGAGACAATTAAGAATCGGAAAGAACGGTATTCTGCGTAATATAATACAATGATTTGCGCTTCCAAACTCGCTCAAAAATAATTATTACTATACTAAACATCAAGTAAGAGTAGGACACCTTTAAATCCGGAGATGGAAAGAAGTAAATTATGACTTATGGACTTTTATTGTAAAAAATATTTCGTTGAAAATAAGAAATTAAATAACGGTGAATGTTTAGGTGAGCGGAGGATGTTGCAAAATGGATTTTGAGTTTACGCAAGAAGAAAAAATGTTCAGAGACAGTCTTCGAGAACTCTTACAGAAAGAGTTCGCGCCGATTGCGGACGAACGGGACAAAAAAGGTCCCTTTACGAAGGCGGAAGCAATAGACATAATGAAGAAGTTCAAAAAAGTTGGCGTTGGACTAGACCCTGAAAGCGCAAAGACAGTTTTCGCTGAAGATCCAATAATGTTTGGAATAATAGCCGAAGAAGTTGGAAAGGTTTGGGTGAGCATACTGCCACTATTGGTAATAAGCAGCATACCAGCAACGTTTATCCCTTTAGCATCTGAGGAAACACAAGACAGACTACTACCAAAACTTGAACGCGCAGAATTTATTGGGTGCTTTGCCGAAACAGAGCCAGAAGCTGGATGCGACACTTCAAACCTTAAAACCACGGCAAAATTGGAAGGCGACTACTACATAATTAACGGTAACAAAACATGGATAAGTAACGCATCAATTGCAGATGCAGCCTTAGTCGGCGCCAAAGACCTAACCACCGGAGCAAATTCCTTCTTCCTCGTAGACCGAGAAGTCTCGCCTTTCGAAACAAATGCACTGCATAAAATAGGCTGGAGGGCATCCCCTACAGACGAAATGTTCTTGGTTGACTGCAAAGCTCCAAAAGAAAATGAAATGAATACTATGATGGCTAAGGCCATGTCGGACCCTAAACTGACGGAGCTTCTGCCACTTTCAAAAGGGATGTTGCGGCTTTTTAGACAGATGTCGCCTTTCACCGCATTTATGACTTTGCCAAGAGCTGGCATGGGCTTAGCGTCGATAGGAATAGCTGAAGCTGCTTTCGAGGCTTCTGTAAAGTATTCAAAGGAGAGAGTGCAGTTTGGCAAGCCCATCGGCAAATTCCAACTCATCCAAGAAATGCTCTACAACATGAGTGTTTTAATAGAGACTGGCAGGCTTTTAGGCTACAAAGCCATAGATGCTATTGCAAAGGGCATTCCAGAGGCTAGAAGGCTTTCTTCGATGGCTAAAGTGTATGGTGGAGAAGCTGCTGTCAAGGTGACATATGATGCAATACAAATTCACGGTGGCTTAGGGCTTTCAGACGAAATGCCATTGGAAAGGTACTACAGAGACGCGAGGATGATGACGATTCCAGATGGCACAAGTGAAATAATGAAGTTAATAACAGGCTACACGATATTGGGCAAAGGATTCGCAGCCTACGCTTAAACCCTTAATTATCTAAAGATTTTCTTTGCTGCATCTTTGTAAATTTCCAAGTCGCGGCTTGAAAACAACACAAAAACCACTCTTTCAAGTTTATCCTCTTTTTCCAAAAACTCCTTAACGGTTGATATGGCTACTTGACTTGCTTTTTCAATGGGATATCCATAAGCGCCAGTGCTTATAGATGGAAAGGCTATGGTCTTTAAACCTTTAGAAACCGCCAATTTTAAGGAGTTACGGTAGGCATCTGCCAACAGTTCTGGTTCGCCGCTTCCACCGCCTCGCCACACTGGTCCAACAGTGTGAATAACGTATCTCGCCTTTAAGTTGCCTCCAGAAGTAATGACGGCTTTTCCGGTTGGAAGACCGTCGGGATATTCGGTCGCTCTTATTTTTTTGCATTCTTCGAGGATTTTTGGTCCGCCTTTGCGGTGAATTGCACCATCCACACCTCCTCCACCCATCAAGGTTGGGTTGGCAGCGTTAACTATGACGTCTGTTTCTTGTTCTGTTATGTCTCCTTGAACCAGAACAACCTTTGCTTTGCCAACTTGAAACTCCATAAGATTTTCCCTTCCTTCCTTTTGTTAAAGAGGTTTTTCACGTTTAAAATTTTCTTAAAGCAAAGCTGAAATAACGAACCAAGCACCGAACCCGATGAAGGTGACGGCGCAAAAGCCAAGTATTATTGCATGCACTTTTTCGTTCCAAAACCGTTTAGACTTGAAAACTGTTACGGAGACAACGGTATTCCAAGAGAAGTCGCATAACCAATGTACTATGGCAAATATTGAAAAACCTATAAAGCCAAATGCGGCAGCGTTCATCACTAAGTCGGTGCCAATTGTTGCCCACCATAAGAGAAAATATGGGTTGCTGCCGGTTGTAATAATTCCCGCAGCAAGCGAACCATATTTTAGATAAGAACTTTCATTATTGTTTTTTTTCCGAGTTCTGAATAACTGAATACCCATAAATATCAAGATTAAACCTCCGAAAAAACCAATAATTCTCTGAATCCCCGTTCTCTGCATCTCATCTGAAACAAGAAACTGTGTAAAGCCAAAATAAATCAGAAACATCAAGGGAAACTCCACAACTCCATGTCCAAGAGATATCAAAACCCCAGCCATCTTATCCCTTAAGGATCGTGCAATTGTCGCAGCGAACAATGGACCTGGAGACATTACTCCGGACAAAGATAATAAAATCGCCGAGAAAACGAACGTGTAAAAGTCCACGGTTGCTTCCATTTTCATTCACTTATATCTTTAACTTCGCCGTTCGTTCGTCCTCTTATTCCGATCGGATTAATCTCAAAAGGCATGTTAATTTGTCCGCCGCCACCGATAACCTTTTCGTATGCCATACTTCTCTCGTCAATGAAAGTTCTAATACGCGTTTTATGGGCAACAGGTGGAACAGCACCAGCATCATAACCGGTGAAAACCTTCACTCCAATAGGATTAGCACTTCTAACACTCTTAACTCCGGCGGCATTAGCAAGCTTTTCTTCACTTACCCTTTTATCACCGGTGACGATTGCAAGTAAAGGCGAACCAGCATCATCCATAAAGATTATGCTCTTTATTATCCCTTCAGGAGGCGCGCCAAACTGCTTGACGGCAACGTCAATAGTCACAGTGTGTCCCTTAAACTCGAAAAATTCGATGTCAACTTTCATCCTTTTAAGGTATTTCTTTAGCTCCTCAGAAAACATTTAGCATCAAACACTGATCAGATTCATAGGAGAAGAATTTTATCCTGAGCTGCTTTTAATCCAGCGCCATAAGTAAATTCGTAGCCAAGCTTTCTCAACGTTGCCTCTATGGCAGCCACTGTTGACATTATATCGTTTTGACCTACATTCCCTACATGGCCAACTCTAAACCCTTTCCCTTTTATTGGGCCAAGAGTTGACGCAACGATTACTCCCCGATTTTTCATTTCGTTACGGAATTTGTCATCTTCGATTTTTTCCGGATAGTAAACGGCTGTTACCGTGTCAGAAGCGTATTCTTGGTCTGCCACAAGTTTGAGGTTTAATGCGTTCATGGCTGCCCTTAGAGCTTCGGCTAAAATGTGGTGCCTTTTAAACCGTTTCTCTAACCCTTCATCAAGCAGCATTTTCAAAGCTTCGTTAAGAGCGTAAATCATGTTCACGGGTGGAGTTGCGAAATACTTTGTTGGGTCTCTCATAACTGGCAGCCAATTTTTAAGGTTTCCATACCAAAATCCCACTGAACTTTTTCTTTTTTCCAAAAAGTCCAAGACTTTTGGACTTACAGAAAGTAAAGCCAAGCCCGGTGGAACACCCAAGCATTTTTGCGATCCAGAAGCGCAGATGTCTATGTTCCACTCGTCAACTCGAACTTCTATTCCGCCAAGCGAACAAACGGTGTCAACTATGTAAATGGCGTCACTATACTTTTTGACGACTTCACCGATTTCCCTGATGGGATTCATTACGCCAGTTGAAGTTTCCACATGTGTAACTGTCACGGCCTTAAAATCGCCTTCTTTCAAAGCATCTCTCACTTGTTCGGGTTTTATGGCTTTACCCCAGGGAACTTCTAAAACCCTCGGCTTTGCTCCATGAATCTTTGCTATTTCAACGAAATAATGCCCGAAAAACCCGGAAACTGTGTTTAAAATTTTGTCTCCTCTCTCGATTATGTTGGCAATGGCCATCTCCAAAGCCAAAGTTCCAGATCCAGCAATTACAAAAACTTCTCCATTGGTCATAAAAACTTCTTTCAGATTATTCAGAGCTTCTTTAAAGATGTGGGCAAATTCTTGACTTGTATGAGAAAGCGACGGTTTACTCAGGGCTCGTAGTACTGATGGGTCTACGTTCGTTGGGCCAGGAATCATGAGAAGTTCTCTTTCTCGCATTTTCTCACACAACCTCGCAGATACAAACAACAAAGTTATATGTTGTTCCCTTTAAATCTTAGGAAGATTACATAGTAAAAAAGCGTCGAAAATTCGGGTTGTAATGATTACAGAGATGGCAAAAGATGCTACATGAACTGTTTTTGCAATTCTATCATGGCTTTGCTGTCATTTGCCTTTGAGTAGCTTTCAAGTCTTTCTTTGTTAAGTTCTAGAAATGTGTGCCCCCATTTAAAGACCGAAAGAAGCTTACAAGCTTCTTCTTTAAACCCAGCAATGTAGAGAGCTGCTGCTAAAGCTTCAGCTGTGCTGAGCTTTGTTGGTTTCCCGAAGTTGACCGGGTTTCCAGCTATCAAGTATGGTAAGCATCGTGATGTTCCACGAACACTTTTAAGCAACACCTTTTCAGCATGTTCCCAGCTGAAGTCTAAGGCGGCTAACCCAAATTTCTCTATACGCTGTCTGTCAGCGGGTGAAAAAGTTATTTTAGAAAGGGGGTTAAGCACTACAGCCCTTCTTGGAATAAACTTGATTTGATGAACCAATCTGACTAAACTGTGACGCTTAAGTTTTAAAGCCGTGCATTTTTTAGGGTCGCATTGTCCAGCATGATAGACAACTATGCTAACTGTTTTTTGCAATAGTTTTTCGCACCTTTAAATGGCTCATCGGATCATTCAAAACGTGTGGAATCCATTCCAAAAGGTCTGTTGCAATCATGTGATAACCTTTTTCCTCCAAAACAAAGTCTCCAGCGGCGCCATTAACAAAAGCGCCAGCAACAGCAGCCTCAAATGGGTCTGCGCCTTGAGCGAGAAAAGCGCCAACAATTCCCGAGAGCACATCTCCAGTCCCACCAACAGTCATGCCTGGATTTCCAGTGAAGTTAAGTTTGAAGCGTTTTCCATTAGAAATAATGTCAATTGAGCCCTTTAGCAGTATTGTAGCGCCTAATTCAGCGGCTGTTTTCTGCACCTCCAAAACTTTCTCTTTAAAATTTTCTGGAAGTCCCTTTCCAGCCAGTATAGCGTATTCCCCCGCGTGAGGAGTTAAAACCGCCGGTACATTCAATTTCCTTTTGAATTCCGCAAAAGCCTTTAAGCCGTCTGCGTCCAAAAGCAATGGTTTACCAGCGCCTTCGATGATCTCAACTATGGCTTTAACCGCCTCCTTCGTTTCTGTATGCAATCCTAATCCCGGACCTAGAACCACAGCGCTTACCTTTCCCACATAAGCCTTTAAAATCGGTATATTGCCTGGATTCAAGTGTTCGCCCCAAAGCTTTATGGTGATAAGGTCAGGCGACATGGCCGAAATGGTGTGGGCAGTTTTTACGGGCGCAGCAACATAAGCCAAATCAGCACCCGTACGGAGGGCTGCCAACGCCACCATAGCTGGAGCTCCAGAAAAGGTTTCGCTTCCTCCTATAACTAGTAAGCGTCCAAAGTCTCCTTTACGGGATTCGCGAGGACGGGGTTTATTAACAAGTAGAACGTCGCCTGGTCCGGCGTAATTTTCAAGCTCTTTGGGCAAACCTATGCTTTTTACGACAAGTTCGCCGACGTAGTCCTTAGCTTTTTCAAGTCCCTTTTTTGGTTTGTGAAATGTTATTGTCAAGTGAGCTTTTACGGCGTTTCCCAAAACTTCTCCAGTGTCTGAGTCTATGCCTGTTGGCACATCTACAGCCACCCGAAAAGCTCCGAGAGAGTTTATTTTCTCAACTAGATTGGAAATTGGTGGTTTAAGCATCCCTCTAGTGCCTGTTCCAAGAAGGGCATCTACAACTATTTCTGCGTTTACCTGTGGTATTAGCGAACTGTCTGAAACCTCGTGGATAACTATACTTTCTTTTAGAGATTGCAGAGCGTTCCAGTTTTCCAAAGCCGCCTTGTGAGAAATGTCCTTTCCCTTTCCAGCTAAGATGACGGTTACTTTGAAGTCTAGGGAGGACAGATGTCTTGCAATGACGAAGCCGTCGCCGCCGTTTCCGCCTAAGCCGCAGAAAATGGCAACTGATTTCTCGGGTTTGAATCTTGAAGCGATTTCTAGGGCTACGTTGTGTCCTGCGTTCTCCATGAGTTGAAGGGGGGAAACTCCAAAATATTCGGCGTTAATTTCTAAGGCGCGCATTTCTCTGCTTAAAATAAAATCATCTTCACGTTTTTCGCTCAACATACCCAAACCTAAATAAGTATTATCGGCGAATAAAAGATAAGATTATCCTTCTCTTTCACCTAATTAATATCGCGGCCCCGCAGTATTCGCATTGTACAGAAGTCTGTCCCCTGTAAATTTCGCGTGTATATGGAGCGCCACAGTTAGGACATCGAACAATCGCGATAGAAGGGGTTTCTTTGACCGTTATACCCTTTATTGTGGCGATATCTCTGTCAGCTTCTCCGCCAATTATGTAGTTAAAGAATCTTGTAATCACGTCAGCTTCCCAGTCCTTCACGTCAAAAGGTGTCTCCTCTATGCTGCGTTCAGGCTTAAAGCGAATGTATATTCCGGTCCAGGCGATTAATCCGACTCTTCCCTTGGATATCTCTTGCAATGCGCCGATGGGTTGCTCTATAAGGACTACGCGCTCAAGTTTCTTTTTTGTGGCTATGAAAAGTTTCTTTTCTAAAATAACTTCTCGTTTCCCTTCAAAAATGAAACGCTGATTAGTGAAATACAGGGTTCCCTCATTTTTTTCACCTATCATAATTTTTCCTTCTATAGCTAGGACTGGGTTTTCATTGGGCTTTAATGGGAAGGAGGCTTGAGAAAAGAGTTCAACAGTTTTTTCAGCTATTTTCAAGTCTCTGTCTATAGCATTGATGCTTAATGTTAATTCGGTTATGGGTGCGCTTACCTTGCTTGCTTCAGAAATCGCTCTCATCTTCAAAGAGGAAGCGTCAGCTTGAAGGCGGGCTGCCAAAGACTGAGAGTAAAGGATGTTGCCGCGGTCTATTTCAGCGCGTAGTTTTCTTGCTTCCGACTCTAATATGTGAATTTGCGCTGTTAATGGTTGAACGTTACTAAGAAAAGCTTGCTTAAGAAGCGGGGCGGATTCCATCCACTTCTTTGTTAACAGTTCTATGCTTTTCTCCAAATGCCCCATGGCAGCGTACCCGCGTCCACGAACTGTTGTAAGTCTACTTGGAAGCGAACCCATAGCTCCTTCAATATGTGCCAGCTTACTTTCAACATCAGTTATCGCTGCTAATGCACTTGAAAGCTCAGACTCGATTGAACGAAGTTGAGAATATACAATGTCTCTTTTCCGATTGGTATATGCCATTATCTAACCTCGAAACTTTTACATTAAAGTAAAAATCAGTAAACTCAAAGTATTTAAATAAAGTTGCTGGGTAAAAATGTGGAACAAGTCATGGTTTTAGAGTAGCAAAATATTTTAACCCATAAGAGTAAACATTAAGTGAGGAGGTTTATATGCCGACAGCCTTTGTGTTGATTAATACAGAGATAGGTTCAGAAAACGATGTGCTGAAAGAGTTGAAGAAAGTTGAGGGGGTAGATGAGGCTTTCGCCGTTTACGGCGTTTATGACATCGTTGCCAGAGTTAAAGCGAGCACCATGGATAAGCTTAAAGAAATTGTGACTTGGCGCATAAGAAGGCTTGACAAGGTTAGGTCAACATTAACAATGATAGTTATTGAGGAAGGAGCCAGCAAATAAAATCCACTCACTTTTTTAACCTTTACAAGGCTACCTGCGAAAAACAATTAATCCTATGATGGCAAATTCTGAAATGGCAACAGTGAAGAAAACTGCTAAAGCCATCAAATAATCAGCTAGGAGATATGCTATTAAAGCAACCATTGTGGGAATTAACACCATAATAAGCCCAGGGACAAGGACGAGAATGAAAGTGCTTAGTCTCGCATAGACATTGTCCAAAGCGAAAGCCTCGCTCCAAAATTTGTCCATCAAAATTTTAAGCTCCAGCATGCTTGCGGATGCAACTGAAAGCGTGTGGATTGCCCCAAAAGTTAGGATAAAAACAAAATTCTTTTTCAAAAATGCTGCTGGAGCAAAAAGAACAACTAAAGAAAACGTGTATATGACCGTTGTTAATGCCACTTTAGCAAGTATTAGTGTCCTCTTTTTAAGTGGGAGGCTCCGTGTGTAGATGGAGGCTAAGCCTTCTATAGAAAGCAGTGTTGGCGGGAGCAAAAGAGGAAAACGCTTGAGCTATTGAGGCGAATGTTTGGGCGATTTGCACGGCGAAGTTAACTACAAGATAGGCCCCGAACGATGGGAGGATCCAGATAATCAAGAAGATGAATCGTAAGAGCGCCTTCCACATGGACCTTCCGCCTAAACTGAGAATTCTGGAGTAGAAAAATCTGGCTAGACTTATGGTAAGGGCTAAGGCGAAAATTTCCGTTACACCAACGCTGAGGAAAGAAACTAACCCGCCCAGAAACGAGCCGCTGGAAGCAGCGTATATGATAGGAAAAATTGTTAGCGCGACAATGAGCGGTATGTCAAATATTCTTATGAAAGAAAGGAAAACCAATTGCGAAATGTCACGTTTTGAAAGGGGAAGAGTGCTTAAAATCTCGGCGATTTTTGAGGAAACAAAGGATGTTGCAACTTGAAGCCCCATAAAAGCTATTAGAAACAGCAATATGGCGAGAAAGGCTGTGACGCCGCCGGCTACTACCAGTTCCTTAGAGGTTTCTGTTGGTCCCGTTATAGTAGTTGTGGAAAGAAAAAACGAAAAGCCAAAAGCGGCTATGAAAATTGTTGTTAGAATTTTGCTGATTAAAGTGTTCACTTCAGCGTTTTTAACAAGGCGTTCAATGTCGCTTTCTTTTCGGGGAAGAATTGCGCCAGTGCGGAGAGAGAAAATTGACTGAAAAGAAACTTCCTTATATACTGTGTGAGATAGTCGCCACAACTCGGTAATCTTCACAGGTATTGCTCCTCTTCTAAAGCCCTTATTATTTCCCGCATATCCGCCTCTTGTTCAGTCACTTTAAGGAAAATGTCTTCCAAAGAACCCTCGGCGCTTTCGACGATTTTGCGCAGTCCTTCAACAGTTCCTTCACCCACAAGCCGCCCCTTGTTTATTATTCCGCCCCTCGTGTATAATTTCTCTGCAACTTCCATTATGTGCGTTGAAAATATGACGGCTCCGCCCTTTTTAGCATGGAATGTTATCATTTCCTTTAATATTTTTGAAGAGCGAGCGTCTAAACCTATTAGTGGTTCGTCTAGAATCAAAAGCTTCGGCTCATGTAGTAAAGCTGCAGTTACAGCCACTTTCTGCTTGTTTCCTCTTGATAAGGCAGCAATTGGAGTATCAAAATATTGTTTAATGTCTAAGGCATAGGCTAACTTTTCAAGTCTAGGATTAACAACCTCCGCCTTTAAACGCCTCACTGAAGCTATAAACTCGAAAAATTCTCTCGGAGTAAGCGAGTCAAACAAAACAACTTCTTCAGGAACATAACCAATCTGATTTTTCACAGCCCCCTCGTCTGAAAGTGGCATACCAAAAATCTCAATCTTACCAAATCGCGGCTGCAAAACACCGACCAAAGCCTTTATTGTGCTGGTTTTGCCAGCCCCGTTGGGACCAAGCAAACCGTAAATTTCTCCTGATTGGACGGTGAAAGATAGGTTGTCAACAGCCACAAAAGAGCCATAAGCAACTACAAGCCCTTCAACCCTCACAACTGCTTGTTGCGCCATTAGGTTCCTCCCCAATAGTTTATAGTTTAACTAATTTCTACATTAGCTAACCTTGAAATAAATTTATTTAAAATTCCAGATTTAGACCAAGTTTTAAACATAACCGCACTTTTATAGAAGCGAATTACGGAACGCGTACTCGTCTTCTGAGAAAAGTCCAATAACTGTAAAATGAAATCCATACTATAGTTGTAAGCAATACTATTGGACTTGCTTGATTAACTAGTAAAAAATATGTATTTATTAGAATGCATGCCGTGAGGTTCAGGTAGAAAGCCCTCTTTTGCCAGCAAATTTTTGATGCGACCTCCACTGCTTGAAGCGCGGCAAACCCCTTTTCGGTTAAAAATATAGCGTCCCTCTGCATCCAAATTCACCAGGTCGCCTAACTTCTTTAGGTGAAAATCTAGAAGACCACTACTATTTATCTTAAGCATTCGCTTGATATCAGCGAAACGGTGAGGCTTCTTAGCTAATATTTTAAGAATATCAATCCGTAACGGGTGTGAAATCGCCTCAAATAAGTCATTCGAACTCATCGTTATCACATGAATAAACAATTCAGGCTAAATAATATAATTCTATTAGTCTTGACTAACAAGTCAATAACCGTTGACACGCTCAACTCAGCAATACCCTAAAAGTTTGGAGGGAAAATCCTTTAACAAGATGGTTACTGAAACTATGCATGTAGGGTTTGACGACACAGATTCAACGCGGAAAGGATGTACAACATATATCGCCGCCCTTTTGGTGGAAAAACTGCAACAGCTCAGAGTAGAATTCATTGACTACCCGAATTTAATTAGGCTTAATCCCAATGTGCCGTGGAAAACCAGAGGAAATGGAGCTTTATGTCTAAGAATAAAATACAACAGAGACGTTGAAGACAAAATTAAAGAAACGGTCATAAGCACAGTAGAAGAACATTCTGACCTAGATTTTAAGGGAACAGAACCAGGCATAGTCTTTTTTGAAAGGACAAAAATTCCAAAAGAAGTTAAAAATTTCTCCAAAAAAGCCATAACTGGTGTTGTAAGCCTAAAAGAAGCTTTGAAACTTGTAAAGAAGTTTAGGGCTGAAGCCGTGGGCTTCAAAAATGGTAGAGGGATTATTGGCGGTCTGGCAGCTGTCGGCGAAACCCTCCAAGGCGACCACACATACGAAATTATCGCTTACCGCATTCCAGAGAACTATGGCTTAAAGAGGATGGTTGACGAGGATTCCATATTCAAAATGGACGAGGCAACACAGCCTTACACCTTCAACAATGTGGACTTGGAAAAGAAAAGAGTGATTATTACGCCCCGAGGTCCGGATCCCATCCTCTTTGGCATCAGAGGAGAAACGCCAGAAATTGTCAAAAAAGCCTTTAGCATGGTTAAGCCCTTGGAGCCAATAGAAAGATGGGTTATATTCCGCACGAATCAGGGAACAGACGCTCACCTAAAGCGAGTTGAAAAACTCAGCCAAATAAAGCCTTACAGCCCTGTTATTGCTATAGGTTTTGTGGCTTCTGAGCCGAAAATCATCCCAAGAAGACATGTTATTTTTTCAATTAAAGATGATAGTGGACTGGTTGACTGCGCAGCCTACGAGCCAACTGGCGCTTTACGCAGGATTGCGAGCAAACTGATTGTGGGAGATTATGTTGAAGTTTATGGTGGTGTTCGCAAATCCTCACAGAAGAACCCATTAACAATAAACCTTGAAAAAATTCGCTTATTGAAGCTTGCGCCAAAAGTTGTTTATCAGAATCCCCTTTGTCCAACGTGTGGCAAAAGACTGAAGTCTATGGGAAAAGGGAAAGGTTTCAGATGTGAAAAATGTGGCTCAAAATACAGTGGGCTCGGAAAGGTTGAGGTTAAAATTAAACGTGAGATAAAAAGAGGTCTTTACATAACCTCGCCCCGCTCTCAGAGGCATTTGACTAAACCCTTTAGGCGTTATGGTTTAGAGAAACGGCAAGCAAAAGTTGAAAAATTGATTGACGAATGGCATTTTCCTTAGGTTTTCCTTCGTCGACTTTGAAGATTTCGCAAAGCATTTGGTAAAGCTCCTCTCCGCCTTCCACTCTTGTGAAAAGGTCTCTTTCCGCCCGTAGTAAATGCCCCCATTGTTCTGTAGGTTTACCACCATTCAAGCTCCCTTCACATCATACGGTAATGTTTCTGTTCAATCCAAGCTCTGAAAATCAAAACAACAAACATGTTCTAAAGCAACTGCGAGAATTCGCCTCTGCTTGCAAATGCTTTTAAAGTTATTTAATACAAACATATTTAAATCAAATTTGCGACAGCCAATGTAAAGAAAGGAGAGATCTGACTTGAGTGAAATAGTTTCGCCACTTGTCTATCAACTCGGCTTAGGTGGAATAGGCGGTTTTATAGTTGGTTTTGCATTCAAGAAGATAAGCAAACTAGTATTAGTGGTGATAGGCTCGTTTATAATAGCGCTTCTCTACATGGGGGTAAGCGGAATAATAAACATAAATTACGAGAGACTATGGGATTCCTTAGCCGGTTTGCTAAAGTTTGCTGGTGAAGCGGCTGGGTGGTTGATTGGTCTGATATCTATAATTCCTTTCTTCGGAAGCTTCTTCGCCGGCTTCTTACTCGGCTTCAAAATTGGTTGATTGAATTTGCAGCTAATGACATAGTTAACTACTGGCAAGAAGAATGTGAAGAATCACAAATAGTTTAAATGTTTGAACTCGTTAATCCATTGAAATCCAAATTAATGCTCATTGGAGTTTGGGTTAATTGAAAAAGAAGTTTCCAGAAGAGGAATATAGCCTTCCATTCTTTAAAGAAGCTGGCTACGTTAGGAAGCTTTGCCCAAAATGTGGAGAATATTTTTGGACGCAGAACCCAGACCAAGAAACTTGTGGAGAGGCAACTTCAGAGGGCTGCGCTTACTACTCTTTTATAGATAACCCGCCGACTAAGAGAAGCTACACTTTCTCTGAAATGCGTGAGGCTTTTCTCTCATTTTTTGAAAAGCACGGACATATGCGAATAAAACCTTATCCAGTTGTGGCCCGGTGGCGAGACGACATTTACTTAACCCACGCAAGCATAATCGACTTTCAACCATACGTAACAGAAGGAATAGCGCCGCCTCCAGCAAACCCGCTTGTGGTTTCTCAGCCGTGCATCCGCCTTGTGGACATAGCCAACACTGGTCCAACCTTTGGCAGACATTTAACAATTTTCGAGATGGGTGGAGCCCACGCCTTCAATTACCCGGACAAGGACGTTTACTGGAAAGACCAGACGGTTCGGTATCACCATCAGTGGGTTACAGAAGACTTGGGCGTGAAATCTGAAGAAATAGTTTACAAGGAGGATGTATGGGTTGGCGGAGGAAACGCTGGTCCAGATGTCGAATGCATTATTAGGGGGCTTGAAGTCGCAACCTTAGTTTTTATGCAGTATAAGGTTGTTAACGACGAGTTTGTGAAGTTGCCTATAAGAACTGTTGACACTGGTTATGGAATAGACCGTTATGCGTGGCTTTCTCAAGGTGCGCCGAGTTGTTTCCACACGGTTTATGGCGGTTTGCTTGATAAAATCTTCAAGATGGCTGGAATAAAAGTTGATAATAAATTGTTGGTTGAAGCAGCCAAATTCTCCGGATTAGTGAGTTTGGATAAAACGGCGAGTAGGCTTGAAGCTAGGAAGCGAATGGCGGAGCTTGTAGGCGTAGACATCGATTATTTGGACAAGCATCTTACGCCAATTGAAAACGCCTTCGCTGTTGCGGACCACACTAAATGTTTAAGCTTCATCCTTTCCGAAGGCGTTGTTCCCTCAAACATTCATGAAGGGTATTTAGCTCGGTTGCTTTTCCGCAGAGTCTACCGCCTACTGAAGATGCTGGGGATAACTGAGAGGCTTTATGACATAGTGAACATGCAAATTGAGCTTTGGTCAAAGGATTACCCACACCTCAAGGAAATGCGAAACGAAATAATGGAAATGCTCAAGGTGGAAGAGGAAAAATTCGAGGAAACAATCAAAAGAGGTGAAGGACTCGTAAAAAGAATTTCTGGCGAACTTAAAGCGAAAAAAGCCAAAGAAATTCCTATTGAGACTTTGACGAAGCTTTATGATTCTCATGGGCTTCCTCCAGAAATCGTTAAGCAGATAGCGGAAAACGAAGGTTTGAATGTTGAAGTTCCAGAAAACTTCTATGCGCTGATTGCTCAGAGGCACATGCAAGCCCCAAAACCAAGGGAGGAAGAAGAAACTAAAGCAGAGAAGTGGCTTGAAAACGCTGTTGCCAACCTTCCAGAAACCGAACCGCTTTATTACAAAGACCAGTACATGAAGGAGTTTGAGGCAACCGTTCTAAAGGTGGTAGACGGAGAATACGTGGTTTTAGACAAGACGTGTTTTTACCCAGAGGGCGGGGGGCAACCAGCAGACAACGGCTATTTCATGTTTGACAGCGACAAAGTTGCTGTTGTTGACGTTAAAAAAGTTGGCAAAGTTGTAGTTCACAAAATAACGGGAAAAGCCCCGATGGAAGGCACTAAGGTTAAAGGCTTTATTGACTGGGATAGGCGCTACAGCTTCATGAAAAGCCACACGGTTACGCACGTTGTTAACGGGGCTGCACGCCGTGTTTTGGGGCAGCATGTTTGGCAGTTTGGAACTCAGAAAGGCATAGAAAGCTCTAGGCTTGACATCTCGCATTACCGCAGATTAACACCAGAAGAAGTTCATATGATAGAAACTTTGGCAAACCAAGCCGTTTTGCAGAACATTCCAGTTGAAACCCTCTGGATGCCAAGAAGCGAAGCAGAAAGCCGATACGGTTTTAGACTTTATCAGGGCGGGGCAGTTCCAGGCAAGGAAATCAGGGTTGTGAAGGTTGGAGAATGGGATGTCGAGGCTTGCGGCGGAACACACTTGAAAAACACTGGTGAAATAGGTTTTATCAAAATAATTCACACTGAAAGAGTTCAAGATGGGGTGGAAAGACTGGTTTATTCCTTTGGGATTCCAGCCCTTAAAGTTGTGCAACAAAACGAGAGGTTATTGTGGAAACTTTCAGAAATCCTCAATGCTCCACTGGAGAAACTGGACAAAACTGCGGAAAAACTTGTCAATGAACTGAAAGAGGCAAAAGCGGAGAAAAGAAAGCTTATTAAAGAAATAGCGAAGCAAGCAAGTGTCAGCGTAGGCGCAAAGGCAGAGGTAGAAGTTATCCGCGAAATAAACGACATTAGGTTAGTGATGCGTGATTTTAAAGAAGACATCGACGTTGACCGCATGGTGCAAACTGCAAACGAAATAATCAAAAAAGACGAGGCAACAGTCACCCTATTTTACGGATCTGATGGTAAAACTGCACGGATAATGGTTATGGCTGGGAAAAAGGCGCTGGAAAAAGGCATTAACGCTGGCGAAATTGTAAGACAAGCGTCAGCGCTTCTAGGCGGTGGAGGAGGTGGAAGACCCAACTTTGCCCAAGGCGGAGGAACAAAAGTCGATAAACTGCAAGAGGCAGTTGAAAAAGCAGAAGAAACATTGAAGAAACAATTAAAACTATAATTTTGCAAGATCCTTTTCGTAGTCAACAACCACATAATTTTTGCCCCTTCTCACCACTTTATGTCCTTCTGCTTCCAGAAGCGCCTTTTGGACTTCTGCTCCACCCGGATACTTCTTATTTATTACTCCTCCTGTTTTAAGTGTGCGCCAGTATGGCGTAATGTTCTTTTCACCTTTCCTTCTCTGTTCTTCTGCGGCGTTTGCGGCAACCCAAGCGAAAATGCCGGTTGTCATGGGACAGCCTATTGTTGCCTTATGTTTCTTGGCTAGTGTGCTGCGAATCTCGTTGATGGTTATGAGTTTTCCTTTTGGCACTTTCTTCATGATTTCATCAACTTCCATGGGTGCTGGAATTACAACGGTGCCTGAACTCCATCTTTTGCTCATTTTTTCAATTATTTTCTCAACTTTTGGTAAGCCCTTGCTGTCTTTCAATTTTTCAGACCAACTTTTTTGCTTTGACATAAATTATTCCTCAAATCAAAGTTTTCGAAGCTGTTAATAACACTTGTTGGAATATGCGAAGGTTTAGTAAAAGATTAATGCGCCTTTGTATAGATTAGTTAATGGTGTTATCGAAATGAGGGACATAGTTCTCTGCCTCTGAAAACAAAACCTTTAATACTTCTCAAACCAGTTCAGAAAGTTTTATGGAAGTTTTAAAAGAAATCGAGGAAAAATGGCAGAAGCGCTGGGAAGAGGCAAAAATTTTCGAGACGAACCCAGACCCATCGAAGCCAAAGTTCTTTATAACCGTCGCCTATCCATACCCAAACTCTCCGCAGCATATAGGACATGCTAGAACATACACTTTGGCAGATGTTTACGCCAGATACATGCGGATGCGCGGCTACAATGTGCTTCTGCCAATGGCTTTCCACTATACTGGAACTCCAGTCTTAGCCATGTCTAGGCGTCTCGCGGAAAACGACGAGGAACTAATCAAGGACTTCACGAAGGTCTACAAGGTTCCAAAGGAGAAACTTAAAGACTTAACAGACCCTCTTGCCATGGCTCGTTACTTCCATGAAGAGATAAAAGAGGGAATGAAGCGAATAGGCTATTCCATAGATTGGAGACGTGAATTCACAACAATAGACCCGCAATACAACCGCTTCATCGAATGGCAGTTCCGCAAACTACACCAAGCAGGATACATAAAACGCGGAAGTCACCCAGTGGGTTGGTGTCCAAAATGCGGAAATCCCGTAGGGCAGCATGACACGGTGGGCGATGTTGAACCCGAAATAGACGAGTTCACATTAATAAAGTTCAAGTTTGGAGAGTGGGTTCTCCCGACGGCTACATTACGTCCAGAAACAGTCTTCGGCGTTACAAACATTTGGCTGAATCCAAAAGCCAAATACGTGAAAGCTGCGGTTAACGATGAAAAGTGGATAATGAGCCAAGAATGCGCAGAAAAACTGGCATATCAAAACCGTAAAGTCACAATATTAGAAAGCTTTGAAGGAAAAGAGCTTATAGGGAAAAAGGCTGTAAACCCCGTCACGAGCGACGAAATTTTAATTCTTCCAGCAGACTTCGTTGACCCCAAAAACGCAACGGGCGTAGTAATGTCCGTTCCTGGACATGCCCCCTACGATTATGTCGCGCTGGAAAACATCAAAAGAGACTTGCCTAAATTGAAAGAATACGGGTTAACCGCGGAAGACGTGAACTCCATAAAACCCGTTTCCCTAATTGAAATTCCCTCATATTCGGAAATTCCAGCAGGCGACGTAGTTAAAAGAATGGGCATAAAAGAGCAAACAGACCCGAAACTCGAAGAAGCCACAAAAGAAGTCTACAGACATGAATTCCACAATGGCAAGATGAAGCAAATCACCGGAAAATATTTTGGGCTGCCAGTGGCTGAAGCAAAAGAAAAAGTAAAACAAGACCTATTAGCCGAAGGCAAAGTTACAGTGATGTATGAGCTTTTGAATAGACCTGTTCGATGCCGTTGCGGAACAGAATGCATCGTAAAAATCTTTGAAGACCAGTGGTTCATAGACTACGGAAACCCAGAATGGAAAGCCTTAGCCCACAAATGCCTAGAAAAAATGAAGATTTTACCCGAAGAACTCCGCGCAGAATACAAGTACGTGATAGATTGGCTTCGTGAAAAGGCATGTGCGAGAAAATCTGGTTTAGGCACAAGATTGCCATGGGACCAGGATTGGATTATTGAATCTCTTTCAGACTCAACAATTTACATGGCTTATTACACCATAGCGAGGCACATAAAAGAACACGAAATCAAACCAGACCAACTAACGGATGATGTTTTTGATTATATTTTCCTAGGGATTGGAAACGTTAAAAAAATTGCGGAAAAAGCAAAGTTGAGCATAGAAATTTTAGAGAAGATGCGCCAAGAGTTCCTGTACTTTTATCCTCTTGATAGTAGGCACTCAGCCCACGAACTAATCCCAAACCACTTAACCTTCATGATATTCAACCACACAGCCATATTCCCAGAAAATCACTGGCCACGCCAAATAGTGACAAACGGTCATGTGACCATGGAGGGCGCAAAGATGAGCAAATCCTTTGGAAACATAATACCGTTGCGAGAAGGCCTCGCCATGTTTGGCGCAGACCCCGTAAGGCTGGGTGTTCTGGCAACGGCTGAACTGTTGCAAGACGCTGATTTTAGCCCGTCAGTGGCGAAATCAATGCGCGATAGAATTGAGCGTCTTCATAGGCTTGTCTTGGAAGTAGCTAAAAACCCGAAGACTGAGGTTTCGGAAAAGACATTTGCAACACTGGACAAGTGGATGCTTAGCAGGTTACAAGAATATATCAAAAAGGCGACGGAAGCCATGGAAAAATTAGCTGTGCGAAAGGCCATCCACAGCATCCTATTTGAATTGGAACAAGACGTTCAATGGTATCAGAAACGCGCAAAGGCCACGCAAGAAAACGCGATGCCCTACATACTCCGTGAGGTATTAGATGTTCAAATACGGATGCTGGCTCCATTTGCGCCGCATATATGCGAAGAAATGTGGGAGATGATGGGTGGGCAAGGCTTTGTTTCATTAAGCACGTGGCCAGCGCCGGATGAAACAAAGACGGATGTCAAAGCAGAGGAAAATGAAACATTAATCATGAATTTGTTGGAGGATACACAAAACATAGTTAAGGCAACAAGCATAAAACCTAAAAGGATATGCTATTACACGGCTTCCTCTTGGAAGTGGAAAACCTACCTAAAAATAATCGAAAAATCTGTTTCACCAGATGCTCTCCAAAGCGGCATAATAAAGGAATTGTTGCAAGACCCGGAATTAAAAGCCAAAGCAAATGAAGTTGCAGAATTCACAAACAAGGTCATCGAAGAAGTAAAGCGTATGTCCATGGAGAGAAAGCAAAAACTGTTGAAAATCGGAGTTTTCGACGAAAACAAAGCCCTAAAAGAGGCAAAAGAATTTTTGAAGCAAGAATTAAACGCTGAAATCCAAATTTTTTGCGAAGAAGAACCGCAACGCTATGACCCGAAAAACAGAGCCAAAGCAGCCAAACCATATCGCCCCGCAATCTACATTGAATAAAACTGAAGTTCACTATTTTTCCATAAGCCCGCACAATTCCAAAGAGATAAAACTATATTCAGCACCTCCTATGAAATCCATAAGGAAGGGTCCGTGGCGCAGCTTGGATTGGCTTAGCTTCCAAAAAGCGCGTCGGCCTTCTAAGCCGGAGATCCTGGGTTCAAATCCCAGCGGACCCGCTACTATTGAAGGCTTTGCACTGTTATTTTTAGAGGGAAATTTTAAATCTGCGTTGCAATAATAAATGGAAATGCTTTAATGTTTGACTTGTAGGTGTATAAGGGATTGTTATGAGCACCCATGCGGAGGACTTAAAACTTCGGTTGATGACAATTGAACTGCTTAGAACTGCGAAGTATAAGCGGAATATTACATATCGCGAGTTAGCGTCCAAAACGGGTTTGCCAGTTACGGTTTTAAGCAGATATGCCAAAGGGCATGTTTTGCCAAACACTTCTAGGGCGAAGCAGCTTTGGAAGGTTTTGTCGAAAATTGTTGGTTTGGAAGCGGAGCTTCGCAGTAGAATAAAGTTTGATGAGGATGGGTATTTTGATAACACCGAGATTATTGGTGATTTCAACATTCTTCAGCAAGCAGCTAACCATGCTTTAGCGAACTTTGCTGGGAAACGTGTAACCAAAGTTTTGTCAGCGGCCGTTGACGGAATTCCATTGGCCACTATGGTTGCTAACGCCTTGGGAGTGAACCTTGTAATTGCCAAGAAAAGTAAAGAGGTTGGTGTTAAGGCTTTCCTAGAAGAAACTTACGTTTTGGGAAAGGACTCGGGGGTGACCGTGACACTTTATGTTCCGAAGGACGCCATTAAACGGAGAGACAGCGTGCTTATTGTTGACGATATGATCAAGACGGGAGAAACGCAAGCTGCTATGGTTAATTTGGTTAAAAAGGCAAAGGCTGAAATCTCCGGGATTTTCTCACTTATAGCTGTTGGAGACGAATGGAAGAAAAAGTTGAAAAATGCTGGAGAATACCCAATCGAGGTTATCACCTACATTAATGCACCTCAAGAATCAAGCACTCAGCCTTAACAGGGCAAACAGCGCATCTTCTTTTTCTGCAAAAATCTTTTCCAATTCTAAGGAGAGCTGTTTCAAAATTCGCAAAAGATTTTCCTTCAATCTTATTTTTTAGCCAGAAGCGTTTTAATTGTGTCAAAGCATCTTCGCCCGTTTCCTTTACTATTCCAAGTTTTTTGGCGGCAAGAACCACAATGTTTGTTGAAGTTGGGTCGGCTTTATCCCAGACGTCGCGCATTTCTCTTAGAAAAATGCTTACTGTTACATTGCCTATACCTTTTCCTAAATCCTTAAGCTTTTTTTCTAAATCACGCTGGTCTAAAGCTTCTTTATGGATGCGGCAGAGGCTTCCATTATACTTTGCCATTAGATTTTGCATGACTTCTAAGAGTTTATCAGCGGTTTTAAAATCATAACGCGTGTAGCTGCCTTCATCTAAAATTCTGACAAGCCCATCCCATCCAGTTTCGATTATTCGTTTTGGACTTAAGACGTTATACTTTTTGAAGCAGTTGTAAGTTTTAATGACCGAAGTTTCTGTTATTGGCGCTCCGAAAAGCACGGATGCCAAAAACCATTTGAAAACATCTTCATCTTTTCCTTCTGAGAGGTCTATACCTAAAACTTCTGGATATCGGCGTCCAAACTTTTCGACCAAGCCTATTAGAGCTTCCCGTTTCACGTTCTTCACTTGCCCTTAACAAAATTTTATACTGCCAACTGCATAAACGGTTTACTGGTTAGGCATAATGCAAGCACGGACGATAGAGTGGCGAAATGGAAAAGTCGTAACAATAGACCAGACGAGGCTTCCGCATGAAACCGTTTTCTTAGAACTAAAAACATGCGAAGCGGTTGCTAAAGCCATAAAAACCATGAAAATAAGGGGTGCCCCTCTGCTGGGCGCTGCCGCAGCCTTCGCGTTGGCTTTAACTGCTTACAATTCAAAAGCAAAAACAAAGGGTAAACTAATAAAGGAAATGGAGAAAGCAGCGGAAACTCTTAAGGGGACGCGCCCAACGGCCTTTAACCTCTTTTGGGCTATAGACAGAATTCTTGAAAAAGCAAAAGTTTTTGATGGAAATGTTGAGAATTTGGCGGCTTTTGTTGTCCGAGAAGCGCAAAAAATAGCTGATGAAGATGTTGAAGCGAATCGTTCCATTGGTAAGTATGGTGCCAACCTCATAGCGGACGGTGATGTAATCTTAACACATTGCAATGCTGGAGCCTTAGCAACCGTTGGTTATGGCACAGCTTTAGGTATAATAAGAGCTGCATGGGAAGATGGAAAACGCATAAGGGTTATAGCCACCGAAACCCGCCCAAAACTGCAGGGAGCTAGACTCACAACATACGAGCTTAAGAGGGACGGCATACCAGTAACTTTGATAACCGACAACATGGTTGGCTATGTGATGCGAAAGAAGCTGGTTAACAAGGTTGTGGTTGGCGCTGACAGGATAGTTAAGGATGCTGTCATCAACAAGATTGGGACATTCACCATTGCGGTTTTAGCCAAAGAACACAACATACCCTTTTATGTTGCCGCTCCAAAATCCACCTTCAACTTAACACAGAAATCTGCAGACGTGGTCATTGAAGAAAGAAGCCCTGAAGAGGTTCTATATATCGGTTCGCAGCGGATTGCTGTTGAAGGTATAGATGTTCTCAACCCTGCCTTTGATGTAACTCCTCTGGAATATGTGACAGCTATTATCTGCGAAAGCGGAATCTTATATAAGCAGGACTTTGACAAGTTTAGAGCCGACTGTAAGTGAAGAAACTTACACCTTTGGTGGCGTTACATGAATAAAAATGAGGCGGAAAAGCAAATTCGGCAAGAAGTTAAGATTAGAGGCGTTATTGCGGGAAAGGGTGTTAGAATTTCCGAGAAGGATGCTATAAAAGAACTTTCTTCCAGGGGCTATGGTACGGAAGAAAACAATGACCTTTTACTCACATTCTATGAGGCGCTTTACCTAATGGATAAAGGAATACTAGAGGTTGAAGATGAAAAAGAAGGAAACGTGGATTTCCGAAATCTTCTGCAACACTATGAGAGTATAGATGAAAATGCTTGGGCTAAATACCTAGTTTATCGCGACCTAAGAAATCGTGGATACGTTGTCAGAGAAGGCTTTGGCTTAGGCGTGGACTTCAGAGTTTATGAAAGGGGTGAGTACGGCAAAGACGCTGCCAAATATCTAATTTTAAGTGTTCAAGAAGGAAAACCAATTTCATTAGAAGACTTAACAAACACTCTAAAGAACTGCCAAAGCCTGAAAAAAGAGCTTATTTTAGCTGTAATGAACCGCAGAGGAGAAACTGTTTACTATTCGGTTTCACAGTTGACATTAAAGTAATGTGGGAGAACGGATGAAAGCCTTTAAGCCAGTTCGTGGAATGCGAGATTTCCTAGCAGAAGAAGCGGGATTAATGCGTTTCATCGAGGAAAAAGCGAGAAAAATAGCCAAAATTTACGGTTATAAAGAAGTTATAACACCGGTTGTCGAATCCTACGAGCTTTTAGCAGCGAAAATCGGTGAGGAAATGCGGTCGCGAATGTTTGTGTTCAAAGACCTCGGTGGGAGAGATATCGCTTTACGACCTGAGTTTACAGCATCTGTTGCAAGGCTTATTGCAACAACTCTGAGGACAGAACCCAGGCCGCTTAGAACGTTTTCGTTTGGAAGCGTCTACCGCTACGATGAGCCGCAGAAAGGTCGATACAGAGAGTTTTGGCAATCAAATTATGAGTTAATGGGCTCAAACACGCCCGAAGCAGATGTTGAAATTTTAATGTTAACCAACAGCTTAATGGAGTCTGTTGGACTGAAAGATTATGTCTTCAAAATAGGGCATATTGGAGTTTTGAGGGGAATATTTAACCAAGAAGGCCTGGAAGAGAGAACTCAAAACGCTGTTATGCAATTGCTGGACAAGAAGCAGTACGAGGAAGCGCTTAAAATTGTGGAAGATGCTGGTGTATCGAAAGGCTGTCTAAATATAATGCAAGAACTTGTGAAGCTTAAAGGCAGAGAAGTTTTTGTCATAGCAGAAAATTTGAGAAAACTTGTAGATGGATACGAAGAAGCCGTTAAAGCCGTAGAAAACTTCTATGAAATTTTAAAGCTCATCCAAGAAAGCGAATGTAAAATGGATATTATTGTTGACGCTGGGTTTGCACGGGGACTTGAATACTATACGGGGATCATTTTTGAGGTGTACGTGCCAGAGTTTGACATAGCCCTAGGCGGAGGCGGAAGATACGACCACCTTGTCGAATTGTTTGGAGGAGAACCAACGCCTGCTGTGGGTGTCGCCCACGGAATAGATAGGATAATGTTAGCCATGCAAATGCAAAAAGTCATTGTCGAAAAGACAGAGAGAACCATCATGGTAATACCGGTGGAAAGCAGCTTGAAAGGCGAAGCCTTGCAGATTGCGCAGATGCTCAGAGCTGCTGATATACCCGTGGAAGTTGAGGTCATGGGGCGTAAGGTGACCAAAGCTTTGGAAGACGCTGATAGAAGAAAAATGGAGTATGCAATAATAGTTGGAGGAAAAGAGCTAAAGGAAGGGGCGGTTGTTCTTAGGAACTTGAAAAGAAGGGAGCAGAAAACTGTGAAGCTTGAAGAAATAGTAAAGGAGTTAAAAGGGCATGGCGACTAGGACTCTCGCTTTTCTCTTCTCAAAAAGTCTCCTATGTCAAAAATGTTTTTAACATAAACTCCTCTTCCCTCCTCGTCGAGGTTCCGTGCGATTTCGCCGAATCCCAGACATTCTCCTCGCATATTCAGCACTAAGGTGAAGTCTCCCTTTCTTTTCGAACCATCCGCCCTAATTATTCCTTGTCTAAAAATGTCTCTCCCACATATGAAAAGCCACTCGGTTTTCCCATCAACAACTATTTTGTTTGCCGCCCTTTCCGCAATCATCTTCAACAAACTTATGCTTGGAAAGAAGCCCTCATTTCTAACTTCTCCAAGATAAATTCCAGCATGTAAGAAGCCTCCTCTAACAAAATTTTTCAATTCCTCATTTAAGAGGAAGCATCTTTTTCCCTTTTTCACAATCAAATTTTCGTCAAGGCTCAGTTCCGCATCAAACCGCTTCACAAAATCCATTATGGACTTTATCATTCCAATCATACTCCCTTTTTAAGTTTACAAACAAAAAATCCCTGAGTTTGACCCGGCCATATTCTCCTGCAGTTTTCCACGGAACTGTCCAGTTGTTTTCCGAAAATTTTAGTGGGAGCTTTTTCTCCGTAGCAGCTAATTTTTTCGGTTTTGAGGTTTAAGTTCCTTACTGCCCACTCTATGTTGAATTCGTTTTCTTCTGGTTCCAGGGAACATGTTGCATATACTATTTCGCCGTTGTCTTTTAGGACTTTAACCGCCTCCATCAATATTTCTCTTTGAAGCGCCGCATTCCTTTCAACATCCCTAATTGTTCTTCTATTGAACCATCCATCATCTGTCGCGAAGTTTCCTGAACACGGGACATCAAGAAGAATTCTGTCAAACTTGATTTTAAGCTGCGAAACTTTTCGAGCATCCAAACAGTAAACCACAGTGTTTTTGACGCTGCATCGCTCAAGCTGATTTGACAAGGCTTTTAACCTTTCCCTTTTAACGTCTAAGGCAACTATTACCCCGGTATTCCCCATCAAATCAGCCAACTGGACGGTTTTTCCTCCAGGCGCTGCGCATGCATCCAACACAATTTTACCTTTCAAATCCGAGAATAGTGTTGCTGGAATTTGGGCAGCTGCCTCCTGAATTGAATACAAGCCCAAAAGATATTCGGTTGTCGACCCTACGGAAAATTTTGATTCACAAACCCAGTAGGCATTGTTTAAGAAGGGGATTTTTTCAAGCACAACTCCTAAAGACTTCAGCCTGTCTATGACATCTTCTTCACGGGCATTCATGGAATTTATCCTTATGGCTTGTCTTGGCTTAACATCCCTAAATTCCCAACCCAACTCAACGTAGCGCCTTAAGAAAAATTTCTTATTTGACATCAACTTTAAGTCCGCTTTTTCGTCATAAAAACTTGGCGCCATTACGAAGTTGACCGCGGCAACAAAAAGTTAATAGGTCGCCATTTTTACATCCATGTAGCCTACATTTAAAGAGCGAAGCTGAAAATGTTTAAACAACTTGAGGGTGAAGCTTTCAGAAAGGCGGCAATCAACAACGAGCCTTTTGTTAGTCGGGGGTCTGCTTAATTATGGGACGTTATAGGCAAATTGAAGAAATAATCAAACTGATGAATAATCCTGAAGTTATAAGAAACACGAGCATCATAGCCCATGTAGACCATGGAAAAACAACCCTCTCCGACAGCCTGCTGGCTGCCGCTGGAATAATCAGCGAGCAGGTTGCAGGACAAAAACTCTTTCTAGACTCTTGGGAGCTTGAGCAGAAAAGGCAGATGACAGTATTCGCCTCAAACATAAGCCTAGCCCACGTATACAAGGGAAAAGAATACCTCATAAACCTCATAGACACACCAGGTCACATAGACTTCAGCGGAGCAGTTACAAGAAGCCTACGCGCCGTTGACGGCGCACTAGTGGTTGTAGACGCTGTGGAAGGTCCCATGACCCAGACAGAAACTGTCTTAATGCAGGCACTTCGTGAAAGAGTCAAGCCAATCCTTTACATAAACAAGGTTGACAGGCTCATAAAGGAGCTGAAGCTTACTCCAGAGGAGGTCCAGCGAAAATTCGCGAAAATCATAGTTAGGATAAACACTCTCATAGAGAAATATGCTCCGCCGGAGCACAAGAAGGATTGGCAGGTGAAGGTTGAGGATGGGCGTGTGGCTTTCGGTTCAGCTCTTCACAAGTGGGGATTAAACCTGCCCTACATGAAAGCAAAGGGCATAACCTTCAAAGACATCGTCGACGCCTACACGGGAGAACCGGAAGAAGTTGCAAAGAAAGTTGATGCCTTAAGCAAAAAGGCTCCGTTACATGAACCAATACTTGACATGTTTTGCGAACATTTGCCTAATCCGCTGGAAGCACAACCATATAGACAGAGCCAAATCTGGCCCGGAGACCCGAACACGCCTGTTGGAAAGGCCATGGCTAAAGTTGACCCTAATGGGCCTCTTCTTATGTGTGTGACGACGATAGAGGTTGATCCGCACAGCGGAGTTGTTGCTATTGGCAGAGTTTTCAGCGGCACCGTTGAAAAAGGGAAAACCGTTTACCTGGTGGGTAGCCGACAGAAAGGCACTATTCAGCAAGTTTACATGAGTATGGCAGCAGACAGGGTGATTGTGGACAAGGTTCCCGCCGGAAACATAGCGGCACTTTCCGGTTTACCCTCAATTCATGTAGGCGAGACAATAGCCGAAGAAGGTGTGGAAACACAGCCTTTTGAAGGCTTAAAGTATGTGTCTGACCCTGTGGTTACGGTGGCAGTTGAGCCTGAAGACGTGAAAGATTTGCCGCTTTTCGACAAAGTAATACATAAGCTCACTCTTGAAGACCCGAACTTGCACTTCAAAATAAACAAGGAAAGCGGAGAGTTTCTCTTAAGCGGCATGGGTGAACTTCACTTAGAGGTTACTGCCTACCGAATGCAAGAGGCTGGATTAAAAGTTAAGATTAGCAAGCCAATCGTGATTTACCGCGAAACCATCAGCCGCGACTATAAAGGTCCGCCCATAATGGGCAAAAGCCCCAACAAGCACAACAGACTTTGGGTTACATTGGAAAAACTTTCTGACGAGGTTATAGAGGCAATAAAGGCTGGAAAGATTTCGGAGATGCAAACTCGTGACGAAAGGCAGAAAATCCTTACGAAGCAGTTTGGTTGGTCAACGGAAGACGCGCGTAATGTGATAGCAATTGAAGACACTAACATCCTTGTTAACAGGATAAAGGGAAGGCAGTATGTTGAAGAAGTGTTAGACCATATTAAGTCTGGTTTCCGCGAAGCTGTACATGCATGTGTTTTGGCAAAAGAGCCAGCTTACGGGTTGAAAGTGAACCTTGAAGACATATTGATTCATGAAGATCCAGTGCATAGGGGTCCAGCCCAAATTCTTCCCATGACTTGGCGTCCAATATGGTGCTGTTTTCTCTTGAGTGACCCTAAACTTTTGGAGCCTATTCTAAACTTTGATTGTAAAGTGCCGAACGAGTTTGTGAGCTCAGTCATATCGATAGTTCAGAAGCGCAGAGGCAAAATTTTGGACATGGTGAACGAGGAGGACATGGTTATAGTCAAGGCTGAAATGCCAGTTGCCGAATCCTTTGGGCTAGCGGATGAGCTACGGTCTTCAACGCAGGGCAGAGCCTTTTGGGCAACGCAATTCAGTCGATGGGCGCCTGTCCCAGAGTCCATGCAGATGGATATTATAAGGCACATTCGTGAGCGTAGAGGCTTGAGTCCGACGCCGCCAAGGGTAGAAGAATTCTATGAAGAAGCGTAACTAAGACTAATCCCTACTTTTATTACTATTAACCGGAAAAGGTTAAAGTTACAGATGTATCTGTTTTTAGGCAAGGTTGGTGCTGGTTATGTTTAATCCTATGAGTATGTTGGCTTTAGTTGTCGTGCTTGTTGTTGGAATAGCATCGGGTTTCGCATTTCGCAACAGAAAGCGCGTTAACCTCGAAAAAGTCAATTTGTTGACTATTTTAACATTGATTTTCTCCTTAGGATTTATCATAGGCTCAGACAAGGAGCTTTTGGCTTCTATGCCAAAAGTAGGCATAAACGCCTTTATCATCTCGCTGCTGGCCATTGTTTTTAGTGTTACTTTTTTGGAAATAGCCAGAAAGGTTGCGAAGATAAAATGATAAAATACATTTTAGTAGCCCTAGCCTTCGGTATTATTGCTGGCTATGTGAACAACAATTATGGACCAGCTTTTCCAAACAGTTGGGTATACGATTACCTATTCAATTTTTCCCTCCTTCTACTATTGTTTGTGATGGGTTTCGCGTTCGGGGCGGATAAACAGACTGCAGCAAACCTTAGAAAAACTGGTTGGAAAATTTTCATCGTCCCTTTATCCATAGCCGTGGGAAGCATTCTTGGCGGTTTGGTTGGCGGATACATTTTGGGCATAAATCTTGCGGGTTCAATGGCTGTTAGCGCAGGCTTCGGATGGTACACTTTGGCTGGGCCTCTTGTAGGGCAGTTTTTTGGAGCGGAATTTGGGGCATTGAGTTTTGCAGCGAACTTCTTGAGAGAGTTGTTTACAATTTTGGCGGTTCCTCTTTTGGTTAAGGCTGGAAAGTATGCGCCGATAGCCTCCGGAGGAGCCACGGCCATGGACACAACATTGCCCGTCATAGTGCGATATTGCGGTTCAGAATCCTTGATAATCGCGTTCTTAAGCGGTTTTATGCTCAGCTTAATTGCACCTTTCATAATAACTGCAATAGCATCATTGCCTAATGCGCTGGGTTTCTGATGCTAACTATTGGCGCAATCCTATTTTTGGTTTAGAAAACAGCCAATAGGAGACTACCCCCTCTAGATTTTCCACGTCTAAAAGGCTTGTTATTGGTGCGGTCGCCGGGATTTGAACCCGGGATCGCAGGCTTGGAAGGCTTCCACAGCCTTTTGGCTTCTGTGTCCTAAACCAGACTAGACGACGACCGCTCACCCGTTAATATTACAATTATTTTATTCTTAAAATGGTTATAGATAAAATTTCTTTTTGTTTCTTATTACGGTTTCTCGTTTGGTTTGAATAGTTCCTTCTCATGTCTCGGTTTTGGCTTGAAGCTTCCGCGATATTGGGGCATGGAAGCTCTCTGGCGCTCCAAATTCTTTATTCTAGCATAAAGCTTTGAAATTTTTGTTTTTGATGGTTTTCTAGGTTTTGGAAGTCGCGCTGGAACTGGAGTGAAGGGCTTTTTAACCTCAGCATATGAAGCTTTTTTCCGTCTCGACTCAGTTACGCTTTTGACTTTTCTGAAAACCACATAGCCCTCCTTCAAATTTACTTCTTGCGTCTCCCAACCTGCTTCCAGCCAAGCCCGCGCATGCATGTTGTTCGGCGAGTTACTCCACCATGCTTCACTTCGGTATGCGCTCATGGGAAGGTTGTCTCCTATTATTCCATCAATTTTGGCAAATGAAAGCTTAACCATACTGGTGAACGCAGCCCTAAACTTCAAGTAACTTCCGAGCCTGTCATATTTTGAAACGGTCTTTGGCGAAACAATTTTTCGAGCGCAGTTTAGACATAACATCCTTGTCGGGTCGCCTGTGGCAACATCTGGAACCATGCAATCAAAACAATATAGCCGTCCACACCTCTGGCATCGCCTAAGGTATCTAAGCGATAAAACTCTACCGCAAATTCCGCATTCATCCTTAAGCGGCATCTAAACCACTAAGCCATAAATGCGAAATCTCAATATAAACTTCGCTGGCTTAAAACCTATTCATTATTCGAAAGCTACAATAAAACTTATACATGACCGAAACCTTGCTCCAAATGTGAGATTAATGCTTTTTTAGCGAGTACCTTCATGAAAAAGCGGAGGAATCAAGGCACAACGAAACTGTTAGATATGTTATAACCATAGTGGGCGCCATATTCTTCGTGGGAGGACTGCTTGAAATCGTAATAACAGTTGAAAATCCGGAATGGTTTCTGATAATTCCCTATCACATCACTCCACACCCTTACAGCTTGCTTGGCTTAACACTAATATTGCTGGGCATTGTTCTTTTATGCGCAGGCATGCTTATTAGCGTCCACTACGCGCGTGAACGAGGATGGTACATGAAGGAGTTGCATAAAGCTCACGCAACTGAAGAGAAAAAATTGAGAACGTCGAGGATTAGAGAAACCCAACAAAAGTCTACGGATTAACCCTTGACAACAGCAATATACTCAATACTCTCTAGACGCAATTATATCCAGAATAATCGATGCACGCAAGCAAAATCGAAATTTAAAACAGGCTAATTTTAGTGAAGAAACCTTTACTTTTTATTAGTAAAAAATTTTTTACGGAAAGAGTTTAATCTTTTTCCACTTAGGTATTTCATGATGAGTTATGTCTGATTTCGAAGAGGACACCTATTCGGTTATCTTTTCTTCTTTGAAGCATCCGATTAGGCGCCGCATTCTTAGGATGCTGACTAAGGGCCCATGTAGTTTTTCAGAATTACAGGAGGAGTTACGTATTGAGAGCAGCCATTTGACCTATCATTTAGAAAGTCTTAGGCATTTAATTATCAAAAATGATGATGGACGGTATACACTGTCTTCTTTTGGCGAAGCGGCAGTTTCCATGATGCATGATGTGGAGGAAGGCCCGATAAAAATTCCATTTCATGTCGCATTCAGTTATCGTGCTTTGCTTTCATTGGTGATGCTTGGTGGTTTTTGTATTTTCAGTTCATAGCCATTGATCATCAATTTTTTCTTTTCTTCATGTTTTCATCTTTCATTTTTCTATTCTTTGGAGCAGTTTTTGTTGTTTCAGGCGGCTTCTGAAGCTCATGCGCGAAGGCGCAAGATATCCTGAACAGCGTTGCTCTCTTTTGCATAGCCGCCATATCAGTTGCTGCTTATTCACTTGCAACCTTGCCTAGAGGAGGTGTTAGACAGACCCATTATTGGGAACCGAAGAGTTTTTCGATAATCGCCACCAGATTTACTGGACCTGGCACTTATATGGGGAGCAATTATCCCCCTGAACAGATATATTCATCTGATTACGCAGTTGGGTACGTGGCTGCTTTTGCCAACTGGGATCCTAGTGGCTTATTGGTAATTTCTACCGATGAGCCTGTGAACTTGAACGGAACTTTGTATGCAGCTCTCGAATTTACCGCTGCGCCTGGAACTTTCAGGGAAATTAGATTTGCGCCTATCACATTCGTTAATAGCTCAACGGCTTTGGTGGATCTTAGCAGTTTATATTTCTGGGGCTGGGGCAGTGAGTTTGCGTACGGTGGACACCGAGTTAGGGTTGATTGGTATAAGATCGAGTTGTTGATTAGTTTGTGGCTTAACGGTGACGATTATGGAAGTGCCATTAACTTCACTTTAAAGCCAACTACTGGAATACTTGTGTATGATTTTATAGTGGATTCTACACTGCAGAATACGGCAGCTATTCTTCTATGCGGAATTTTCGCCACCATTTACGGCTACGTACCTGCAAAAGCTTTGAAGCCTAGTTTTGACAGGAAAGTTATGCCTAAGCTGAACCGATTTTTACTTCGCGTATTTAAAGGGCAAGAGACCCGAAGAAGTTTTCTTAAGAAATGTGTTAATTGTGGCAAGAACATTCCGATTGCTTCTGAACAGTGTCCATACTGCAATGCAGAACAGAAATGAACACCTAAAACCTTTACTTAAATAAGGGCTGGCGTATTGGCTGTACCCCAAAACAACGTAGCGAATTCTCCCATCAAATCCAATGAGTTTGTCGAGGACACGAGCATATTTTCGTTGTGATAACCCAACGTGATATATCTCTCGATGCAGCCCATAAAATATTAATTCATGTATGATTGATGGAAGGGTGAAGGATTGTGTTGACAATGATTGATAAGTCTGAGGATAGGAATTTGGTGTTGTTCTTCTTGGTTGCTTTTGCATGGTCGTGGTTTTTCTGAACACCGCAGATATTGGGTTTTAACTTTTATGTGGCTCCATTTGGTCCATGTATGGCTGCTTTTCTACTTACCCATCTTCAAGAGTGTTATAGAGGAGTTAAGAGGTTGTTGGTAAAAGGGTTCGACCCAAGGATAAGAAAAGTCTGATATGTTCCTGCCTTTTTGTTATGGCCCATTATTGCAGGCTTTTCCATTTTGGGAGCGTCGTTGACTGGGGGTCTACTCCTGAGCTGGTCACCCTGTTTCAGCCATGGCTAATTCTTTGGAATTTTATCTACATATTCTTTCTCGGCGGTCCTTTTCAAGAGGAGTTCGGATGGAGTGGTTACGCGCTTCCACGTCTCCAGGCGCGCTACTCGGCCCTTATCTCCAGCGTGGTTTTAGGAGTGATATGGGCTATTTGGCATCTACCTTTGAACCTAATGTATTTTGCGGGTCCCCAATACCAAGTTGGACTTGCATGGCTGTCTAGCACAGTTATTCTGTTCATTTTCGTATCAATACCCTTCACTTGGATATACAACAATACTGGCGGCAGCATCTTAACCGCTTTAATATTCCACACAATGCTTAACCTTTCAACCTATGTTATCTTCCCAGTCTTTGAAACAGAAAACGGCCCAGCCTACTACTTCTTCTTAATAATCTTTGTTGCCATAATTATTTTAGCGATCTTTGGAACAAAAAGAATGGTTCGAGATAAAAACCAAGTTAAAACTGAAATCAATAGTCGTGATAATTTTGGATAGGTTCATTATTTACTATTTCAGCTTGGTTTTGTTAATTGGCGGTTTGGCCTACGCTCCGTGGGTTTTGGCTTCGTATGGCATGTTTCCTTCCGAGCCCGTTTTTGTTTTTGTGATTGTTGGTGGTGTCTCTCCAACGATTGCCGGCTTATAATGGCCAAACTTGAATTTGGGGGAGGAGCAGCAGAATATTTGTTCGGTCAGTTTGGTCGTAAGGGCTTTTCAAAATTATGGTTTTTAGTGGCTGTTTTTGTTCCTTTGGTTCTTGCAGTCTTTGTAGTCTTGTTACGGTCTATAGTTGGAGGAACATATGCTCTGGACTTGATGAAGCTGATTGAGTTTCCGCCGATTCTAATTGTAAGCTTCTTGACGAACATGTGGGAAGAAATAGGATGGAGAGGCTATGCTTTACCTGCACTGCAAAAGAAACACGATGCGCTAATTTCGAGCCTAATTGTTGGGGTGTTTTGGGCATTCTGGCACTGGCCACATTTTGCAGTCAAAGATAGCGCCATGGCAGTTAACTATCATAATAATTATTTTTGCATTTAAATCGGATTCTCTATCCAGGAAAAAGAGCAATACTCCACTAACGGCTAAACTGGCACGATACTTAAATTTCATGATGCAAGTGAATTTTAAAAGTTCTTTTAACGATGAATAAAAAGAAGCAATAAACTCGTGAGGATATGGCAAAGCTAAAATGAACTTAGTTTAAGGAAACAACACAGATTGAAAAAAGTAAAAAGGAAAGAAATAGGAATGGTAAGGGTGGATTACTTACGGTGGTCCTCGATCGGTTATTTTGTATCTGAGCACTTTTTCCATTATCATACAGATCACCTCCATTATTCTCGTTTTTTCATTTTTATAATGTGAGAAAAAGATATATAAGTTTTTCGCATTGTAACAAAATTTTAAAACGAGAAAAATTTATAAACCACACCTACAAGTAGCATAATAAAGTGTGGTGATTAAAAATGATCAACAAGGGATATTCGATCGAGATCAAATCTGAGAGTAAAACAGTTGAAGTTAACTTCACTTCAGCCATTAGCTTTGATATGGTAGAGGAGGCACTAAACCAGTTAAGAAAGTATATTGCAGAGGATTATCGAATTAAGTTGATAGGCTACATTAATAGGGAATACAACTATCTTAGAGCCTTCATGCTGGCTCTTTCACTTTTTGGTAATGAGAGTCGTGTAATTTTTGTGAATAAAGCAAGATTCAATAGGGCTGAAAGAAGGCTAAAAAAGAGACAAATGCAAGAGCTGAGGAGCAAGGGCTATAATGTTAAACAAATATCCGAGGAATTGGGTGTACCTTTGAAAACAATCTATAGATGGCTTATGGAGAGATGACGATAATGTCAAAAGTTGCTAAACAAGGAGAACTGATATTATTCCACTTAGGAAAATACCGTCAAAGTTCCGGTTCCGCCCGATACTTGCTATTCTAGCACCTATCTCCGGAATTTTGTGCAAGTTTGATATATCTGCGCCGATTAAAGTGCCGAATACTCCAGAAGCGTATGCTATAATTGCTGGTGCGCCTGAAGGTAAAAGGTACGCCATATAAGCCGCTGTTAACGGCGGGACAAAGGCTGGTGTAACAATTCCTAAACCCTTAACAGGTTTGGCAACAAGGTGCGTAACTAATGCCAAAATCCTCAAAGAACCAGCTTCTGAAGAACGGAAAACGTCTCCTCCTAAACCATTCAGGGAACTCCTCATCAAAAGACATCTTTCTAATTCCTTAATATAAAAAGGAGCCCTACCTTATAAAATTTTGTACTAAGGAAGAAAATATGGAAACTTTTAACAGCAGAACCAATAGGGTTAAATCGCATAAAATTAAAGACTGCGTATAGAAACTGAACAGAAAGGACGATTAAAAATGTCAGGTTCAGGTGTTGTGAATTTACGTGTTGCTGAGGCTCGCAGCCGTGATGTTGGTAGAGGTATCGCTAGACTTGACCCTGAAGCTATTAAAAAGCTGAGTTTAACGCCAGGAGATGTTGTTGAGATTGCAGGTAAGCGTAAAACCGTGGCTATTTGTTGGCCTGGGTATAGTGAGGATGCTGGCAAGGGTATAATCCGCATAGACGGATATACACGGAATAATGCTGGTGTAAGTATCGATGAAAAAGTAACGGTGCGAAAGGTTGAGGCGAAGAAAGCTACAAAAATAACACTTACGCCAACGGAGCCATTACGTATCGAAGGAGCCGAAGACTACCTAGCTCAGCTTTTGGAGGGACGGGTTGTAACAAGAGGAGACTATATCCCAATAGGAATTATGGGCAGAAAAATCGACTTGACAGTTACAAGCATTCAACCTCCAGCTACAGCTGTTATAATAACTGCGGACACGGAAATCGCCATAGGCGAAAAATCAGCAGCTATGGCTCGAGAAGTCCCCAGAATAACATACGAAGATATCGGTGGCTTACAAGAAGAAATTAGGAAAATCAGAGAGATGGTAGAACTTCCATTGAAATATCCGGAGCTTTTCGAAAGATTAGGAGTTGAAGCACCTAAAGGAGTGCTTCTCTACGGGCCGCCTGGCACTGGAAAAACTTTGCTGGCAAGAGCGGTAGCAAACGAGACTAATGCGGCTTTCTTCAGCATAAGCGGGCCGGAAATAATGAGCAAGTTTTACGGTGAAAGCGAAGAACGCCTAAGGGAAATCTTCAGGCAGGCTGAAGAAAACGCGCCTAGCATAATATTCATCGATGAGCTAGACGCCATTGCGCCCAAAAGGGAAGAGGTAACGGGCGAGGTTGAGAAAAGGGTTGTTTCGCAACTTCTAGCCTTAATGGATGGTTTAAAGCCACGCGGCAGAGTAGTTGTAATAGGTGCAACGAATAGGCCTAACGCCATTGATCCTGCATTACGTAGACCAGGAAGGTTCGATAGGGAAATCGAGATTGGCGTTCCCAATAAGCAAGGCCGTATAGAAATACTGCAGATTCACACGCGAGGTATGCCGCTGACCGAGGATGTAGATTTGGAAAAAATAGCCAATGTGACGCATGGTTTCGTAGGTGCCGACCTTGAAGCCTTGTGTAAAGAGGCCGCAATGCGGGCACTACGCAGGATACTTCCTCAAATAGACTTTGAGAAGGAAACCATTCCAGCTGAAATATTGAACAAGATAACAGTGACAATGAGCGATTTCATGGAAGCCTTAAAGGACGTTGAGCCTTCAGCTATGCGAGAGGTCCTAGTTGAGGTTCCAACAGTCAAGTGGAGCGACATTGGCGGATTAGCAGATGTTAAGCTAGAGCTTCAAGAGGCTGTAGAGTGGCCGCTGAAATATCCAGAAATTTTTGAACACTTGGATGCTAAGCCTCCAAAAGGGATTCTGTTGTATGGGCCTCCGGGAACTGGAAAAACTTTGCTGGCAAAGGCGGTGGCCAACGAAAGTGAGGCCAACTTCATAAGCATTAAGGGTCCAGAATTACTTTCCAAATGGGTTGGCGAGTCAGAAAGGGCTGTAAGAGAAATTTTCAGAAAAGCCAAACAAGCATCCCCAAGCATAATATTCTTTGATGAAATCGACTCCATTGCACCAACTCGCGGAGGCGGATACGGAGACTCCCACGTAACTGAACGGGTAATAAGCCAGTTCCTAACCGAAATGGACGGCCTCGAGGAGTTAAGAGGTGTTGTTGTTATAGCGGCAACAAACAGGCCGGACATAATTGACCCGGCGCTTTTAAGACCTGGAAGATTTGACAAGCTTTTGTACGTGCCTCTTCCAGACTTTGAAGCAAGAAAAGAAATTCTCAAGATTCACCTTAAGAGAAAGCCGCTAGCCGAAGACATAAGCATAGAAGAGCTCGCCGAAAGAACCGAAGGATATACTGGCGCTGATCTAGCGGCAATCTGCAACACGGCAGTTATGCTAGCCATCAGAGAGCACATAATAGAAAACAAGAAAACAGAAGAGGTCAAGAAAAACGTTAAAGACATAAAATTATGCAAGCGCCACTTCGAAGAATCCCTTAAAAAAGTTAAACCCATCTCACAGAGAGAGCTGGAAATGTACAAGAAAATCTCAGAAGAATTTGCTATGAGAGCAAAGTAGAACGCGATAATCCTTCAAAAATTTAAAAATAATGCTGATTTGTGATTAAGCGCTTTACACGAAAATTTCAGCGAGTTTTTCTTTATAGATTTCGGCTTCTTTATCAAAACTCTTTTAATTGCAGAGCGAATTTTGGTCCATATTATTTTGTCCCGTTTTTGTCTAAAAAATGCTAAGTGACTTATTGCTGCTTTTCGGCTGGACTACTTTTAATCCAATCCTCTCAGGCTGTTGCATGTCCACAGTGCGGCTCAACTAAAATCATATATGATGGAAAAAGGTATTATAAGCAAACAATTATTCAGCGCTACCTTTGCAAAAACTGTTACCCAAAACTAAAACAAATTCATTTGCACATGTTTCACCATTGGAAAGCCACAATGGAATATCACCGCGCAAAAACATAAAATGGGCCCAACAACTTCTGGGACACAAGAAACTTGAAAACACAGACTTTTACACGCAGCTAATAAACTTTGAAAGCGACGAATGGCACGTGGCCACAGCCCACAATCATATAAGAAGAAAAGAAGCTAATTGAGGCATGTTTTAAATTTGTCCGTTACAGTGAAAAAGACGAAGTGGCTATATACTGCAAAAGAAAATAAAATATTCAAGCTCCGCAGTAGACTAGTTCAGTGGGCCGGTAGTCTAGCTCGGTTAGGACATCCGCTTGACGTGCGGAAGGTCACCGGTTCAAATCCGGTCCGGCCCACTTAAATTTTTAAGTGAATCCTTAAAGAAGCCAAAGTGGAAGCCTTTAAAAGCATGGCTAAAAGCCTCCTGTAAGGTATTAATACTTCAAATACTTCTCTTTAAAATGCTTAAGCATGCTCTAGCTCTGCTTGTAAAACATCCATAGGCGGAGCGTTGCTTGAAACGGAGACTTGGTCTCAACAGAGAAGTCAATTACATCGCGAACATCGCCAACGCTTCGCTTGCCGAAACTACTTCATAGGGTATGAGCGCTTTTCTACTAATCGAGAAAGAAGCCAAAATTAACAATTTTCATGAAAAGCAGATTCCAAAACTAGTTTCTGCGCGTGGGTAAATTAGCACAATGCGCTCGAAAAACACATGCACACTACAGTGCGGGAGAAGCAAAGCATACACTTAAACAATTACATGTAAAACCTCCAAGAAATCAATCCGCAAAAACAGGAAAAAGGGAAAATGGAAAGTCCCAGCTAAAAGTATAGGTTACCGCTTGGGCAATGTTTTCTCCTTTGTTACCCTAATCCATCTGGTTAACGATGTCTAAGAGAAGAACTATATGTTGTAAACGTATTGGTTAAAGGCTAAACTTTGGTTTGAGGATTAAAAGGTTTTATAAGTCATTGGGAGAATTCTCTTGTGATGGCGTATGACTAAGTCTGTTGAGATTTCTAGGTTGGAGATTGAGATATTGAGGATTTTGAGCGAGTCAGCTGAGCCCATCGGGTCGAGGTTGCTTCAGCGGGAATTGGAGAAGAGGGGCTTCTTTCTGAGCGAGAGGACTGTGAGGTATCATCTTCAATTGTTGGAGTTGAAGGGTTTGGTTGCTGGGCATGAGCGAAGCGGGAGAACTCTGACTAGTCAGGGGTTGGAGGAGCTTAGCGGAGCTTTGGTTTCTCAAAGGGTCGGCTTTGTTATCACCCGTTTCTTGTCGATGGCTTGTTCCGTTACTTATGATTATATCGCTGATTCTGGGATGGTTGTTGCGAATGTTTCCATCGTAGATAAGTCTTTTCATGAGAAAATGATGAATATAGTAAAGGATTTGCATGTTGCGAATTTGCTTTTGGCTCCTTGCATTAAGATTTTAGATGAGAATGAAGAGTATCAGAACATTGTTGTTCCAGAGGGAAAGATTGCTCTTTTCACAATTTGCGATCTAACCGTGGACGGGGTGCTTATCCGCTCTGGGATCCCTTTATTTTTTAAGTATGGTGGTTTGGTTCAGATGGTGAATGGTAAACCTTTACGTTTTGTTGATATGATATCCTATGAGGGGACAACGATTTCTCCGCTTGAGCTTTTCGTTAGAAGCAATCTAACTTCGGTTTTGAAGGTTATTAAAACCGGATCAGGGGTTTTGCCTGTAGGTATGAGGGAGATTGTGAATGAAGCCAGGGAGAGAACATTTAAAATTGTTTCAACGTTGAAGGATAGGAAGTGGGGAGGCGTTTTGGCTTTGGGCGTTCCAAACGAGCCTGTGCTCGGCGTGCCAGTATCCATGGACAGGTTTGGGTTATGTATGGTTGGCGGCCTTGCTCTGGCAGCAGCTCTCTTGGAGGGGGGA
This sequence comes from Bathyarchaeia archaeon, assembly GCA_038883855.1. Classification (GTDB taxonomy): domain Archaea; phylum Thermoproteota; class Bathyarchaeia; order Bathyarchaeales; family Bathycorpusculaceae; genus JAVZLH01. The sequence continues at coordinate 50,612 of JAVZLH010000002.1, forward strand.
GCGGACATTGAAACTTTTGCTTCTTACTGTTTAGTTCCCATCGAGGAAATGAAAAGGATAGGCTGATTAATTATAAAAATAAGAATGAAACTGGGCTATGTTTAATGTCTTAAAATGTATGCATTTATTGATTGTGCTGCTCTTTTTCCTGCTTCTATGGCTTTTATGACCGATGCTGCCCCGCTTACCACGTCGCCGCCTGCGAAAATTCCGTTTGACACTTCTAGGGTTTCTTGGTTTACGGTTATTGTTTTGCTCTTTTCTGCAATTTTAATGCTCCGCGTGGTGTTTGCTGCTGCGATTGTGTTAGGTATATGTTCCGTTGCAATGATGACTGTTTCTGCGCTGTAGAGGAATTCTGAGCCTGGTTCTGGAATTAGCTTTGGTTTACCTGTTCTGTCTGGTTGTCCCGGCTTTAACTTTACGAGTTCTACGAGTTTTACCCATTGTTTCTCATCGCCTATAAGCCTGACAGGCTTTGTGGATTGTTGCAGTTTTACGCCCTCTTCTAACCCTCGCCTTATGTCGTCGGCCCTACCGACAACTTTCCTCTGGTAGAATATACAAGCTTCCTCGGCTCCAAGCCTGAGAGCAGACCTTGCAGCATCCATCCCCCTTGCGCCCAGTATTGCAACTCTACCTCTAACCTTTATTGGAGTTTTACTTTTGTGGGGGAATAGGCCTGCTTTCATTAGATTTATTCTCAGTAGGAATTCGTTTAGGGAGTAGACACCGCATAAGTTCTCTCCTGGAATGCCTAAAAGCTTAGGTAAGCCTGCTCCAGTGCCTAGGAAAACAGCTTTGAAGCCCTCGTCGAAGAGGTCATCTATTGTGAGCGTCTTGCCCACAATAACGTTTGTTTTTATTTCAACTCCAAGCTTTTTAACATAATCAATTTCTTTTTTAACAACTTTCTTTGGAAGGCGAAACTCAGGTATGCCGTAGATTAGGACGCCGCCTGGCTCATGCAGTGCCTCAAAAACGACTACATGGTGTCCCTTTTTCGCCAATTCTGTAGCCACGCTTAAACCTGCAGGTCCGCTTCCCACAACAGCCACGCTTTTCCCTGTTGACGGCGATGTTTCAGGAAGAGCCGCTCCAGTTTCTAATTCCCGATCGGCAACGAACCTTTCGAGGGCTCCTATGTTTATTGGGTCGCCTATGGTGTTTTTGCATCCCATGGCACATAAGGCTTCTTGTGGGCATACCCTTCCGCAGACTGATGGCATACAGTTTCTCTGCCGGATTTTTTCAGCTGCTTCCCGATAATTGCCTAGTCTGATGAGTTTTATAAATTCTGGTATGTCAACGTGTAGTGGACACATTTCCACACATAGGGGGCGTGTGCATTGGAGGCATCTTGCAGCTTCGGCTAAAGCCTGCTCTTCAGAGTACCCTAAAGCCACTTCATCAAAAGTTTTCAAACGCTCTTCAACTGGCAGCTCCGGCATCCTAACTTGTTTTAGTCTAAATTCTAGCTTTTGCATCTACATTCACCTGTTATTTTTAGGGCGACTCTTTCTTCCTCGTCATACATGTGGATTCTGGCTCTGAACTCCTCAAAGTCCACTAGATGAGCGTCAAAGTCTGGGCCGTCGACGCATGCAAACATGGGTTTACCGCCAACTGTTACACGGCAACATCCACACATCCCTGTTCCGTCGACCATTAAGGCGTTTAGGCTGACGATTGTTTTAATCTTATAGGGTTTAGTTGTCTCTGAAATTGACCTCATTAGAGTTGCCGCCCCCACGGCATAAACTAAATCAAACTTTTCCCCAGATTCCAGTAGGCTTTTTAGAACATCGCTAGCATAGCCCTTCACCCCTTCCGAGCCGTCATCGGTGACAACGTAGAGTTTGTCGCTTACCCCTTTAAGCTGGTCTTTGAAGATTAACTGTTTAGCTGTTCTGGCGCTGATTATGGCTGTCACGTTGTTGCCTACCTCCTTCATTTTCTTAGCCCTCTCGTAGGCTGCTGCAATGGCAACTCCTCTACCGATTACACACGCTTTGCTGTGGATGGTGATTTCGCTTGGTTTTCCCAATGGTCCCACCAGATCGTGGATGACGTCTCCAACTTCTAGTTTTCCAAGCTCCTTCGTGGACGCCCCAGCCTCCTTAAACACTAGGGTTATTATGCCTTCCTTAGGATCCCAGTCTATCAGGGTTAAGGGGATTCTTTCACCATCCTCATCCACCCTTAAAATTACGAATTGCCCTGATCTTGCCTTTCTCGCGATCAATGGCGCCCGCACTTTTATGAGCTTAACCTCTGGAGCCAACTCTTCCTTAAAGACTATTTCATTCGCCATGATTGATCACTCCAACCTTTATAAAAGCCCCTAGAAATCTCAACGACAACATCCCTTAGGAATTTTCCTGCATAAAGCAGGTCTGAGAAAACCCTTTTCAAATCTGTTCTTTCACCAAACAAGTTGTGCCTTTCCAGCGCTGCATCTAGAATTTCCTGAACAACCGGCATTTTCTGTCCATAAACTTTTCTTGCAACATTCCAACACCTGATAAAGTCGGAGTGGTCTAAACCTAGACTGAAATATTCCATTAGGACGGCATATGCCAGTTCTTGAGGTGAAAGCTTCCTTGAAAGCTTCGCCTCCCAGTAAGCCTTACCTTCATCAACCTTACCGGTGCTGTAAAGGTAGCTCCAGTAAATATATGAATAGAAGATATCCACGGTTCTGTCTTGAAACTCTGGACAACTAACTCCAGGGTAATGTCCCCTCGCACATACAGCAACCCCGTCTATGTCTGTTCGATCCTCAAAATTTTTACATTCTATGCAAAACCTTGTCTTTGACGCTGTAGCTTTAGCGCCTTCAAACCGGTCTTGAAATTCTTGGCAGGCAACACCCGGGCAATGTCCTCTGGCACATAAGACCACGCCGTCTATCTCCATCCTATCCTCAAAATTTTTGCATTCAACACAAAATCTGGAAACCATATTTATCGCCTAAGCCAATATGCTTTCCAGAACTCCGTTGGACGCTTCCTCAGGCAATGGTATGCCAGTAACCTTTGAGGCCCTTTCCGATAACGAAACTAAATCGCTTCTATCCAGTAGATTGAGTTTCCATTTCCTTGCCCCGGCCATTAGCTGCTGCAGGCCAACCTTTATCCTATCCAGATAAGTGTAGAGTCCAACTGCGCCCCATGGCACCTCTTTAAACTTGTCGCCCAGCATGTTTTGCAGGTCTGGAACACCTATAAAAAATTTCTCAGGCATACTGCCAAAAAGTTCTTCGAAATACCTTGGTAACAGCCCTTTCTGAGCCAAATCAGCAAAGTGGGATGATTTCATAACCGCAGTTAAGGGTGCCCTGCCCATTAATATTGCCTTCACATACGGTCCATCGCCAAAGTTGCTCATCGCAATAGCTTTAAATATTTGAGTCTCGTCTATGAAGCCTCCCGCCATAACTATGTCAGGAACAAACCTCCCCTTCTTACTGAGAATTTCTGCACATTTCAAAACCTGTGCCTCTAGATAAACTGTTGGCGTGCCCATTTCGTTCATCATTGGAACAGGGCTCATCCCTGTGCCTCCGCTGGCACCGTCAAAGACCACGTAGTCGATTTTAGCTTCGGAAGCCACTTTCATGGTAAAGGCAACAGCTTCTGGACTGTAGGCTCCTGTTTTTAAACTTACCTTCTTAGCACCTTGCTCTCTTAGCCATTCGACATCTTCAACGAAGCCTTTCTCTGTTGGCATGCCGACGCGACTGTGCCTTTCAAAGGTTTTAAAGACTCCTTGTTTGAAGGCTTCCTGAACTTCGGGATCTTCAGGGTCAGGTATGACTATGTATCCTCTTTTTTTCAGCATTATAGCCTTTTGCAGATCGCCAACTCTAACTTCGCCTCCAATTGCTTTGGCTCCTTGACCCCACTTCCGCTCGATGATGTTTACCTCAAGCTTTGAAATCGCGTAGACATCAACGCCAAGCCTCTGATCCTCAACGTTGGTTTGCACCGCAATATCACCATATTTCCCATCCCAAAACCTTCTGAAAGCCTCAACTCTCCTTTTAAGCTCGTGTGAAAAGACAACTTTGCCGCTTTCAATTCGGGCCTCCGGATCCATTCCACAAACGTTCTCTCCAATGGTCACTATTATTCCTGACAAAGCTCCGCCCACCGCTAACCCATCCCAGTTTAGCCTAGCTACATCTGTTGAACCGTAGGCGCCTATTATTAGAGGGATCTTAAGCGGTACACCTCCAACTTTTGTTTCAATTTCAACGTTTGGAAATATCGCCACATCAGAGTTTTCATCTATGCCGTTAGCACCCAAAAGCCTCGATTGAATATTAAAATGAGACCAGTCTAAGCCGTAGTCCTTCAAAGCCCCAGCCGTGCTATTTCCAAACATGTTGGGATCGGGATAAAGGGCTTCCCTACCTCTAAACGCCGACAATGAAACTTCGCATAGAACTGGGCATTCTTTAACGCATATCGGACACAAACCGCTGGTTGGGCAGACATCTTCAACCCTAGCCCTAGTTCTAGTTGTCGACATGGAGTTCAAATACGAGGAGTTTCTATGAATTGGGAACGGCACATTTCAACCCTCACACCATTCGATCAATTGCCATCGGTAACCTATTGCCGACATAAAGATTTAAGCGTTTCTGAAACCAAGCCTTAACATTAAATTTTTCACTCAAACGTTTGATTTCTTCAACTTTTATGTCATAGAGGGACAATCTCTTTTTTGAAAATAAAAGATTCTTCTCTTTTAGCTCAAAAGGGCTTTTTAAGAAGTTACAGCAAAAAGGGATGTCAAACAGGTTAGGGTGTGTTTTAAGGCGGATGGAAAATGGATATTAGAGTTTCTGTATGAACGACATTTGGGTGCTGCTCTACCATTTCATAAATTATTTTCTTGAGTTCTTCAAGACTTTCAGCTTCGATGACGATTACGGCGTCAAACCTTCCCAAGACCGAATTAGCCATTTTAACACCCTTTATCCGTCTAGACCGCACAATCTCTTCGGATGTGCCAGGCTTCATAGTGACCATGACAAAGGCCCTTAAAGCTTTCTTGCGCAAATCTTTACTCGAAGCCATATACTTTCTCCTCGTATACGCTAAGTTTAAAGGGCTAGCGAGGTTTCTGTATGGATTATGTTTGGGTCTTTCTCGATGACCTTGTAGACTATTTCGTTTATGTCTTCAAGCTTCGGTGCCTCTATGATTACTATGGCGTCGAATCTTCCGTAGATTGAGTCGGCTTGAGCAACTTCTTTAACGTTGTTTTTTATTCGTTTGACAACTTCCTCTGAAGTTCCTGGCTTCGTTTTTATGAATATGTAGGCTTTCATTTTCTCTTATTCCCTCCATTTCCTTTTCTTTTTTAATAATCCAAATATTTCATTATCTCCCAAGGTGTTACATAGAGACAGTACTGGTTCCAGTCGTTCATTTTATATTCTATAAATGCATCGAATATATGGCTTCCTAAGGTTTGATGTATTACTTCGTCGCTTTTCATTTCTTCCAGCGCATCTCTTAGTGTCGTTGGCAGCTCTCTTATTCCAAGGGCTCTCCGCCTTTCCACTGACATTCTATATACATCTTCGTCCACGGGGTCGCCGGGGTCAATTTTCTTTTTGACTCCATCAAGTCCTGCGGTTAATAGACACGCGAAAGCCAGATATGGATTGCATGATGGATCGACACCACGATATTCCAATCTCTTTTGGTAGGCGAACTCCGGCCCCTTATAATAGACCGGGATGCGCACTAGGGCTGACCTATTGCGGCGGGACCACATTATATAAATTGGCGCTTCAAATCCTGGAACCAAACGCTTGTAGGAGTTAACTGTTGGACAGCATACGGCGCTCAAGGCTCTAGCATGCTCCAAAAGACCGCCAATGAAGTACCTGCCGGTTTGGCTAAGCTCCGCATATTCATCGTTCTCGTCGTACATCACATTTCCACCGTCTTTCCATAGGGAGACATGCGTATGCATTCCGCTAGCGTTGTCAAGGTAAACGGGTTTCGGCATAAAAGTAGCTACTAAACCGTATTTCTTGGCAACATTCTTAGCCACAAACTTGTAATATATGGCTCGGTCAGCAGTCTCGACAAGAGGCCCGTATTGAAAGTCTATTTCTATTTGTCCAGCTGTGGCAACTTCATGGTGATGCTTTTCAATTTTGAAGCCGAAATAATCTTCCAGAATTGAAGATACCTCATTTCGGTATTGTATCGTTGTGTCTTCAGGAGGCGGCCTATAATAAGCTTCTTTCGGTCTTAACACAAAGTTTCCAGGGGTTATTTCAGGAGACTGTGGCACAACTCTTGGAGGACCCCAAGAATCGCCTTCGCCGCCTTTTGGGCTTACCCAAAGATCCCAAACAAGTTTTGTCGGATCTATAGATGCGAACACAAAGTATTCAAGTTCGGGGGCCATGAATACTTCGAAGCCCATTTCCTCAGCAGCTTTCACAGCTCTTTTTGCAACATAGCTTCTTGGACACACTTCTGAAGGGCCGCCGCCGTAGGCTTCATGCACATCGCCTAAAATTATGGTGCTTTTCTGGTTTTCATCGGTTTCCCATGGCAGTATGGCCAGAGTTTTAGGGTCAGGCATGTAGGTCATGTCTGATTCATCTATGGATTTGAATCCTCTCACAGAAGAGCCGTCAAATCCTAAACCTGACTTAAAGGCGTTCCCTTCAAGGTACTCCCTTGCAGGCACAATCATGTCCTGTAAAAGCCCTCGTATGTCGACGAAAGCTGAATGAACCCAACGTACCTTATGTTTTTTCAAAAGCTCTAACGCTCTCTTGACATCTTCATCCTCTATCATGCTAATACACCATTTAGAATCCCGTATATTTTATTTCACAAACATATAAATGTTTTCCTAATTGATGGAAAAAATTTATATATTTTTTTAATTTAATGAATAAATGTTCAATTACAACACTTAGAAGCGAGTGAAATAGCATGCCCGAGAAACTGGATGATGTGGATTTTAAGATTCTTAATTTGTTACAGGAAGATTCAAGGCTTTCCTATAACAAAATTGCAGACAAACTTGGAATATCCGTTGGCACTGCGTACAACCGAATTAAAAGTCTGGAGGAAAAAAGAGTGCTAAAAGGATACACGATTCTAGTCGATCCAAACAAAATCGGTTATAACTTAACGGCGCTCATACTAATTCAGGCTGAAGGAAAACATCTTGTGGACGTTGAAAACGAAATTGCAAAAATGGGCAACATAATATCCGTTTACGATATAACCGGAGATTTCGATATCGCTGTAATCGCAAGATTCAAGGACAGAGATGGCCTAAACCAGTTCATAAAAAGTTTGCTAAGCTTACCATACGTGAAAAGAACTGTAACTAATGTGGTTCTGAACGTGGTTAAAGAAGACTTCAGGCTGAAAATTTACAACTTTATATAGACTTTGTAAGCTCAAGCTAAGAGCTTAGGGATTTCTATAAATAGCCAGTCATAATCCCTTCAGGAAGAGGTGTCAAAAATAGGGGGACTCATACATTGTATCTTTTCTATACCCATCTTCGGCCCATTTTGAGGTTTTAGCATGTTTACGTTCGTTTCAAGGCTTTTTTAATTCTTCTATTTCTAGATATACTTCTCCTACACTTTTTCATCTAACATTTTTTGCGTCATGGGATCATCCTTTTTACTTTATGGAAATTCTGTATAGGCGTACTAACACTCGGCCAACTTTTTAGATATTTGTTTATTAAAAGTAATTGTTAATATAAATATTTCCGATTATCGAAGGAATAATTTACAAAATTTATAATAATGCTTCGCAATTTTGAATGAATATTCAATAAAAACCTAGCGGTGTTAATTGAAGTTGTTAAAAATGATGATAATTCCTATTTTTCGATTAGGGACACAGCCGAGAATAAAATACTTTTTTCTTCAGCTTAAGTCGCCAGTCATGTAGAACGGTTGAAATGTTTATATACCGGAAAAATTAGGTAATAGGCAACCATATGCCTACAAATTGGGTGAATGGATACGAAACGAGTTTACGTCCATGAAGAACTTTGTATGGGCTGCGGGTTGTGCGAAGTCTACTGTGCAGTTCAGCATTCAGAATCCAAAGATCTTATCAAGGCTTTCAGGAGAGAAACTCCCAAACCAGTCACTCGCATTAAACTACTTCAAGAAAAGCCTGTATCGTTTCCAGTTCAATGTAAAAACTGCAGCGACCCTTTATGCGTTTCTGCATGCCTATCGGGTGCCATGCGCGTTGACGAGGAAACAGGGTTAATAATACACGATGAAGAAAGATGCATTGGATGTTTGACGTGCGTCATAGTTTGTCCCGTAGGCGCCGTTAGAATCAACCCAAACAACAGCAAAGTTGTAATCAAATGTGACCTGTGCCAAGAAGCTGAAACACCTGCTTGTGTAAAGTTCTGTCCTAATGAGGCGCTAACCCTTGGGGAGGTATAGTGTGATGACCGAGTATGTGATCATAGGTTGCTCAGCCGGAGCGGTAGGAGCTGTTGAAGCCATAAGAGAATTAGACCCAGTGGGTGGTATTGCTGTAATAAGTGAAGAACCAGTTCCCGCTTATTCGCGTCCAATGATAGGCAAATACCTCAGCGAAGAAGTAAACGTAGAAAGTATGATTTTTCCATCAAAGAATTTCTGGGAAAAGCAAAAAGTTAAGCTATTCCTCAGGAAGAAGGCGGTTAAACTTGACTTGACCCGGAAAAAGGTTGAGCTTGAAGGGGCTGAAAAAATCGGTTTTGACAAACTTCTGATAGCAACAGGAAGCAAGCCAATCATACCAAACATCGAAGGCGTAACAAAAAAGGGAGTACACACCTTTACTAGAATAGCTGATGCCGAGCATATAAAAGAAACTATTCATGTTGTCAAAGCGCAAAAAGCAGTTGTCGTAGGCGTAGGCCTCGTCGGTATAACCGTCACAGAAGCGTTAGACAAGCTTGGATTAAAGGTCACCATTGTTGGGCGCAGAGACCGTGTTCTCAATCAAGTCCTTGATCAAAAGGCAGCGAAAATCCTTGAGGAAGCAATGCAAAAAGAAGGGGTATGCATCGTGAAAGGTCGTACAGTTCAACGTGTTTTAGGGAGAAAAGATGACGATGACATTGTTGGCGGCGTCCTTCTTGACGATGGGAGCTCGATAGAATGTGACTTAGTTGTGTTTGCCGTTGGTGTTGTTCCAAGAACGGAGCTTGTTGTCAACACTGAATTGAAAATCAACAATGGGATTCTGACCGATAGGTTTATGCAAACCAGCATTCCCGACATCTACGCTTGCGGGGATGTAGCTGAAACATACGACTTCGTCAGCGGGAAACAGCGAGTTCTTGCACTATGGCCCTTGGCCAGAATAAGCGGTAGAGTTGCAGGCTATAACATGGCTGGGCTAAAATTTGAATACCAAGGTGGGACATCTATGATCGCCATCAACCATTTTGGAGTTCCAATAATTTCTGTTGGCTTAACTACCCAAAACGGAGATTTCGAAGGTTATGAAACGCTGGTTTTCCATGATCAAGAAAGAAGGATTTACAGGAAAATTATACTAAAAAGCGGAAAAATTATGGGTATGACGCTTATTGGAGACGTTGAAAAAGCTGGCGTAATTTTCCACATTATGAAAAACAAAGTTAATGTTGAGGATTTCAAACACAAACTCAGAGCCGACAATTTCAGTTTGGCGTCTCTACCTGAAACTTTAAGAAAACAACTTATCTCGGGGGTTTTGTAATGAATATCACCACTCTCCTAAACAATCCTTACAAGGACGACAAAGTCATCGATGCTTGTGGGCTCTTCGGTATGATGGACCTTACTGGGAGACGTTTTGGGTCAAAGGACCCTGTTAAAGCCATCTCAAACATGCGTGAAAGGGGAAATGGCCTTGGAGGAGGCTTTGCCATCTACGGGCTTTACCCCGAACACAGGGATGACTACGCATTCCACATAACGTATTTGAATACAGAAGCAAAAGAAAAAGTTGAAAGGCTTTTATCACAAAACTTTGACGTTGTCGAAGCCGAAGAAATACCCGTCAATCCAAAAGCGAACGTTTGGAATCCTCCTCTAATTTGGCGATATTTCCTCCAGCCAAAGAAGGGTGCTGTCAAATGTCAACAAGACGATGAATATGTGTTCTATAACGTTATGAAGATCAATACCGAGTCAAGTGGCGCCTTTGTATTTTCCAGCGGAAAAAACATGGGCGTATTCAAGGGTGTAGGCTTTCCAGAGGATATCGCCGAGTACTTCTGCCTAGACGAATACGAAGGTTACATGTGGATCTGTCACGGGAGGTTTCCGACAAATACTCCAGGCTGGTGGGGCGGTGCTCACCCATTTAGCATCCTCGACTGGGTGGTCGTGCATAACGGAGAACTGTCAAGCTATGGAGCCAACCGAAGATTCCTCGAAATGTACGGTTACCACTGCACAATGCAGACCGACACGGAAGTCATGGTTTACGCATTAGACTTGCTCGTGAGGAAACAGAAGTTGCCAATGGAAGTTGCCGTAAAAATATTGGCTCCGCCTCTATGGATCGAAATCGACGCCATGGAACCAGGCAAAAGAGAGTTATATACGGCGTTACGCCAAAGCTATGGCAGCTTACTAATGAATGGGCCCTTTACCATAATCGCAGCCCGTACAGGAGAAATGATTGGCTTAACGGACCGCATAAAGTTAAGACCGCTTACAGCGGGCATTAGGGGAGATTTGCTCTTTTTGTCTTCCGAAGAATCCGCCATGCGGGCAGTTGCACCCAATTTGGATAAAGTTTGGGGCCCTCGTGGAGGCGAACTCGTAATTGGGAGACTTAAAGAGATGAGAGCTCCAGAAATTGTGGCTCCTGAGGTGGGAAGATCAAGAGCTATATAGAGCCAGAATTTATTGTCGAGCGAGACGACCAGAAGTGTATACGATGTAAGGTTTGCATAAACCAGTGTACCTACGATGTACACTATTATGATCCCGAAGACGACGTTATCAAAAGCCTTAACGAAAATTGTGTAAACTGCCATCGTTGTGTGGTGTTCTGCCCCACGAAAGCGATAACGATAAAGAGGAACCCGACGCGGTACACTGAGAACTGGCATTGGACCCAAGAAGTCATAACAGCAATTAAGAAACAGGCTGAAAGTGGTGGAGTAATCTTAACAGGTATGGGATGTGACAAGCCCCATTACACTTACTGGGATAAAATTCTTCTCAATGCCAGCCAAGTGACTAATCCATCAATAGACCCGCTAAGAGAACCGATGGAGCTTAGAACATTTTTAGGCTCAAAACCTGATAAGCTTGAACTTGAATTGGAAAGCGGTGATTTAGTATTAAAAACGAAGTTGTCGCCCCAACTGTGCGTTGAAACTCCGATTCTCTTTGCAGGAATGTCCTATGGAGCTGTAAGTTTCAACGTTCACCTAGCATTGGCTCGAGCCGCTGCGCAATTCGGCACTTTAATGAATACTGGCGAAGGTGGTTTAGACAAGCGACTATACAAATATGGAGACCACGTAATTGTTCAGGTGGCTTCAGGACGCTTCGGTGTCAGCCCAGACTATTTAAATGTGGGTGCAGCAATAGAAATTAAAATTGGGCAAGGAGCCAAGCCAGGAATAGGCGGCCATCTTCCGGGAGAGAAAGTCACAGAAGACATATCCAAAACACGCATGATTCCGGTCGGAACGGATGCTTTATCGCCAGCACCCCAACATGATATATACTCAATTGAAGATTTGCGTCAACTAATCTATGCCTTGAAAGAGGCTACAGATTATACCAAGCCTGTTGGCGTCAAGATAGCCGCTGTACATAACTCTGCCGCCATCGCAAGTGGCATGGTTCGAGCCGGAGCCGACATAATCGTTCTTGATGGAGTTAGAGGTTCAACCGGCGCGGCACCTAAACTCATTCGGGATAATGTCGGCATCCCCATAGAGTTGGCTTTAGCTTCGGTGGATCAACGCTTAAGGGAGGAAGGCATTCGCAACAAGGCATCCATAATAGTGTCAGGGGGCATAAGAAGCAGCGCCGACGTTGTAAAGGCAATTGCCTTAGGAGCAGATGCTGTGTACATTGGCACAGCTGCCTTGGTAGCTATTGGCTGTACTTTGTGCCAGAAATGTTACACAGGGAAATGTCCATGGGGCATAGCAACTACGGATCCATGGATTTCTAAGCGTGTTAATCCAGACATCGCTACAAGGAGACTTGTTAACCTTCTGCAATCGTGGAGTCTCGAGATCAAAGAAATGATGGGCGGCATGGGCATAAACTCCATTGAAAGCCTCCGCGGCAACCGTTCACAACTTCGTGGCGTGGGATTAACAGACATCGAACTTAAGATTCTAGGAATAAAAATGGCTGGTGAATGAAAAATGAAACCCGCTAAACGTTCAGGGCAAGACTCCATCAGGGATGATGTTGCAATCATAAACGCTGAAGGTATGCATTACCAAGACTTGCACTTTCTAATAAAATCCCACAGTAACTCTTCTAGGAGGATAGACATCTACAACGTTAACGGACAAAGATACATAGGCACCAGCCTCAAAAATAACGTTGAACTTCACCTGTACGGAACACCCGGCAACGACCTCGCAGCCTTTATGGACGGTCCCACAATTTACGTCCATGGCAACGCACAGGATGGCGTTGGAAACACCATGAGCAATGGAAAAGTTGTTGTTTATGGACGCGCAGGAGACATAGTCGGGTATTCCATGCGAGGTGGCAAAATCTTCATTCGTGATGACGCAGGATACAGGGTTGGCATACACATGAAAGAGTATGGCAACCAAAAACCCATCCTCGTAGTCGGGGGCACTGCTCAAGACTTTTTAGGAGAGTATATGGCTGGAGGAATCTTAGTCATTTTAGGACTAACATTGAAAGATGGAGAAACTCACAAAGCTAAATTTGTAGGCACCGGGATGCATGGCGGCGTAATGTATATCAGAGGTCAACCGGCACATACAGGAAAAGAGGTAAAGATCACAGAGCTTGAAAAAGATGACGAGGCCGTGCTTAGACCCATCATTGAGGAGTTTTGCAACTACTTCAACTTCGACGTTGACACCATACCCCTAAGAGAATTTAAAAAACTGATTCCGCTTTCAACTAGACCATACGGAAAACTTTACGCCTACTAAACACCGCAGGCCGCGCCGTATTGTTCTCTGGGCTGCTTCAAGCTTCTCATAACCAGCCTTCTCCTTAACCTCCCGTGCATGGTGACAGCCAAAGTTTCAACGTTTGCAAAGCCTGTGTCCCTAAGCTTTTTGGCTACTGATTTGCCAGCTATATTCATAGCCTGTAAACTTGCTCCAATAGTGGAGAAAAGCCAAAAAGCCATTGAAAGCCTAACAGCGGAGCTATAGGCATGCTGGCTGAAAAACCGCAATTTAACCGTGCATCAGCCAAATAGCCTAGAATTTTTTTTCCACAAGTTTTAATAGAGCACACACTAAAACCACAAGTGGCGGTAAACATGAAAACCAATAAAATTAGTATAGCCGCTGTACTCGCTTTTCTCTCAATTCTAATCTTTGCCTCGCTGTTCAGCACAGCTCAAGCAATAACGGGCAACTACACACACGACAGAGGTGAACATCCCTACGTCTGCCTTGTAGCACTCTATAACGAAAACGGCGAATGGCTCTGGCGTGGCTCAGGAGCCCTAATTTCCCCAACAGTTGTGCTCACCGCAGGTCACGTAACAGATGGTGCAGTAAAAGCAACCATATGGCTTGACGAGAAAATCGCCTACGACCCACAAAACCCCGACCCGGAAGGCTACCCAAACTACGGCAAAGGCAACGCCACTGGAACGCCCTACACGCATCCACTCTTCGGATATTATGTTGACAATAATGGGCTTGTCGGCTTCATAACACACGATGTAGGCATAGTTGTTCTCGACAAACCTATTGAATTAGAAATATACGGTCAACTTCCAAGCCAAGGTCTGGTTGACACTTTGAAAGTTGGCACCACAGTCACCTTCGTCGGCTACGGAGTACAGTACCAGGTAACCCCGAAAATCGGAGGTCCGTACTACGCTTGGAGAGGAGAACGGGCACGTTTCTACGCTACTGCAAAACTGCTCTCTAGCAATTATGCCATAAGTAGCACATTCATAAAATGCAGCTCTAACGCGGCGCAAGGCAAAGGCGGTACAGCTTTTGGCGACTCAGGCGGTCCAGTACTACTCGAAGACACAAATATAATACTTGCGGTAACCTCGTTTGGAGCAAACGCCAACTGCGCAGGCGTAGGCTACTACGCCAGAATAGACACGCCCGACGTACTAAACTGGATAAGCAATTTCTTAGATCACTCTTCATAAATCTTCCTCTTTTTTAAAATTCGCGGCATCTATAACTCTACAAATCTTTTAAACAAAACATAATTAAATAATCAGCTCTTAAAGAGCCAATTACATTGACCCATTTTCGCCGATTTATTTACCTGTTCTTGATGGAAAAGTTTTTATTTTATTAATTAACATTATTTTGCGGTTTGGTAGTGATGCATCGCCAATCCTATTAAAAAGCGCTTCGGGCTTTATGTTTTCCTTAGTGTATAATATCATGGCTTTTGTGAGGTGTTTGCTGTGTTCTTGGTAGTCTTGGACCTTGAAGGTGTGCTTGTAAAAGGCGAATACCTTGTGGAATTAGCTAAGATTGTCGGTAAACGCGATGTTGTAGAGCAGCTTACCAGGGATAGCCTTGAGGGGCACATTGAATGGGAGGAGGCTTTATATCGGAGAATTGAGCTACTCAAAGGGGTTGAATATGGAAAATGTCTGGAAGTAGCTAGGGCTCTAGAGCTTTTTCCAGGTGCACGCGAGTTTGTTGATGATCTAAAAAGGTTTGGAGGCGTCTTGGTGGGAGTTATAACGGGCTGCTTTGATATAGTTGTAAGTAGGGTGAAGGAAGAACTTGGACTTGACTTTGCTGTAGCTAATAAACTAGTTTTTGAGGATGGCAAACTTGCTGGTGTTAAGATCGTCGTCAATGCTGATAAAGATATACACATGGAATGCTTGGCTAAACGGTACGGTATTAAAATGGAGGATGTGATTGCTATGGGCGATGGTGCCAACGATGCAAGAATGATTAGCAAGGCTGGGCTTGGAATAGCTTTCAATCCAGCACCGATCCTTACAAAATGTGCAAAGGTGACGTTAAACGCCGAAAGGCTTGACGAAGCTTTACCCGTAATCAAGGAGTTTATTTTCAGAAAACAAGCAATAAAAGATGTAGGTGAAGAAAAGCCAAAACCGAAGGTCCTTATATGCGATCCGATAGATGAGGAAGGTGTACAGCTACTCCAAAGGTTCGGATTTGAAATTGTAAACAAGTCTGACATCACATGTAAGGATCTTAAAAAAGAAGTTGAGGATTGCGATGTTTTAATCGTTCGAAGCAGAACAAAAGTGACGAAGGAAATTATAGATGCTGGTAAAAATCTTAAGGTAATAGCTCGGGCCGGGGCCGGTGTAGATAACGTCGATGTGGCATACGCTGAGGAAAAAGGAATAAAAGTTATTTGCGCATCAGACGCTGTAGCTAACTCTGTGGCAGAGCTAACAATAGGCCTCATATTGTCCCTCGCTAGGCAGATACCTCGTGCAGATCACGAAATTAAGCGTGGAAACTGGATAAAAAATGAGGTTGAGGGCTGGGAGCTGCGCGGAAAAACCCTTGGCATAGTAGGATTTGGGCGGGTAGGCCAAAGGGTGGCGCAGCTTGCTAAAGCCTTCGGAATGAAAATTCTTATATACGACTTGAATCGGCCATGTGAAGATAGCATTAAAGAGCTTGATGCCCAACTTGTATCTTTGAAGGAGCTTCTCAGCATGAGCGACGTGATAACTCTACATGTTCCACTGACAGACCAGACGTATCACATGATAGGCAAGGCTGAAATAGAAAAGATGAAAGCTGGCGTTTACCTCGTAAACACATCTAGGGGGTCGGTTGTTGATGAAGAGGCTCTTTTTGAAGCCTTAAAGACTGGAAAAATAGCAGGGGCAGCATTAGACGTATATGAAAAAGAACCGCCAGACGCGTGTTTATTTACTAAACTACAAAATGTGGTATGCACCCCACACATAGGCGCCCAAACTGTGGAGGCGCAAAAAAGCGCGTCAATCAACATTGCGACGAAAATAATTCAATTGTTTAAACATAGCCGTGAGGGTACATGTGAAAAGCCATGTCATGAATGTGCCAAACTCTAAATTTATGATATTCTTAGGTAACAAGATTTTCATATATGTTTAAATTTTCTGATGGTCAAACGCCTTGATTGCAGCTTCAAGCCCAGCTTCAATGTTTACATGGCATCCAACGTCCTTTAAAGCATTCCCAAACGCACTTAATGTTATAACTACTTCTGCCAGTGTTACTTTTCCCATATTTCCGATTCTGAAGATTTTGCCTTTCAACTTGTCCATTCCACCGCCTATAACTACTTTGTATTTGTCTTGCATTATACGGCGTATGAGGCTTTCGTCAACCTTTTCTGGGGTGTTAACTGCTATCACGGTGTTAGAACGTGTTTCCTTCTCTTTCGGGTAAATGGTAATTCCATAGGATTCCATTGCGCTGTAAAAGGCCTCTGCGCATCTTTTATGTCTTTCAATGCTTCTTTCCAGCCCCTCTTCCCTCATCATTTTTAGTGCTTCATTTAACGCGTAAAACAGTGGAATTGCAGGAGTGAATGGTGTTTCCTTCTTGGCCGAGTACTCCCTCATCAACGTTAAATCGAAATAAAATGGTTTGTCCTCGGTTTTCTCTATTTTCTCCCAAGCGCTCTGTTTTACGGAGATCACGGAAAGCCCAGGGGGACATGCTAGGCATTTTTGGCTTCCAGCCATGCAGACGTCTATTCCCCACTCATCGACTGGTAGTTTGTCCCCGCCAAGGGCAGAAACCGCGTCTACAGCAATAAGCATGTTTTTCTCTTTGGCTATCTTTGCAATCTCTGGGAGTTCGCGGACCACAACCCCAGTTGAAGTTTCATTATATACTATGAAGACTGCCTTGGCATCTGCTTCTCTTTCAGTCACCTCTTTAATATGGTGGGATTTTGGGGCTGTTCCCAAGGGTAAGTTGACCTCTACTGGAATTCCTCCTCGACGTCTAACAGCCTCTGCTAGTCGTTTGCTGAAAACTCCAAAAACTGGAACAATAACTTTCTCCCCGCGATTAACTAGGTTGCTTACAACGCATTCAACACCACCTGTTCCAGATGAAGACAGCACAAAAACATCGTTCTCCGTCTGAAACACGTACTTTAAATTATCTTCAATTTCAGAGTAAATCCTGTGAAACTCTGCTCCTCTATGGTTTATCATCGGCTGAATCATCGCATATAAAACGCGTTCGGGAACGTTTGTTGGTCCTGGAAGCATTATCAACTCCTTGTTAGTCATTTTCTTTACCTCTGAGATCATAAATAAGCTTCAAAGTTTATAATTAAGCCTATTGGTACTAAACTAACAGCGATGCGAAAAACTGTTCAAAGTTTTTTGTGTTTATACATCTCAATATTTGCCAACAATCCATCTATCGAATTTAACATAGACCATTTACCGAAATGATTAGAGGAAGGGGCATGTTTGCGATCCGGGCATGAGGACGTTTGGGATAGTTATAATCGGCTGGGTTGAAAATTTTCACCGAACTTGTTGAAGCATGCCCTGCTCATGAAAATACCGTGATTTAGAGTGTATAACCATAATTAAAAGCGAAGGCTTAAAGTCTCCCAGCTGCTAAGGAAATGTATTTGCAGCTTAAAAGTTTGTGTTAACTGATGTCTCCGAGTAATTCTATGATCTTTCTTGGGCTGAATATGGTGAAGGTTGCGTTAGGAAGTTTTCTTCCGACTTTCGCAATTAGTCCAGCAGCGTCTGTTCCAAACTTACATGTAAGTGCATTTTCAAAAAATCCTAGGTTTTCAACGGCTATCACATCTCTTTTTAGCCCAGCTTCTTTCAAGGCTAGTTTAATTTCGTTTTCAGATGAGCCAATAACAATTAACCTGTCTAACAGAGACCTTGTCCAAACTTTGTATTTGCTAAGTTGTTCTTCAGAAAGCGCGGTCTCAATGTATTTTTCGTTTTTGTCTAAAACTTTAACATTTAATGGAAGGTTTTCGCAGAAGCCGAAGAGCTCTATGAGTTTTTTGAGGGCGATTTTTCTTCCATCGGCAAGTTGAGCTTGCAAACGCTGCAGTGTGATTATAGCGTCAACGTCGGTGGGTAAATGAATTCCCACATCAACGTAGATTTCACTTTTGCTTTTGCCCAGAGCAGTTATTCGCCCCTTCAATGTGGAAAACTTTTTTACGCCGTCAAGGTTTTCTGGGCATACTCCGATTTCAGTCTCTAAATATTGTAGCGCCACGTTTTCATCTTCGCCAGAAATCGCCACTTTAACATGCTCTCTGGGTGTGACGTCAACAATCTCCACGCTAGCATTTAAGCCTTTCAACATGTTTTTCAAAAATTTGCTAACGATCTTTGTTTGAGAATTGTTGTAGATTTTTGTTGAAAGGGTTACTTTGAGCATTGGCAGTCTCCGATCAAAGCGGACATTTCCTCATGTAACTTTCGCACTCTCACCACCACTGATGGCGGCAATTCTCTAGAAAAATTTTCTATTGTTCGCTCTATTGGCACCCGATGTGAACCTTCAATAAGCTTGTCTGCATATGAAACAATTTTTTCCTCAAGTGTTTTTGGAATGTAAATGTCTTTTGGCCATCCGAGTTTTTTCGCTTCTTTAGATGTTATCCCGCCGCCTACATGAGTTTTAATTATTGAAACTAGCGGTTCTGGCAAGCCTAGGGACTCCGCTATTTCGGCTCCAATAATTGCGTGGTGAACAGTATGGGTTTTTGAGCGTCCGATGTCATGTAAAAGCGCGCCTATTTCAACAAGTTTCAAATCGACATTTAATCCTCTTTCTTTGCAAGCCTTCGCGATCTCCAAGGCAAGCTTTGCCACTGCTTGACAGTGTCTTATCACATTTTCTGAGCAGCCGACTTGACGCAGAAACTGTATCGCTTGTTCTCTTGAAGGAAGTTTTTCACTCACCAAGCTCCTTCCTCAATTGTTCCACTTTCTTCGTCAGAACATTGATTATTTTCTCATTTTCATAATGCATCAGCGGCTTACCGCATGTTGGGCATTTAAACAAGAGTTCCACGGCTTCTTCGAATGGTACGCGTTTGCATCCCGGCGTATAACAGTAGTAAAAATCATGGTTTTTCTCGTATTCCAGTCTGATGTTAAGTTTTTCAAGCACCCTACGTTTTTGACTTAATATAAAGCCTTCGAACTGGTCCGGTTGCAGTTTCCAGTGGAAAACAAACCAGCCTGTTTTTGGGTCGCGGGTTCTTCTGAGGCTTACAAGGGAGTGGTCATAAAGCCTGTATAGTATTTTTCTAATAGAATTTAGCCTTATGCCAGTTTTGTTTGCTATTTCATCATCCGTTATTTCATCTGAGTTTTTGAGTATCTCAATTAGTTTAACGGCTTCTTCATCGCCGAGAGCTGCTGCAACTTTCGTTAAAGTTGCATCGTCAACTGTTGATAACATATTCATCCTTTTGCCCTTGAAACTATTAAGCAGCGTTCTCCTCTATTATATTAATAGTTCAGCTTTAATTTAAATCTCTTTATGAAGTCTGAGTCGGAAATTAACATTTAACTATTTTCTTTCCCCTCTTCTGAGGAATAATCTTAACTCGCGCAGACTCGAAATCTTTTGTTAGCTCTTTTCCCTCAAATAGGCGGTCTAAGAAAACGGCTAGGCTTGAGCATTCTGAATGCGGTTGGTTTCCAATTGCCACGTTAAAATCGGAAACATTTTCTTCGAAGAATTCTCTTGGAACTTTCTGGCTTCCAACAATAACTAAAATGTCCTTGTCAAGCGCCTTGATCCTCTGTAAAACGTCGCTTGTTTGGATGTTTTCTCCGTAGGCTGTTAGATGAACTACTATTCCACCGTTGGCTTTCCATTCCTTGACAACTTTTTTCCATGGAACACCCATTTCAAAAAGGAATGGTCCACCCCAATTTTTAACTACTTTTTCAACTGTCGCCTTTATTTTTTCATCTTTTATGTCTGAAAGTATGAAGCCTGAAGCCCCGAGCGCTCTGGCTGTTAGGGCAACATGTGTTGTTAGTCTCGCATCCCTTTTTGGTCTGTGTCCCCACCTTAAAATGACTACCTTTTGCATTTTTGTCCATCCTTAGAAATATACCTATTATTTTTGGATTTTTACGAATTTTCCACCGAGTTCTTCCACTTTCTTCTTTACTTTGTCAGCGAACCATGGGATTGCCTCGAAAACCACATGAACTGAATCATCCCCATATTTCACTGTGTGCACGTCTGCTCTATTGAAGAGCCATGAAATGAAAGGCATGGTTTCGCTTGTTAACGGCACTATAAATGAGGCGCGCACATAGTTTTCCAGTCTTTTTAATATTTCGCTTTTTAATGCGTCTATGTTGATTTTGTGGAGGGCGGATATTGGAATTGGAGTCGGCGCCTTACCCTTAATTTTTTCGATTTTTTCTTGAATTTCCCCCTCTGATAGTAAGTCAATTTTGTTAAGCGCAGTTATTATTGGAACACCTGCTGCTCCTATTCGCTCTAGTGTGTCTAGGCAGACTGAAAGTTTTCTTTCAACAACTTCTAGGGGTTCGCTTAAGTCTACGACTAAGAGGATTAGGTCCGAGTATATGGTTTCTTCAAGCGTTGAATGGAAAGCCTCTATCAAGGATATGGGTAAACGGTCTATGAAGCCGACGGTGTCTGTTAACAGAAATTTTCTCTTTGAAAAATTTACAAGCCTAGTTGTTGTTGATAGGGTTGTGAAGAGGCTGGAATCCACTGGAACTTCCTCTTCGGTTAAGGCGTTGAAAAGCGAGCTTTTTCCAGCGTTTGTGTATCCCGCCAAAGAGATGGATGAAAAGCCCATTTCAGCTCTTCTTTCGCGGTGCAGAAGCCGTTTGGCTCGAATTTGCTTCAACTTTTTCCGTAAAGTGTGCACTTGCTTCTTCACAGCCTCACAATAAACATCCACTTCGTAGGCGCCGAGTCCCATGAAACCTGGTTGTTCGCCTTTCTTTGCAAGTCTAACTTTCTCTTTTGCGTGCGCCAACTCGTATCCAAGTCTTGCCAGTTGAATCTGCAGCTTCGCCTCGGTCGTGGTTGCCCTTTTTGAGAATATTTCTAGGATAAGCTGGAAACGGTCTATGACCTCGACGCCTGTGGCTTTTGCTAGGTTGTATGATTGAACTGGTTTTATTGGGTTGTCGAAGATTATTTTTTGGGCACCTGTTTCCTTTACAAGCTTTGCGAGTTCTTCCACTTTTCCGGAGCCTATTTGATACCGTGAATCTGGTTCTCTAATCTGCTCGATTTTTCCAACAACAGTATAGCCCGCGGCTTCCGCTAAGCTTTGAAGCTCATCTAAACTGGAGGTTTCATAGGGCTGTCGTCGTTGGACTATGATTGCTTTCGTTCCGCTATTTCCTCCTTCTCATTGTCCTTTTTGTTCAGTTGGATTAAGTCTCCCAATGTTAGTTCACGACGTGCAGGTTTAGGAACTGTTGCCTTTGGGGTTTCTTCCGCCGCGGGAATAAGCAACTTTATTTTTAAAACGTGTTCAAGCTTCGCCGCCAAAGCATTGTTGGGCTTCATCTTTCCAGTTTCAATATTTTTAAGAACTGAAACTTTCTCGTTTAACCTTTTGCCTAGCTCCTCGTGGGATAGCCCAAGTTTTTCTCGCGCCTGCTTCACTTTCAAGCCGAAATCTTCAACAAGTTCCAAGTTTGCGTCAACAATATTCCCAGGGGTTTTCTTGCTTTGTATTTGGGTTAGCGGTAGCGCAGCTTTCGGTTTAGGTATCGGAGGTTTTGGTTTTGGCTCTTCTTCCCATACGATTTTTCCATGTTTTGAGCATTCACTGCAAACTAGCAGTTTAGCTCCTTCGATTATGACTCGATACGGTTCGCCGTGGATTTTGCGTCCGCACACCTCACATCGCAAGTAGTGGCACGCACCCTAAACTGTTTTTATTTATTTGTTTGGTTGTGTTTATAGTTGATGGTGCAGAGGCTTGGAAAACCCGTTGAGGCGTATCAGAAGCGTTGCAGACTACCAATTTGGAAAGGGGGTAGGCGTCAAACTTTTCCCAGACAACGTGGAAATAGAGTTTTCAAAGAGAACCGGGAGAATCCGCTATGTTTACTTGAATGGAAAGAGACTTGCTACAATGCGCCCCACAGACGGCTTATTCTCTTTAAGCATCGCCGGCGCCAAACGCATAGTCGAGAACGCCTGTGATGCAAAATGTTTTGTTACCGTTCAAAAGAATGTTTCAAAGTTTATCGCTGAAGGCGGCGATGTCTTTGCAACTCATGTTGCTAGGGCTGACGACGAAATTCGCCCGAAGGATGAGGTCATCGTTTTAGACGAGGATGGCAATGTTTTGGCTGTTGGAAGGGCTGTTTTATCCGGCGAGGAAATGAAAGCCTTTCGTTGCGGCGTCGCCGTCAAGGTGAGGCGCGGATGCCTCGAGGAAAGTTAAGTATATGAGGTTCTAGAACAGTAATTGTGGTGAAGGTGTAGAAAGGGTGATTTTATGCATAGGCGCGTAAGCCCCCGCGAAGCGAGAAGAATGATGCAGCGGATGGGAATGAGCATGGACGCTGTTCCAGACGTGGAAGAGGTCATAATAAAAACCGCAAACAAAGAAATAACAATAGAAGCGCCAGAAGTGGCAATCCTCGAGGTTCAAGGACAAAAAATCTTCCAAGTAGCAGGTGGAAAAATAACAGAGAAGGCTACAGAACGCAAACTGGCAATACCTGAAGAGGATGTTAGGCTTGTGGCGGACCAAACGGGCAAAAGCCTAGAAGAAGCCAGAAAAGCCCTAGAGGAAAGCCAAGGAGACCTAGCAAAAGCAATTCTCCTACTTCAATCAAAATTTTAATGCGGCTGAAGACACATTTTTCGTTGATAAAGCATATCCTAATATGAGCTTTTACGTCGCTGTATAAACACCTCTTTTCAGCACTGTTGGGGAAATGAAAAAAGTTAAGCAGAAGTAGAAAATTAATTAGACGTGTGGAAGAGGATGATTTCAAACAAAGTTAAGAAACGTCATTTGATACTTTTTATTCTGCTTGTAATCGTTTTTGTTCCGTCTCTTGTCGGCGTCGCTTTGTACAGGGGTGAACAACATCCAGAACCTGAAACATTCCGTTTAGCCTTTTACCTTTCTGTACTTGGAACCATCGTCTCTGTATTTTGTTGATAATAGGGATAACTTATTTACTAAGGTTGAGAAAATCATCGACATCAGATATTCAGCAGACCGATTCTCAGAGGAGTTTAGATTAAGCGTGTTTGATGTTGTTTCGGTTGGGCATTTATGCATCGACCACATCTTCTTGCCAGAAAACCCCATGCCCTTCGTTACTTTGGGCGGTTCTGCAGCTTACGTTTCCTTCGCAGCAAAACGCCTAAACGCTAAAACCGCCATCATTTCCAAGGTTGGAGAGGATTTTCCAACAACCTATTCATGGTGGCTTAAAGACGAAGGCGTTGACATATCATGGCTTGTTAAAGCTAAGGGCGTCAACACAACAAGTTTCGAACTTAAATACAGCAAAAACTTGTCCAACCGTATTCTACGCTTGAGAAACAAGGCGCCGAACATAACGGTCGCAGATTTGCCAAGTTCCTTAAGAGCCAAAGCCATCCACATCGCGCCTATAGCCGGCGAAGTCACCCTTGACGTGGCTGAAAAACTGAGAGGTTGCGCTGAAATTTTGTCCCTTGACCCGCAGGGGCTTGTCCGAAAATTCGGTGAAAAAGGCCAAGTCAAGCATGGTTCGCTTAAAGAAAGGCGCATACTGGAACTCATTGATGTTTACAAGTCTTCATCTGCAGAAATTAAAGCAGTCACAGAAATGTCAGACATTAAATCAGCTGTAAACGCAATTCACGATTACGGTGTCAAAAAAGTCGTTGTAACTTTGGGAGTAAGAGGCGCTTTGCTGTCTCTCGAGGGAAGCCTACACCAAATTCCAGCTTACAAATCAGAGAAAATTGTTGACCCAACTGGGGCTGGAGACGCTTTCATCGGCGGCTTCCTCGCAGAATTAGTTAAGGGCAAAGACTTTTTATGGTGTGCATGTGTCGGCTCGGCTGTAGCCTCCCTAGTTGTTGAGGTTGCTGGACCAACATTTTTCGGCGATAAACAGCAGATTTATGGGAGGGCAAAAGCGCTTTATGGAAAAGAAATTAAGGAATAGCGCATATCCCTATTAAGAGAGGCGCAAGGCTTTGGGAAAAATCGACAAAGGCGTCAAATGCAGCGTATCCAACTGCAAAAACGACGCTGTCCGTTCGCTTTCAGCGGAAAAAGTTAGGTCAGCTGGCTTAAATGTTGGCAGCGGCGATAGGCGCGCTTACCTCTGCAAGGAACATTATAAAGAGTATAAGAAGAAGATAAAGAAGGATAAAATGCTTGAGAAATGGCGGTACAGCGCCTAAAAAGGAAGAGGGGAAGAGCCTATGAGAATATTGCAGTTACACTCAAATTATATCGAGTATAAGCCCATCCAAAAAGAGATAGCTATGGCTGAAGAAGCCGAAAAGAAGGAAAACCGCCTAGAAGAAATCGTCGTTTTGTTCACGGCTGTCGAGGAAGGCGACAACTTAGATGTAGCAAAAAGAGCCGTAGACGAAGTTCAAGCCTTTCTTGAAAAGCTGAAGGTTAACCGCATTTTGATCTATCCCTACGCACATTTAAGCAGTAACTTGGCAAAACCTTCAGAAGCCCTAAGAATAGTTAAAGCTATGGAAAACTACGCAAAGGAGAAGGGTATAGAAACATTCCGCGCTCCTTTCGGCTGGAACAAACAGTTCACCGTATCAATAAAGGGGCATCCTCTAGCTGAACAGTCGCGTGTAATTCTTCCAGCAGAAGCAAAAGAAAAAGCCGAAGAAAAAGTTCCGGAAGCAGTGAAAGCCGAGGAAAAACTGGAATCCTTCTGGTTTATACTGAAGCCAGATGGAGAAATGCTTCCAGTTCAAGAATTTGATTTTAAAGGTTACGAGAATCTTGAAAAGTTCGCCAAATATGAGATTTCAAAGGTTAGAGCAAGCCAACAAATGCCTCCCCACGTGCCTTTGATGAAGAGGCTTGAAATAGCCGACTATGAAGCGGGAAGCGACCCTGGAAACATCCGCTGGTATCCTAAAGGGCGGCTAATCAAATCTTTGCTTGAGCAGTTTGTCACTGCGAAAGTTGTAGAGTATGGCGCCATGGAAGTTGAAACGCCGGTCATGTACGATTTTCAACATCCAAGCCTAGCAGATTACATGAACCGTTTCCCAGCTAGGCAATACCTACTAAAATCTGAGGATAAGGAGCTTTTCCTGCGTTTCGCTGCGTGCTTTGGGCAGTTCCTCATGGTTCATGACGCCCAGTTCTCCTATAAACACATGCCTCTTAGGGTTTACGAGTTAACACGTTACAGTTTTAGAAGGGAGAAAAGCGGTGAGGTTGTTGGCTTAAGACGTTTAAGAGCCTTCACTATGCCCGATTGCCACGCCTTCTGCACAGGCCTCGAACAAGCCAAGGAAGAGTTTATAACAAGGTTTAAGCTGTGCATAAACGTGTTAGAAGAAATCGGCTTATCCAAAAACGATTATGAAGCAGCAATACGGTTCACAAAAGACTTTTACGAAGAAAACAAAGACTTTGTAACTTCATTGGCGAAAATTTTCGGCAAACCAGTTTTGGTTGAAATGTGGAAGGAACCTTTCTTCTATTTTAGGCTTAAATGGGACTTTAACTTCGTAGACAACCAAGACAAGGCAGCAGCCCTATCAACAGACCAGATTGATGTGGAAAATGCGAAAAGATACAACATAACCTACGTAGACGAGAAAGGAGAAAAACATCACCCCCTCATCCTGCACTGTTCTCCAAGCGGGGCTATTGAAAGATGCGTTTATGCATTGCTGGAAAAAGCTTACATGGAACAGGAAAAGGGCAAACCGCCAATACTTCCACTGTGGCTTTCGCCGACGCAGGTGCGCGTAATCCCAATGTCAGATAAATATGTTGACTATGCTGAAAAATTGGCTGAAGAAATCGAAGCAAACAATATTCGTGTAGACATTGACGATAGGATAATGACAATACAGAAAAGAGTTAGAGAAGCGGAAATGGAATGGACTCCTTATATAATTGTCGTGGGAGAAAAAGAGGTTAAATCAAAATTGTTGGCTGTTAGAGATAGGAAAGCCCAAAAAATACGCGAAATGAAACTAGAAGAATTGATAAGCGAAATAAGGGGTTTGACAAAGGATAAACCCTTTAAACCTCTTCCCTTGCCGAAGCTTCTCTCGAAACGTCCCCAATTCTACGGTTAGTAACTGATAGAACAAAAAATATATCAAACCTCAAACGGATAAACTACATCACAAACGGAGGATGTTTGTTGGAGGAAGAACTTCTTGTTTACATAGACGGGAAATATTATCCAAAATCTCAAGCGAAAATATCCGTCTACGACCACGGGCTACTTTACGGAGACGGCGTTTTTGAGGGAATCCGAGCCTACAAAGGCGTAGTGTTCAAACTGAAAGAACACATAGATAGACTTTACAACTCAGCTAAAGTGTTAATGTTGAATATACCATTAACAAAGGAAGAAATGATAAACGCTGTTTTGGAGACTCTACGTAAAAACCGTTTGAAAGATGCATACATACGCCTAATAGTAACACGGGGCGTCGGCGACTTAGGGCTTGACGCTAGAAAATGCCAAAAACCAACTGTGATAATAATAACCGACATAATAAAACTGTATTCCAGCGAAGCAAGAGAGAAAGGACTAAAAGCTATGATTGTGTGGGTTAGAAGAAACTCTGTAGACGCAACATCCCACCAATTTAAATCCCTAAACTACCTAAACAGTGTACTTGGAAAGATTGAAGCAAATATCGCAGGCTTCGACGAAGCCATATGCTTAGACAAAAACGGCTACGTCAGCGAAGGAGTAGGCGAAAACATATTCATAGTTAAAAACGGAAAAATCATAACCCCGCCATCATCAGCAGGAATCCTCATGGGAATAACAAGAGAAGTCGTTATAAAACTGGCTGAAAAACTCGGATACACCGTAATCGAACGCAACATTACCCCAACGGACCTGTTCACGGCAGACGAAGCCTTCTTTACAGGCACAGCTGCTGAAATCGTCCCAATAGTCGAAGTTAACAGGCGAGTAATAGCTGAAGGTAAACCCGGACCCATAACGCGTCACTTGATGAGCGAGTTTGCTAAGTTACTCGGCGACCCAAAAGAAGGTACGCCCATTTACAGTTAACACCTATACTATTTGGATGAATCTCCCGATTCCCTTTTTAACAGCCTTTTCATAAGCAATTTTTGCTGTAACTGCGTCTTGGATAGCTAATCCAGTCGAATCAAAAACTGTTATTTCATCTTGCGTTTCTCTCGGACGTTTTAAACCAGCAACAATCTCGCCCAATTCAGCGTATACATCTTCTTTCTTCAATATTCCTCGGCTTAATGGAACATTAATTTCCCCACTATGCGCAGCTTGTTCCAAATCATCTACAACTATCTTCGCCCTTTTCAAAATATTGGGATCAATCTCCTCTTTTCCTGGGGCATCTGCACCTATACAGTTGAAGTGCATTCCCGGAGAAACCATGTCGTTCATTACCAAAGGTTGTCTTGATGGAGTAGTTGTTACAACAATATCGGCTCCTTCAACTGTTTCTCTTATATTTTCCATAGGGATTATTCGGCATAAGTTGCCGTATTTCAGTCGCATTTCAGAAGCAAATTCAACACTAGTTCCATGAAGACCCCACACTCTTACTTCCTCAAATTTTTTGTAGATTTCAAGGAGGCTAGCTAGTTGAGTTCTCGCTTGGGCGCCGGCTCCAACGAGAGCTACAATTTTCGAGTCTTTCCTCGCCAAATATTTTGCAGCAACTCCTCCAGTAGCTCCAGTTCGCATGGCTGTTATTGTTTTTCCGCCCATTATTGCCATTGGAAAGCCATTTTTGGGGTCTACTAGGATTATTATAGCCATAACTGTGGGAAGGCCGTATTTTATTTGGTTGTCCGAGTGGGCGTTCACTATTTTAACTGCCGATATGTCTAAATTTTCAAGATAGGAAGGCATTGCCCGTAAATCACCGTTATATCTTTTGTAGAAGAGGTAGATTTTCTCCGGCATTTGGACTCGTTTTAACCCCTTTTCTTTAAAAGCTTCTTCAACTGCTCTCATAACCTCTTGCATTGAAAGAAGCCCTTTAACTTCCTCGTCGGTTAACACTAGAGTCTCCAAATTTTTCCCTCAAGTTGCAAAGGCTATTTTCTACTCAAATATTTTTGGGTAGTGGAGACATAGATTTCATGAATAAAATTATAAACCACGTTCTACGGTGTTAACGTATGGCTCTTCAAGTTAAGGATACCACGTCTTTGATGTTTGGAAGCCTTCAGCGGTGTAAACCGTGACTTTTACTTCTGAACCCAAATATTCATCCCAATTCCAGAGGCACATTATCGTGGTGTTTTCGCCAACGTTAAGAATGTATCCACTTGGAGCCAGCCTAGGGTAGGTGAGAGCACCGTCGATTTCGTAAGTTTTGCCTCCGGTTTCAACAACTATCCTGTTGATGGTTACGTTTTGGATTGAGCGTGCCGAATTTGAAACTGTAATGTTAATGTAGGGAATCGGAATTGTGATGTTTGGATACTGGTCTTTCAAGTCGCCGAAGATCAAATTCTCTCCCAACAATTTCAATTCCACGGCGGGTATCTCCACATCCCTCGAAAGACTCTGCCCTTCTTCAGTTTCAACAGTAATGGTCACGGTCTGGTTTATCCAACTCTGCCATGAAAATGAACAATTAATGGTTATTTCCTCTCCTGGCAAAACAACTGGGGATGGATCAACAATGGTTGCGTTCTCGCCGTTGAGCAGTATATTTTTTATTTTTATCTCGCGGAGGGAACATGGCATATTTGTGACGTTGATGGTGAAGTGTTCTACATCGTCGAAGTCAAACTTTACATCAGTTATGTTCCAAACAACTTCCGGCGGCGTTGTAACCGTTTTGCTTGGCACAGTAATATTTTGCTTTGTATAAATAGTCACGGTTATCGACTCGTTTCTGCTAGTGCTCCAATTCCAGAGGCACTTTATAGGTGGTGATGTTTGGTTCGGCGCAACGGCAACAAGCAAATTTTGTAATGGTGGGTTTGTGGGGAGAGTTATTGAAGTTCCGTTTGCAAAGGTTACATTTACTTTGCTTAAGGTTGCTTCTGCCGTAGAATATTCTGAACTGCTGACTGTGAGATTAAAATAGCCTGTATCGCCATAGTCAAATTTTATCTCACCAATGTAGAGGGAGGCTCCAGGCAGTTCATTTGTCACATAAGTTGCTTCATAGCCCTCTGCGGTCTTAACAATTATCGTGACGTTAATCCATTTTAGGTCTTCCCAGTTTCGCTGGCACACGAACGTTTCATTTTGATTAGGCTCCAAAACCTTTGGAAGTGGCGGTGTAGTATTTACAAGCTCACCATGGACTCTTATTTCTGAAATCGTCAGGTTTATCAAGGGTTCTGGTTGCAGATTTTCAATTGTCAAGTTAAAGTAGTTTATGCTTTCGTGGATTTGCTCTTCAAAATTTGGAGTTACCTTCAATTTAACATTCGGCGGGGAAGCTGTATAACTCGTTATTAAAACGTCTTCTGCGTTTTCCACAACTGGTTCTATTTTCACGATTTCTCCAGCAAAGTTGCTCCAGTTCTTTTTGCATACAAAAGTTTGCCTCGTTCCCTTTTTCATTACAATGCTGAGGGAAGGCTCCGCCGTCTCTTCTGTTATATAATATGTTTCATTTCTTCCTTCAACAGTCAACCGTATTGCGGTTAAGTTGACATCTGATATGGAATTGGATGGGTTAAGGATTGTCACATTAAAGTATCTAGCGTCGGAAACAGGAAAAACAGCGTCCTCCACCACAAGCATTGTGGATTCTTCCGGCATATTATAGTAGCTTGCCATAACCCACAAATAGGATACGAGAGCGCCGAAAACAATTGAGCACAACACAATTATAACAAGGATGAGGGTAGAAACGGACTTCCGGTTAAACATAATGCCCACACCATTCCCCTCTTGCCAAATCCTGTTGCTCTAACTCATACCGTCGAGAAATAAATAAGCATTCTGTTAAAAGAGGGCATTACAAGCCAGCTTTGTTAGAGGCGCTGGCATTAGGTGATTTAAGTTTAAAGTTATGTAAGTGTTTCCCTCTTCCATTAGCAAAAACTTAAACGTTAGAACCAATAATTGTTGACCAGTTTGGTGATGAAAATGGATGATGACATTGCCGTTATAGGCGCTGGTGTCATTGGCGGCGCAATTGTTAAAAGCCTCATTAAAAGTGGTTATAAAGGCAAAATCACAGCTACCAGGAGATCAGTTGAGAAACTGAAAGAACTTGAGGAACTTGGGGCCTCCGTGACGAGCGATAACAAGAAAGCAGCAAAAGGAGCCGAAATAGTTTTTATATGTGTGAAGCCCGGAGATGTTGCAAAGGTGTTGAAAGAGATAAGTGAAGAGGTAAAGGGGAAGCTTGTAATTTCCACTGCTGCAACTGTTCCGTTAAAATTTTATAAGCAAATAGTGCCGGAAGCACGTTTTGTTAGAAGTATGCCTAACGTGGCGATTCTAGTGCAAGAATCTTTTACAGCATATGCTTGTGATGAAGATGTGAAGCCAGAGGACAAAGAAAAGGTGAAAAAAATCTTTAACGTTATGGGAATATACGAAGAAGTTGAAGAGAGATACATGGACGCCATAACAGCCTTAAGCGGCAGCGGCCCAGGATACATCTCAATAATAATAGAAGGGCTTATGTACGCTGGCTTAAAGGTCGGCTTGCCCAGAGACCTAGCGCTCTACAGCGCGGCTCAAACGGTTTTAGGAACAGGCAAACTCATTCTAAAAACACGCGAGCATGTTGCGAAAATAAAGGACATGGTGACAACGCCTGGAGGAACAACCATTGAGGCGATATATGAGCTTGAAGGAAGCCAGATCAGGCCAGCTTTGATGAGGGCTGTTGAAAAAGCGACCGAAAAATGTCAAAAGATTAGGGAAAATTTCGGAATGAACTGAAAAAGCGAAGCTTAATTTTATTAATAACTAGCATGATATAGTGTTCTCTTCAAGAGGTAAGAATCATGTTTGGTTGGAACGGCAAACTCTTGCGGGTTAATGTTGAAAAGTTTAAGGCTGTAGCGCAAGAATATGATGCTGGAATGGCTAAAAAGTTTCTCGGCGGAAGAGGTTTTGCCGCCAAAATCCTCTGGGACGAACTCAAGCCCGGCGTTGACCCGTTGTCGCCTGAAAACAAACTTGTTTTCGCCGCTGGTCCATTAACTGGGCTTGTTTTGCCAAGTAGCGGAAAACTGGTTGTTGCAGCTAAAAGCCCCTTAACTGGAAGTTACGGTGACGGAAACATAGGGACCAATGCAGCGGTTCAAATGCGAAATGCAGGCTATGACGCTGTAATCGTTGAAGGTAAAGCCAACAAACCAATAGTTTTGCTTGTCCAAGACGAAACCGCAGATTTTTTAGACGCAAAAGACCTTTGGGGCTTAAACTCCTTTGAAACGGAAAAAAGGTTGAGAGAGATTTACGGAACAAACGCTGGCATCCTCTGTATAGGGCAGGGAGGCGAAAACCTCATAAAATTCGCCAACATCGTCTGCCAAGAAGGCAGAGCTGGCGGAAGGCCTGGAATAGGCGCTGTGATGGGCTCCAAGAATTTGAAAGCTGTTGTTTTTATTGGTTCAGGGGAGATTCAAGTTGCGTATCCAAAAGAAGTGAAGGAGCTGGGGGCGGAAGCTTACAGGGATATTTTAACTAAACCGAACTATGAGTTTTGGAAGCGTCAAGGCACAATGTCAACTTTGGAGTGGAGCCAAGAAAATAGCGCTTTGCCAACCTACAATTATAGAGAAGGCGTTTTCGAGGAAGCTGATAAAATCGGCGGCTTCGCCATGGAGAAAATAAAGGTTGGAAATCGAGGCTGTCCTAACTGCAACATGACTTGCGGCAATGTTGTTAAAGGCTCTGACAGGAAAGAGTCTGAACTTGACTACGAAAATGTCACGATGCTGGGTTCAAATATTGGTATAGGGAAGCTTCCGCAGGTTGCGGCGCTTAACAGGTCTGCTGACGAATTTGGGTTGGACACAATATCCTTAGGTAACGTGATTGGATTTGCCATGGAGGCTTCTGAAAAAGGCTTGATAGAAGAAAAGATTCCATGGGGCAAATTTAAGACGGTTAAGGCTTTGGTTGAGGACATAGCTTTTAAGCGTGGTTTAGGCGCTGTTTTGGCTGAAGGGGTGCGTTTTGCCTCTGAGAAAATAAGTGGAGGCTCAAGTTCTTGGGCGATGCATGTTAAGGGGCTCGAAATTTCTGCTTATGACTGTCATGCCACACCAGGCATGGCGCTTTCTTACGGGACAAGCTCGGTTGGAGCGCATCACAAGGACGCTTGGGTTATCTCATGGGAAGTTAAGTTTGGACGCGAAAGCTATGGTGAGGGAAAAGTTGACAAAGTAATCGAGCTTCAACGCTTAAGAGGAGGGCTTTTTGAGTCTTTAACAGTGTGTAGGCTTCCATGGGTTGAGGTGGGCTTCGAACTTGAATGGTATCCAAAGTTTCTCCACGCCGTAACTGGATTGGAAATGAACTGGGAAAACCTAAACTTAATCGCGGACAGAACATTCAATTTGATTCGTGCCTTCTGGATACGTGAATATGGCAAAAACTGGAGCAAGGAAATGGATGTCCCACCAGCAAGATGGTTTAAGGAACCTTTGACAAAAGGACCCTTGAAAGGCGCCAAACTCGATAGAACAAAATATGATGTTATGCTGCAGAAATATTACCAGAAGAGAGGCTGGGATGAGAGAGGCATACCAACAAAATCTACGCTGAAAAGACTTGGGTTAGAGGATGTTGCAGAACAACTTAAGAAACGTGTGAAACTTTACGAGTAACGTAAAGTATTAGTATGCTCTAGCGAAATAAGCAACTTCCTTTGCCTCACCGCCACAGTAAACACATTTTGCGAACGGCTTTTCCTTTTCAAAAGGCACTATCCTAATGGTCGCGCCAGTTTCCTCTTTAATCCTCTCTTCGCAAGCAGGACTGGAACACCAAGAAGCCTTAATAAACCCGCCTTTGCTCTTCAAGGTTTCTTTAAACTCCTCATAGGTTTTTACCGTCGTGATTTTTTCTTCTAGAAATTTCTTGGCTTTATTATAGAGGTTGTTCTGAATCTCTTCAAGAAATTTCGTTATCGCGTTCACTGCCTCTTCCTCTTTCACAGCGATTCTCTCGAACGTGTCCCGCCTGGCCAAAGTAACCTGTTTTTGCCTTAAGTCTTTTGGACCTATTTCAACTCGTATCGGCACACCTTTAAGTTCCCAATCGTTAAACTTCCATCCAGGCGTATACTCTGCTCTATCGTCTAGAACCACCGCTAATCCTGCTCTTTGCAGTTTTTCAAACAGCTCTTTTGCCTTAGCCAGTATGGCGGTTGAATCAGCATCTTTGTAGGGTATGGGAACTATTACAACCTGTATTGGCGCAATTTTCGGAGGCAAAACGAGCCCCTTGTCATCGCCGTGAACCATGACAACGGCGCCTATCAACCGGGTGGATATGCCCCAGGAAGTTTGCCACACGTAATGTTCCTTTTCATCTTCTCCTATGAATTTAATGTCGAAAACTTTCGCGAAGTTTTGTCCCAAATTGTGCGAGGTTCCCATTTGTAGGGCTTTTCCGTCTGGCATTATAGCCTCCAGAGCGGTTGTGTAGAGGGCTCCTGGAAATTTTTCGCTTTCCGTTTTCTTTCCGATGAGCACTGGAATTGCTAGATAGTTTTCCATGAGGTCTTTGTAAGCGTTTAGGATTTCCATCACTTCGCGGTCTGCTTCCTCTTTTGTGGCGTGTGCAGTGTGTCCTTCTTGCCATAGAAACTCTCTTGTTCTTAGAAATAGTTTGGTTCCTTTAGTGTCCCATCTTATGATGTTGCACCATTGGTTAATTTTTATTGGTAGGTCTCTCCAACTTCTAATCCACTTGGCGAACGTGGCATACATAATTGTTTCTGAAGTGGGTCTCAGAGCCAACTTTTCCTCTAAAGGTGTGTCTCCGCCAGTTGTCACCCATGCAACTTCCGGCGTGAACCCTGCAAAGTGTTCAGCCTCCTTTTTCAGAAAGCTTTCAGGTATAAACATTGGGAAGTACACGTTTTTGTGTCCCGTCGCCTTTATTTTTTCGTCGAATATTTGTTTGATTTTCTCCCAGATAGCATAAGACAACTCGCGGAAAATCATGCACCCCTTCACTGGCGCGTAATCAGCTAGCCCAGATTTTAGCACCACTTGCGTATACCATTCCGAGAAGTCTTCAGTCTTTTTCACGGTCACGCCTATGTCTGACATTTTCATCCTTCACCTTGTTTAACGTTTGCTGAATATAATCCTAGCGTAAAATTAATCCTAATGCTGGCTAATTTTGGCAGAAATTTAGCAGTGTGGAACTGAATCGCCCATTCAAACCACTTAACGAAAAATCAGCCTAGAAACTATTAAGCATTTCTAACGTTTTTTAAAGCAAAATTAATGAATAAAATATAAGTGTTTTAACCATAAGCATTAAACTTGAATATATCACGGTCATAACAGTGTGTGAATAAAGATGAAGGCGATTCTCCTCATTGGAGACGGAATGGCTGACCGACCACTAAAAGAGTTAAATGGAAAAACTCCTTTAGAAGTTGCAAAAAAGCCTTCTCTGAACAAAATAGCAAAAACGGGAATCTGCGGCATAATGGATCCAATAGCACCGGGAATCCCCCCTGGAAGCGATACGGCTACGCTTTCGTTGCTTGGCTATGACGCTTTAAAGGTTTACACGGGGAGAGGTTCCTTAGAAGCTTTAGGCTGCGGTATGGAGCTTTTGCCGGGGGATGTTGCCCTCAGATGCAACTTCGCAACCGTTGACGAAAACATGGTTGTTTTGGATAGGAGGGCTGGCAGAATCGAAAATGAAGACGCGGCAAAGTTGACTGAAAGTCTTCAAGAAGTCGAGTTGAAGAACTCTTTTGGCGCTAAGTTCTTTTTAAAGAACACTGTTCAACATCGGGCGGTGCTTTTAGTTCGTGGTTCAAAACTTTCAGCGGATGTTAGCGACTCTGACCCTTTAAAAGTTGGGAAAAAAGTTTCGGAAGTGAAACCCTTAAGCGATAGTCTGGCTGCTAAACGCACCGCTGAAATCCTCAACGAGCTTATGTTAAAATTTCACAAAGTTTTGAATGAACATCAAATTAACAAAGAAAGGGTTAAACGCGGATTATTGCCTGCGAATATGCTTTTGTTTAGAGGAGCTGGTTCTGTTCCTAATCTGAAACCTCTCTCGGAAATTTATGGCGTAAACACTGCATGTGTAGCCGCCATGCCATTAATCAGAGGAATATGTAAGGCGGCTGGAATGAAACTTGTCGATGTGAAAGGTGCGACAGGAACCCCGCAAACAGATTTTATGGCTAAGGCAAAGGCAACCATTCAAGCACTTGGAGACAATGACTTCGTGTTTTTGCACGTGAAAGCCACAGACGCTGCAAGTCACGACGGATTTTTCAAACAGAAAATCGAGTTGATCGAGAAAATCGATGAAATGCTTGGTTACATACTGGGCAGAATAGACTTGGATAATACTTATGTGGCTGTAACTGCTGACCATACAACATCCTCCATAACAAAAAGCCATGAGGGAGACCCTGTTCCAGTGGCTATAACTGGACCGTATGTGCGCAGCGATGATGTTGAAAAGTTTAGTGAACGCGCTTGCGCCAAGGGAGGTTTGCATAGAATAAGGGGAATAGATTTGATGCCTATTCTGATGAACTTGATCGGCAAGACAAAGAGGTTTGGAGCCTAGTTCTGGCTATTATACTGGTAGAGACGCCATTCTCTCTATAGTCCGTCGCTACTCTAACGTAGCCTCTTAGCATATTGTTCACCTCAGCGTCTCCAGTATCAACCCTTAAAACGCCGTCTTCTATACTTTGAAGCTTGCTTTTTGTCGCTGCAATTGTTATCCGTTATTTTCCAACACACTTAATTATTTCTGGGATTATATGCTGTTCTCCACTTCCGAAAAGGATGCCTTGACGCCCTATTGGCAGTTACCAAAAGTCTAACAGCCTTTTCCGTGTCTATAAAACCACGCTTCGTTATTACCCGTGATAAGATTTATTGCGCTGGCTATAAACATATTTTGATAAAGCGTCTTCGGAGATTAAAGTTCCGGTGGGAAACGTGTTTAAAGGGACTTTTTCCATCTTAGCAACATTGCCCAACTCCAAACTGATAGGCGTTGCTGTTGCCTCTGGCTCAATAGCTGTTGGCGACAGAGTTTCTCATGCAATGCCGGGAATCGGTGCTGTAGCCACCCAAGCTTACACCGAAATCTCTTATGGAACTGAAGGATTGGAACTTTTGGTTAGGGGTTTTTCGCCAACCGAAGCCTTAAACAAGCTTCTGGCTAAAGACCCAGATAGGGAGAAGAGGCAAGTTGCTATAATGGATTTTAAGAAGAGAAAAGCCGTTTTTACGGGAGTTGAAACTCCAGAATTTCGCGGAGAACGTGTAGGTGAGGAGTACATTGTTGTCGGAAATTTACTTTCAAGTAAAAGTGTTGTAGACAGCATGGCTGAAGCGTTTGAAAACTCAAGGAGAAATTTAGCCGTGAGAATGTTAGATGCGCTGAAGGCTGGAAATAATGCTGGAGGAGATAGAAGAGGCGAAAAATCCGCAGCCCTGATAATTGTGGATTATGAGGAAGTGGTTTTACAAGTTAAGGTTGACGAGCACCCACAACCCATTGAAGAATTACGCCGCAAACTAGAGAACTTAATAAAATGATGTTATACCGTGTTTTGACTGAAATATTATAATTGCTAGATTACAACATCCGCTTGCAATGTGCGACTCCTTTATGAAGCTATTAGCGAAAAATTACGCGTATTTTGTTAAAGAATACACTGTTTTGCCGATCATGCATATGCCCGACTGCATAAGCACAACCCTTTATTTGATGGAGGCTTACCGCACAAGCTATAATGTGGCTGGAAATGAATTTTCCGCTGGAGAACTGGTAGCTGAAATAAAAAAGGCGTATTCAAGAATTTATGTGTGATTATAAACAAGATTTTAGGTAGAAGATTGCTGAGTCTTGGCCTATGTCGATTGACGATAGCTTAGCCCGTAGGGATTGTAATTGGAAGCCTACATATGACTTGGCTATGCCAACGTGGATATGCTTGAAAAACCAACGTTTAAATATGTTTGATGTTCGAGCCTACCAAAAAATTCATAAATAATTTTTGATCAATTTTTAAATGGGGGGCTTACCTCTAGCATTATGACGTTGTCCGACCCGTCGCACAGCTATGAGGTTTTGAAGCTCCCCCCTCTTTCTATTTTCGTTGTGAAAGCTAAACATGAGATTTGCGGGGTTAAGGTAGTAAACATTGAAAGAGGTTTGAAACAAAGCTTAGGAGAGGTGATTAATGTAATTGCTAAGCGTCATCCAACTAAATATTTAGTGAGGAATACCAGCGTTTGGTTCGTGAATCTGCCAGCGAGTCGATCTTCATAGTGAATCGAAAAGAAGTTTTGATGCTTTGCGCAAGCAATTATCTCAACCTTGCAATAAACCAAAAGTTGTTAACGCCCTGATGGAAGCAACGGAAAACACGGGGCTGGAGATGAAGCGACAGGTTAATTTCTGGCAACAAAAACGAGCCTCAGCATGCGAAAAGGTTTGGGAAAACCGCAATCGCTTGTTGGATGCGTTGCATGACGCGGGTTTTGATATCGGCAACAGAGAAACACCCATAAGTTATGTGTGGCAAGAGTAAAACTGCAAGAGACTTAGCTGACTACCTTCGGATGAAGGAAATCCTTATTCTGCCAATATTCTATCCTACGGTGGCAAGGGACAAAACATGAATCCGCGTTCAAATCTACAAAGCACATAACAGAACAATTGGACAAGGCTGCAGAAACCTTCAAGGGGACACAAAAACTGGAAAATAATCTGAAACCGTTAAAAGCCAGCTCGCTTTTCATTTTCTGTCGCAGATGCTGATGAGTATAGCCCAGAAAAAGCAACAGTTAAGAGAAGCAATTTGGAATGAGATGCAACTTCGCGGAATAGCCACTTTTCCATTGCCATGCAAGGGCAGAATCCCAAACTTTGTTGGGGCGGAAACCGCCGCCGAAAAACTGCACCAACTAGAAGAGTGGAGAAAAGCCAAAGTAATATTTGCCAATCCAGACTCACCTCAGCGGAAAGTGCGAGAAAACGCTTTGAAAGATGGGAAAATTCTCGTAATGGCTTCTCCAAGGCTTGAAAGAGGCTTTATCCTACTTAACCCCACTGCCGTGAAAGGCGAGGAAAGCTTTGCTTCAACGATTAAAGGCGCTTTTAAACTTGGCAGAACAATTAATGCTGAGGAAATGCCTAAGCCGGCCTTGATTGTTGAGGGTTCTGTGGCTGTTGATTTGCGTGGGCATAGGCTTGGAAAAGGACATGGTTATGGCGACGTTGAAATCAGCATTTTGAAAAAATTGTTTGGAGAAATCCCCATAGCTACAACGGTACATGACATGCAAGTTGTTGAAACTGTTCCATTCGAGGAAAAAGACGAAAAAGTTTCACTAATAGTCACCCCTACAAGAGTTATTCGCATAACAGCCAAAAATTTTGAGGCTTGAAAAATCTAGAGGGGTCTATCAGCATTGGCTGCTTTTCAATCCAAAATTATGGGGTTTTCAACGTAATTTTTCCAGAACCTTGTCAACGTCTTCTAACCCGAGTTTTTTGAGAGTTTCCGTTTTTGGTATGCCATTTTCATCCCAACCCACAGCCTCGTAATACCTCTTAACTTCGTTCATAACAGCATTTTTTTCAACCGTCTTGCCTTTGAAAGGCCCTGTGGGAAGCGGTTCATAGAACCTTGGAGGATTGTCGTCATGGATTTTCGGGTTCCATTTCAAGTCTGGACCGCCCAATAAAAGCATGGCTCTCTGCAACTGCAGTATCTTTAACGCCTTCCTATTAATCCACTCCTCCATTGGCATTTCCACTCCAGTAACCGCCTTATAGAATTCGAAGATGGTTCTGCGCGGGAGCTCGAAAATGTTGAAGTAACAGTAAACAGCAGAATCATGAAAAATGATCAGTAACTCGCTTCTGAAATCGTCAAGTGGCAAAGCAGCTGGTGAAGTGTGGTCTCCGCCTTGAACGGAACAAGCATAGCCATGAATGTCAACGAAGTCCTTCTCACTGCGGATCCCATGAGCGCCTATGCCAATCCCCTTACATTGCACTGCATAAGGCATAACATTGACGCCTTTCATTCTTCCAATTTTTAAAGCCGCACGATATGTTCCCTCAGCTAAGATGTTGCCGACCCCTTCTCTGAAAGCGATTTTCTTGGCTAATGCGGCGAAGGCTTTGGCGTCTCCCCATGTGGGTTTTATACCATCCAAGTCCTCCTCGCTTAAAATTCCTCTTTGGAAAAGCTCAGCTACAAAACCAAGCACGTTGCCAGTTTGTATGCCGCACAAGCCCAAATCGTCAAGAAGCGAAGAAAGGAAAACATTGTCTTCTGGAGAGAAAATTCCAAGGTTCGGACCCAAATAAGCTTGCATTTCATAGTCTGGATTGTCCGTTATAGAACCTTTAAACCTCCCAGACTTGGAAACAGCAATCTTTAAACATGTGGTTGGACAGCCGAAGTCTCCCCAAAACTGCTTCACCCAAAACCTATTCTCAAACTGGTCAACGCCGAACTCTCGCCTCTCATGCCACTCTTCCTGCCAATTCCGAACAGGCTCAGAGCTTCTCTTTGCAGCAACTTCGTAGCCTCCTGCCCCAGTTCCCCAACGCCTCCACAACTCGTTTTCATAGGCATTGGTGCAAACCGCTTGCATTAGTTGCTTAACAGATTCCATATCGCTTACATCCGGTAGCGGGCCAGTTCCCTTAACAACAATAGCCTTAAGCCCTTTTGAACCCATAACCGCGCCGTAACCGCCATATCCAGCTGCATGAGTCCATTTTGCAGCAACAATAGCCGTGCGCACTTTATTCTCGCCAGCGGGTCCAATATATAGAATGGAAGGCTCTCTCCACATGCCTTTCTGGGGATACCGCTTCTTCAAAATCTCCCTACATTCTTTTGTTAACAAAGTAACCGTTTGCTTTGCGTCTTTACCCCAGACATGGCTTGCATCCCTAATTTCAACATCAGAATCCTTAACGAAAAGGTAAACAGGCTTTTCCGCCTTCCCCAAAACAATAATGCCATCGTAACCAGCGCACTTTAACTCAACACCAAACTCGCCAGCAACCGTAGAACCAATGACGCCGTTATTCTGCGGAGACTTCCCAGAAACACAAGTTCTTCCACCAGGGAAAAAGCCGGTAAGCGGACCAGTCAAAAACAGCAAAATGTTTTCTGGACTTAATGGGTCGACGCTTTCCCATTTTTCGCCAAGTCTATCCCAGAGGATTTTCGCTGCTAAGCCCCTTCCACCAACATAATCCCTCAAAACTTCATCGTCAAACCTTGCCTCACTTATTTTCCCATCTGAAAGGTTAACTTCAAGAAACTTTCCAGCATACCCCTTAATCATAGGAATTCCTCCGCTTTATCCTCAAACAGTTTAATGGCTAAATCCCGCGTCACTTCCTCTGGAGTGCGCGAATAAAGCCTGTAGGCATGGTCTCCCCTCGAAACTTTCTTTAAAACGTTCCACCCGCCTTCTTGACAAACCTTTACACATTGGGGGTCGCCGCCGCACAAATCACAGATCAAAATATGCTTTCCACTCGGGTGCATGTGCGGAACCTTGCCCG
Source organism: Bathyarchaeia archaeon (assembly GCA_038883855.1). Taxonomy (GTDB): domain Archaea; phylum Thermoproteota; class Bathyarchaeia; order Bathyarchaeales; family Bathycorpusculaceae; genus JAVZLH01. Next base: position 91,774 of record JAVZLH010000002.1, read on the forward strand.
GACAAGCCTCTATGCAGCTTCCGCAAGCCGTGCAAGCCTCCGCATCAACTAAAACAGCTCCAGTTTCTCTGCTAACTGAAAGGGCGTTTACTGGACACGCATTTACACAGGGATAATCTTCACATTGAACACAGAAATGCGGAAAATCAACCCCTGGAACAAGCATGAAAACCCTTATTCTAGAAGCCTCTGGCCAAACACAGTTCTCGTGAAAAAGCGAGCATTCAATTTCGCATTTTCGGCAGCCACTGCATTTTGAAAGTTCTCTCGCAATCCATATGGCTTCCTTTTTTTCAACCAACTCCAAAACCTCCACGGATTTTATAGATTTTTAGTGAGTCCTTTGATTTATAAGATTTGGCTCCTTAGATAGTGACAATTCCTTTAAGCTGTTAAAACAATTACTAGGAGGAGAACATCTAGAAATGCTGTCCCAAGACATCAGTAATTGGTTGCTGAACTTCGCTAATCAATTTGGATATTTAGGAATCTTTTTAATCAGCCTATTAGGCTCGCTTTCAATATTCTTCCCAATCCCTTACACGGTCGTAATCTTCTCGCTTGGAAAAACGTTAGACCCTGTTTTAATAGCTGTTGCTGCTGGATTAGGCTCTGCTGTTGGCGAGTTTTCGGGTTATCTTCTAGGATGGAGCGGAAGAAAAGTCATAAGCGAGAGATATAGGCGGAAAATGGGTTTTCTCGTTAAAGTTTTCGAAAAATATGGTCCAATAGCAATTTTTCTTTTCGCTTTAACTCCTTTGCCTGACGACTTGTTGTTTATTCCTCTTGGTGTTATGAAATATAAAATTGTTAAAGCGTTTATTCCATCGCTAATGGGAAAGTTCGTAATGAGCTTAATCGTGGCGTACAGCGGGCGTTATACAATACAAATTATTGAAGATATTTTTGGAGTTGAAAGCAGCTTTGTATCCGCTTTAATGGGCACGGTTGTTGCAGTAATTCTGCTCGTCATAATTTTTATAGTCATGTTTAAAGTAGACTGGGAAAAATATTTTGAAAAATACGTGACAAAAGAGGCAAAAACCTAGAAAGCCTAATCAAGTCTGTAAGTGCTCAGTTGTCTGCTGTATTTTGATATTATCGCGGCAAGTTTCGCTGCTCTTTCAAGCGACGAATAAGTTGGCACTCTAGAATGTTCCATTTCAGATTTAAATTTCCTAAAATCCTCAAATGTTGAAGAGTACACGGCTATTACAGGTTTTTCAATTCTCCCAAATAAGCCGCTTATTGCTTCCGACGGTATAGTCCACGTCGGAGGCGCGGCGGTATGTACAAAAAGAATTAACCCAACAGATTCATCCCTAGCTACAGCTTCCAAAACGCTTTCCATGACGTCTAGGTTAAGACCGCTGAAAGCTATGTCTATCGGATTGTCCCGCATGGTTATTGGCGGCAGAAGTTTATGCAAAATCTTAAACGTTTCAGGTTTAAACTTTGCCATCACTCCACCAGTTTCCTCTATGATGTCTGACGCCATAAAACCAAGCCCAGCTTGTATCGCAATTATGGCAACTCCTCCGCTTTCTACCTTACGAAACAGTGTTAAGGCTTTAGCCAAATCTAACAACTCAACCGGGCTATCGACAACCACCGCTCCAGCCTGTTTCATGGCGCATCTATAAAGCTGATAGTTTCCGGAGAGGCTTCCAGTGTGACTTTTAGATGCTTTATCAGCGATTGCTGATTTGCCAGCCTTCAATGCAATTACAGGTTTGATCTTTGCGGCCTCTGAAATGGCGTAGTACAATTCGCGAGCAGCTTCAACTCCCTCAACGTATAGCACTATTACCCGAGTATGCACGTCATCTTTGAGAAAACTTAACACTTCTGGGAAGTCAACATCGCATCTGTTTCCAACATGTATTATGTAGCTGAAGCCTAAATCGTCAATGTAATTGTGCATCAAGTAGTGGCATATTCCACCGCTTTGAGAGACAACAGCCACGGGACCTTTCTTAAGACTGCTAAACATCGGCGTGAAACTTGCATTTACGTTCGAAACGACATTGACGAAACCAAAAATGTTTGGACCAAAAATCCTCACACCAGTCTCATTGCAAATCTTCGTCAACTCGCCTTGTAATAGGGAGCCCTCTTGATCGTCAGCCTCTTTAAATCCAGAGGAAATTATAACTATCCCCTTGGCACCCTTGCCGACGGATTCTTTAACTGCTGAAACAACCTTATCTCTTGGTACTGCTATTATGGTCAAATCCACATTGGAAGGTATTGCCGATAGAGAAGGGTAAACCTTTAAGCCTTCAACCTCCTGTATTTTCGGATTAATTGGATAAACTTTCAAGTCTGGGTTGCTGGTTAAGCTTTTCAGCACGGAATTGCCAATCTTAGCGGGCTTGTTTGAAGCCCCGACCACAGCCACACTCTTTGGATTTAACGCCTCTTGGATAGTGTAACGTCTATTTGCAGTATACATGCCCATCCGCATTACCTTCAGATATTCGTTCTTAAACTGTAATCCAAATTAGATTTACGATTTTAAACAGCATAAACCGATGTTGAAATAGCGAAGTTTCAAAAACCTTATGCATGCTTTAATGTTATATGTAGAAACAAAATAGCGCTTCAGAAGCTCAAGGTAAAATTATGAGAGTTATAGCCGACCTCCACATACATGGTGCGTATAGCCGCGCGACAAGCGAGAAGATGCATGTTGAAGAGATAGCTCGTTTTGCAAGAATTAAAGGCTTAAATTTAGTGGGCACTGGAGATTTCACGCATCCAAAGTGGGTTGAAGAGCTGAAAGAGGCTCTTGAACAAGAGTCTGACACGAGCTTATATAAAATTGCAAAAACCCCTCAAACGCCATTATATTTTATGATGACAACCGAGGTATGCACAATATTCAATTTTGGAAGCGAAGTAAAAAAGATTCACCATGTCATCCTAACTCCCAGCATCGAAACAGCCGTCCAAATAAACGAGAGGCTTTCAAAATATGGAGACCTAGCCTTAGATGGAAGACCAACATTAAACATGACTGCGCCAGAGCTAGTTGAGGAAGTGATGGAAGTTTCTAAAGAAAACATGGTTTTCCCAGCTCACGCTTGGACACCGTGGTTCAGCATCTTTGGAGCCTTCAGTGGCTTCGACTCCGTGGAGGAATGCTACCAAGACATGACAAAACACATTCATGCTTTGGAAACTGGGCTTTCTTCAGACCCGCCCATGAACTGGCGCCTAAGCAAACTTGACAAGTTTACGCTTGTATCCAACAGCGATAGTCATAGCTTTTGGCCGTGGCGTATTGGAAGAGAAGCCAATGTCTTTGAACTTGAAAAGTTGACTTATCGCGAGGTTGTGAACGTCGTACGCTGCAAGGATAAGGGACGTTTTAAGTTTACAATAGAAACAGACCCAGCCTACGGGAAATACCATTGGACTGGACATAGGAACTGCAACGTTTCCCTTTCTCCCCAAGAGGCGATAAAACTTGGAAACATATGCCCGGTCTGCCGCAGAAAACTAACAAAAGGCGTGGAACAACGTGTTGAGGAACTCGCCGACCGCCCAGTTGATTTCAAACCAGAAAACGCTATAGGGTTTATACATTTGCTTCCGCTTTCGGAAATTATCATGACTGTTCTAAAAGTGGATTCTCCGTCAACCCAAACAGTATGGAAAATCTACAACGCATTGATTGAAAAATTTGGAGACGAGTATAGCGTCTTAGTTGACGCTTCTATGGACGAGTTAGGCAGGGTTGTTGACAAAAAAATTGCGGAAGCCATTGTAAGGGTTAGAGAAGGGAAAGTTAAGGTTACACCAGGATACGATGGGGTTTATGGAAAACTTGTTCTATTTGAAGAGGAATCTTTGAAGAGAACAGTTTCTGGAAGAGTTCAACAAAAAAACCTTGCGGACTTTTTTTAGAAGGGGTTTTTCCGTGAAAGATACGTATTTGTGTTAAACAATTATACGGCAAAGTATATTAAGTCGCAATATGCTAGATGCACTTGAGGTGAACGTAATGGCGACTATAATTCAACAGAAAAGCGGCGAAGCCAAAATCTCCAAAATAATAGACCGCGTCTTAAGACAAATTTTCGGAGAAGAAGCCACGCGCTTAATTTACAAATATTTAGAAAGCAAGTATTCTTTGAGGCAAGACGAAATATCCGAAAGAATAGACTTGTTTGCAAAGGGATTAGAAGAGTTCCTTAGCACGGGAGCGCAAGTGATTGAAAAGAGAATTCTGGAAGACATATACTCCAGCTGCGGTTTACTTCGTAAGATAGGTTTGGAGAAAACTTGCGCTGAATATGACTTTGCCGATCAAGTTAAATTTTTAATGCGGAAGGCTTAGTCTTACTTTCACCCCGGTTTTCATTCTTCAACACTTGCTTATCCATTTTCTTGTAGAATAGACCATAACAATTTTATAAAGAACAAGTCCTTTATGCGGGAAGAGGAGAAGCCGCTTGAAAGAAATTCTAACAAAAGTTGTTAACGCCGCGGTTCAGAAGTTTGGAGCCAGCTACGCCGAAGCCAGAGCTCAAAAACTTTTTAAAACAACGTTGACAGTCAAGGACAATCGTGTTGAGGCGGCAAGGCAAGGAATAGAGAATGGCACAGCGCTGCGAGTGCTTGTTGATGGCGCTTGGGGTTTCGCAACTGTCGGAAAATTTGATGCAGAAACATTAATTGACGCTGTTTCAGACGCTTGTAAAATGGCTAAGACAGCAAGTTCAAGGCTTAAGGAACCTATAAAACTTGTTGAAACCAAAACTTTTGAAGACATTGTCAAATCAAAGCCGCGAAAAGACCCCTTAAAAATTCCCATGGAGGACAAAATAAGAATGACGTTGTCGATGAACAGTACTGTTTTGAGCTATAACCACTGCGTAAAAACTTGCACGATAGACTATCTTGACCTCACTGGAACAGACTATTTCGTAAATAGCGATGGCGCTTTCATCCAACAAGACAAGCTTTACGTGTGGTCAAGAGTGACTGTCACGGCAAGGAAAGCCGACATTCTAACTTTTAGCCGTGAAGAAATAGGTTCAACATCCGGCTACGAAATATTTGACGTTGAAACTCCAGAAGTTGTAGGCGAAAGAGTTGCAAAAAGGGCTGCTGAACAGTTAAAGGCGAAACCACCTAAAGGCGGAACATTTCCAGTTGTTTTAGGACCAAATGTTGTTGGAGTTTTTGTCCACGAGGCTTTTGGACATTTGGCTGAAGCTGACTTAACATTATCTGGCTCCGTTTTGTTGGGAAGGCTTGGAAAGAAAATAGCCTCAGATGTTGTCACTTTCTACGATGATGGAACAGTGGAGGGCGCTTTTGGCTCCTTCAAATATGATGATGAAGGGGTTCCAGCGCAGAAAACCCTTCTAGTGAAGGATGGTGTTGTCGTCGGGTTAATGCACAACCGCGAAACAGCACAAAAATTCAATGTTGAACCAACAGGCAACGCCAGAGCTGAAGACTTTCGTGTAGAGCCAATAATAAGAATGCGGAACACCTACCTAGAGCCCAGAGACTACTCCTTCGAGGAGCTAATCGAAGGCATAAAGTTCGGCTACTACTTCAAAAGCTTCAGAGGTGGACAAGCAAACTTAGACGGCACATTTCAAGTAGGCATCCAAGAGGCCTATGAAATAGTTAAAGGCGAATTAGGCAAACCAGTGCGTAACGCTTCCATAAGCGGCAACACGCTTGAGACGCTATTTAAGGTGGAAGCTGTTGGAAAAGACTTTGAACTTTGGCCTGGAAGATGCGGTAAAGGACAGACAGCCTTTGTATGTGATGGCGGCCCCCACATTAAAGTGAAGGAGGTTTTAGTCGGTGGCAGCGCTTAAGCGGGAGGAAATGCTGAGCTTAGCCGAAAATGCGGTTAGCTTCGCGTTAAAAAACCGCGCAGAAGAAGCTGAAGCTTTTGTCTATCAAGGACTGACAACGAATGTGTCGATTGAAAGAGGGCAAATTGCCAAAAGCTCAAAAATAATTGACCAAGGGATAGGAATTAGAGTCATAATTAGGAAGGCGGTTGGCTTCGCTTATACAAACATACTTGAGGAAAAAGCAATAGAGGAAGCAGTAGTTAAAGCGTTAAGCTCTGCAAGGGCGAGCAAACCGGACAAAGACTGGCATAATCTTCCAGTCAAGAAATCACTTCCATCAACCCAGAATACTTACGATGAGAGTATAGTTGAGCTTCACTCCGAGGATTTAGTGAAAATCGCTGCGCAAATGCTGGAAGCGGCTGAAAAAAGGGATAGGCGCGCATTCCCAATAGAAGGAGGCGCTGGCGCTTCGTATCTTTCACAAGCTATTGCAAACTCAAACGGTATTGCAAACTTTGACCATGGAACAATAATCCAATGTAGTTTGGCAACTATAGCTCATGAAGCAGGCGAAGTGACACCAGTTTGCTTCGAATTCAACGCCGAAAGAAGCTACACTATTAATCCAGCATGGGTTGGTGAAGAAGCTGCGAGGCTCGCGGTTTCAGCCCTAAAAGCCAAAAAAGCGGAGTCAAAAACCACTAAGGTTGTGTTTACTCAGTTGGCGCTTCAACAACTATTCCATTATACTTTGATTAACGCGGTCAACGCAGATTATGTGCAGAGAAACCAGTCCATGTTTAAGGGCAAGATAGGTGAAAAAGTAGCTTCAGAAACCGTTACAATATACGATGATGGTTTATTGGATGGTGGTCTCCGCACATGGAGATTTGACGGCGAGGGTGTCCCCCAGCAGAAAACATCAATTATAGATAGAGGAGTTCTACGCAACTTCATCTACGACAACTATACAGCTAAGAAAGATGGAAAGGAAAGCACTGGAAACGCCTTCAGAGCTGGCTACCTATCAACACCAAACGTGGAAGCCACGAACTTCCATGTCATGCCCGGAAATAAATCTCCCGAAGAACTCATCAGCGAGGTGGATGAGGGCTTGCTAGTTTGCTATTTGCAAGGCGCCCATAGCAGCAACCCCGCTAGCGGAGAATTTTCTGTTGTTGCAACCCCCGCGTGGAAAATAAAAGATGGCAAAATCGCCCACGCTGTTAATGGAGCCATGTTGGCTGGCAACATCTTCGAGCTGCTGAAGAAAATTTCCATAGTAGCGAACAATGAGAGAAAAGTTGGACAATTGGTTGCGTCTTGGGTTTTGGCAGAAAACGTTAAAGTTATAGGAAAATAGAATAATTAGAACTTCGTCAAATTGCCAGAAGAGAATGGAAATGCCAAAGGAAAGCATAAAACAGAACTTGCTCAAGTTTAACACTTACCGTAGAGTGATTCAGTTTCTCTCCTTCATATTTTTCAGCGTTGCAATATTCAACTTAGACAAACTGCCGATTTTACTTCCTGTCCTCTGGACTTGGGGTCTCAAGCAAAACATCGTAGGTGACGCGTTCACAGCCATACAACTTACACTTAGCGGGTGGAACGGTTTTGACGTTTCGTTTCCATGGCTGGCAATAGCCGCTTTTCTGATAACTGGGATTCTGATAGGTAAATCCCTTTGCGGCTGGATATGTCCTTTTGGCTTCATTCAAGATTTAGTGAGTTTTATTAAGCGCAAGAAGATGGAGATTTCGCCAAGAACTCATAAAAGCGGAATTTACATGAAATATGCGGTTTTAGGATTAGCCCTTTTCATTAGCCTAACCTTTTCAGCTTCAAAACTGATGAAAATACAGAGAAGCTACGAAGCAGCCATGGGCATTTTTGCCTATGCGCCTTTCACAGCTGTAAGTCCCGCAGAAACGCTCTTTGCAACATTACCGCAAATGATTCGCGACTTCGCTATGGAATTGTCTGAAAAATCATTTTTAAAAGCTGCATCTGGAATTTCTGGCATGCCTCCACTTTTTTGGGTTCAGCTATTTATATTGAGCGCTGTCCTTGTCTTTGCCGCCTATGTTCCGCGCGGTTGGTGCAAATATTTCTGTCCACACGGAGCGATAATGGCAATTTTAAACAGGTTTAGTTTTTTGGGTTTGCGCAGGGAACTTGTCAAATGCGCCAAGGGTGGGTGTCGCCGCTGTGAGGAAGCATGTCCGATGCGTATTCCAATTTTGGATTTGCCGTGGGAAAAGTTCAGCGATCCAGAATGCATTTACTGTTTGAAATGCGCTGATGCTTGCGAAAATAAGGCTATTAAGTTAAAGTATCCTTGACCCTTTACGCCCAAAAGCTTTTTGAATATTCGCTTAAAACCGTCTCATACAATGTTTTTGTTTTTTGCGCTATAGTGTTCCAGTTGTAGACTTCGCGGACTTTTTTGCAAGCATTAGCCTTTATGGTCTTCGCGTGTTCTTCATCAAGCAATATTCTAGTTATTCCCCACGCAAGCGAGTCCGGATTATTCACGTACACTTTGATTCCTGTCACATCATGTTCGACAATTTCTGACAAACCACCTGTGTCGGAGACTACAACTGGGCTTTGGGCCGCCATGGCTTCTAGGGCAACTATGCCGAAAGGTTCGAAAAGGGATGGCACGACGGAAACGTCTGCGCATTTCTGCAGTTTCCTTAAAGTTTCGTCGTCAACAAACCCCGTAAACAAAACTTTGTGGGCTAATCCCATGCCTCTGACGAGGTTTGAAAGTTGCTCTTTCATATAACCGTCGCCAACCACAATAAACTTTGCGTTGACTTTATCTAGAACTTTAGGAATGGCATTCACAAGGACATGGGCACCTTTCTCGTAGACTAATCTTCCAACAAAAAGCACAATTTTCTCTTCCGACAATGCAAACCTGTTCCTAAACTGGCTTAGCTCTTCCTTCCCAAACTTTTCATAAACTTCCACATCCACACCGTTTGGAATCATGACAAGTTTGTCTTGGGGAAGCCCAAAAGCCCACCGAACATGAGAAACCATGTAGTTGCTGCAGCATATAACCCTCCAAGCCTCATAGGTTAGCCAAGCCTCTGTCTCATATATCATACGCTCATAATCCGAGTGAATCCCGTTCCTCCGCCCAATTTCTGTGGAGTGCATTGTCGCTATAAGCGGTTTTCTAAAAACATGTTTCAGCCCTATTCCAGCGTTTGCAACAAGCCAATCATGAGCGTGAAAAATGTCAACTTCCCCACCTAGATTGTTAACGAGGGCAGCTGCCTCTTTCTGCATGTTAACATTCATCAAGTAAACCCAAGTTGCAAAGTCTGGAGCGGGATTCTTGTAGGAATCTATCCTTAAAACCTCCACTCCGTCAATTTTCTCATGGGTAGGTGCTCCTGGAAAATCGCATGTAACCACATAGACTTTTACACCATTTTTCGCCAAGTTTTTGGATAGGTAATAAACGTGGGGTGATATTCCGCCGATGATTCTTGGCGGGAACTCCCAAGTCAGCATTAGCACAGTCAACTCTTTAGCCATTCACTTGCCTCCGCTTGGTTCTGCAACGCTTTTGTACATTTCTAGGATGCTTTCCACCCAGTTTGCGGATGTTGGAGATACAACTTTCATTTTCTCTGGCGGAACTTTGTATAATCTGGAAACTTCATCCCGCATCCACTCGGATTTCAAAATAAGCCTTTCCGCCTCATACATGCCGAGCCACTCAATGCTTTTGATAGCCATGTTAAAAGGCGAGTTCGCACCGTGCGATCTATGTTCTTCAAGGCTTTCAACAGAGTAGATAAACGGTATGTTTAGCGCTTTTTTCAAAGTAACGGCGGCGGGTATAAAATGCCAATCATGGGCATCTATGAGGTTTACATGCTTGTTCGCCTTATAATAGATGTTGGCTGCAGCCCTCTCAACTTCCTGATTTAGGGTGAGAACCCATGTGAGAACTCCAATATGGGTGCGCACTGGATTTGTCACTCTATAAGTTTTGACACCGCCTTGTTCGTCGAATTCTCCAGTTAAAAAGTCATGATAAGTGACCACATGCACGTTCACATTTTTCTTTACGAGTTGTTCGGCGAGGTTTTTAACATAGTTTGCAAGTTGCCCAACTATCCTCGGCGGGTATTCCCAAGAGAAAATTATGACATGCATCCTTCCCACTATGTAAAGAGCGCACAGACCTTTATTATTCCCCTTCCAGTCAAATAGTACCTCTTCTTCCCTTCCTTGTCAACAAAGCTTTCAGCAAACCCTTCTAACTTGAAATTATCTAAGATTCTCTCCACCTCTTCCCTTTCAATTTGCATCACTTGTGCAAGTTCTTCGCCTCTTCTTGCTAAGTCGGGAGCCGTGGCGCAAAGGTTATGCAATGTTTGCAGGATCTTTTCTGAAAGTGGAATTTCCCCACTCAAACCATATCACCCAACATTAGAGGCATTTTCAGATACATTTTTTAGGTATTTTTCTATTTCGTTTTCCGCATTATCTGCCTTGATAAATATGGGCACGTTCTCTATGCCAGTGGCAATGTAGCTTGAAAGAAGCCATTCTCCTGGAGCGAACTCCAATGTTTTTTCCAGTATACCCTTGTCTATCATGAAGGTGTCGCTGATTAATGCGCGGTCATAGGGGCGCGGTAAAGTTCCGACAAAATACGTATGGAGTTGTTGCAGAGCGTTCGTGTTTAGGTAGGCTATGCGTTGTGTGGCTATGCAGACGCCTAAACCGTATTTTCGTCCTTGCCTAAGCAAGGTTTCAACATGTGTAGAACATCTACTATCAATGCCAGCGGCATTGCTTGGTATAAATTCTTGTGCCTCATCGAAAACGAATAGGATATACGGTTTGACTTGAAATCTGCGTTTTCTTCTGACAAGCAAATCCTGCGCTAAGGTTATCACAAGCTCCTTTATCGTGAGGGGGTCTGAAATGGAAATGCATACAAGTCGTGTTGCCTTGTCCTCTAAAAGTTCCCGTATTTTTTCGGTAGTTAACCCGCCTGTTTCTTTTTCTTCGTTTTCTTGTCTTTTTCTTATGATGTCGATTATGGTGTTCCTCGTCGTCGCCCAAGCATGTAACCCGCTTTTCTCGTGGACTTTAAATTCCTCTATGGTTTGTATGGCGATTTGATCTATGTATCTGACGAAGTCTTCGCTCACTTCTTGGTTTTCGCTTAAACCGTGCTCCTCCACGTATTCGAGGATGGCGTCGTGAATTTTGTCTATGGCGTTCATGTAGTGGGGCTTGTCTGTTGAGCCTTTCCTCTGCTCATTAAGCTCTTCCAAGAACTGGGCATACGTTGGAATCTTCTGTTTAGGCCTAGTATAGTATGCAAGTTTACCTTGTTCCATTATGCGTTGCAGTCCAACTTTGATTCTCTCATCAGCCTCATATTCGCGGGGTTTCACAACGGAGTTGAAGAACTGTTCAAGCGACTCTATCCTGCTTTCCATGACAACCTTTGCTGGAAACGCTGGATCAGCCAACAAATCCAGTAAGAGGAACACGTATTCGCAACTTATGTCGAAGACAACGACCTTTACATTTTCCATATGTAGGAGAATACGCCTAAGTATGTTTGACATCAAGTTGCTTTTTCCTCCGCCAGTGAAGGCGAAAACGCCGAAATGATAGCGGATAAGTTTTTCAAAATCTACATATATGGGGATTACAGTCTTGCTTGCTTGAAACATCTTTATTAATCCCAGTCTAGGGTCAACCCTTGCGTCATCAACGGTTTTTGACGAGTCTACACCGTAAGCTTCAGCTATTTTTTGGTTATAAATTCGGTTTATCATTTCGCTGTTTAAAAGGTAAACTGAGCTTCCAACGATTGGATAAGAGAAGCCCTTAACGAACTCGAACTCGCATTTCTTGTTAATAATTAAATCGTAGTTTATTGGGATGGCGTCCATTTGAATCATCATTGTGGATTTGTCGTCGGTGCTCCAATCATCCTCGGATTGCTCAATAATCTCAAACTGCATTGGATAATATCCATAGTCGGACAAGCCCCTCAAACCAAAGTGTTCAGGCCAAACACGGCTGATTTCCATAAGCGTGTATCGTTCGCTGTTTTCCTGCATTGTTTGCTTGAAATTTTTGACTGCAAGCAGCATCCCCTCTTCTAAGAATCCCATAAGGTCCTTTTGATATTCGACTTTGATGCGGCATTGGTAGCGGGCGCTTGTGCCAGAAAGTTTCGTCTCTTCTGTGCCAGCGGCGAAATATCTTGGGATTACCGCGGCTAGTCTTGCGCGGAACCTGCCATCAAAGTCTGTGAAGCATTTGGTGTTAAATGGTTTCTCTTCTTGCGGCTTCAATTGTTGCTCGCCTCTCCCTAAAAGTGCTCATGTAAAATATGAACTTTCTCAATTTATGGTTATTGAGTATCCAATCTGCCGTCGTGTCGACGACACGTTTGAACTGGCTGTAATTCCACTTTGCAATCTTATCCGCAATGAAAAGGGGTTTGTTGTGGCCGAAAGCCTCTGGTATGCTGGATGGTGCCATAGTAACCAAAACAGCCATCGTTAAGTCTTGAAGCTGGTTTGGAACAGTTTTATCCATGAACAGTATGACTTCTACGGGTTCTTTTGTTCCGTCGCTTAGTTCGTTCCAGAACTCCACTATGTTTTCTGGTTTGTAATCGTATTCTGGATAAACTAAACGGTCAACCAGCAGCACATTACTCCTCAGCAAGGGGTCTGTTTTGGCTTGGCTTAACTGCACATAGGTTTTAAGGAAAACCTTTTCAAGTCCAATCTTATTTTTTATGGCGCCTCGGACGAATCCTCTGCGGTTTTCTTTGTCTGGAAGCATTGTTCTAAAGGCTGAGTCGTATTCTATTAGGCTCCATGGTGGCTTTATTTTTTCAGGGTTGAAAATGCTGGCTGACTGGAGTATCATGCGGTCTGTGTTAGGCAACTTTTCAAACTCCTCTCGGGGTATGGCTTTCTTCAACAAGCCTTCGTTGTGCATTATTGGAATTAACTGTCTTTTGAAATCTCTTGCAGCCGTGTCCTTTGTTATTCCAACGAGCAGTATGCGCTTTTTCCAGCATTCCTCCATAAGCATTTGTAAAGTGAAAAGTGTTAGGAAGGCAATGTCAAGGGTTGTAAGCCAGTGCTCTTTTCCATCCTTCAAAATTTTCATTAAATTAGCCGTTTCAGACTCTGAAACATTGCCAAAGAAAAGGCGGTCGCCTAAACTTGTCACAAGCTTTTTCACGCGTTCCCATGTGGTTACGTACTTAGGTTTTAAAACATAAGCCTCATTCTTTTCGTCTAAAAAACCTTCTTTAACCAATTGCTTAAGGTACCGCGCCACCCTTTTAGCCCTCTTTTCATCTGTAATTTCAAACTCTTCTAGAACTTGCCTTTCGGTTAGGGCACCTTTGCGCCTTGCCAGGTCGATTATCGCATAGCGGAGATAATCTGCCCTCGGAGGCGGCAATCCTAAGCCAGCATTGCAGACATATTGCCTAGCTATAATCAAATCGTTCATATCGATTGGTTCATCGTCAATTTTATGCCCGATTATGCTGCTTTTTGTCTCCCACAACTCGCGTTTTGAAGTGTCATAGAGTAGGCTTGCCCGTTCAATGGATAAGCTTCTATCCAAAAATATGATGCGTGTAGGCTGGTTTGGGTCTGTGGCAAATTTGTATGCAAGGTAATATTCCGCAAAAGTCATAATCCAATTCGCCACAGTGGCATTATTTATTATGGCTTCATCCGTCAAAGGCTTGATGGGATTAATTTCTTCCTGCTGTCCCTCAGCGAAAAAGGTTTGGTCAACTTCTGGAATTTCGTTAACGTAAATTGGCACAACGCTTGATATGCCAGCACCTTGCTGCGCTGTTCGTTCGTTATATTGAACATGAGGCAAGCCTTCATCTGAAAAAGTTACCGTGCCAGTTGAAGCGTAAGCTCCGCCGAAGAAGATCACCAAGTCAAAAAGTGGTCGTGAATACATTGTTCCATCTATTCCAGCGAAACGGACAACTGGCGTGCCGAAAAACTTCTCTGCTGTTTCTCGCGCGCCTTTGTAATCAACGCCCATTTTTATAAGGTTTGAGAGCAACTCATCGTAAAGAGTTCTTATTGAGGAGAAACGTTGTTCATAGTCAATGACTTGCCGGGAAGCCCCAAGTCTAAGTATATCGCTGGTTCGTTTAATTGCGTCGCCATGCGAAGGTAAACCCAACTAACACACCAATTCCGCAATTAGGAGACTTCCGCACTAAAATGTTTGTCATCACGAAAATGAAAAGTTGTGGAATAAAATGCTTTAAATTAAAGCTGCTTGTTGCAATGGTACGCCGTTTTTACCCTTTCTTTCGAATTTTGTAGTAAATAATGCCGCCCGATACTAGACCGATAATCACAATTATAAACAGCAACCAACTCAGTGGAAAACCGAAAAATCCGCCTTCACCTTTAGCTTTCACTGTGTAGATTGTTTGCGTTGTCGCAGCATAATTTCCTGCATTATCGTAGCAATCAACGTAAAAAGTGACTATTGCATTTTCTTCTTGACCGGGGATTCCTGCAGTCCAGTTACCGTTTTCTAAGGTCATGTTTAAACTGTTCCACTCACCGTTGCCCACCCTATACCATAAGGTGACGTTTTTGATGCCACTACCGTCTTCAAAAATACTTAATGAAACATTGACTTCTTCTCCGACATGAGGCTCCTGTGGAACCCAATACAAATTACTTAGCAATGGTGCAGTGTTATCCACCGTCGCTTGAATGCTTGTTTCAGCAGTGTTTCCAGCTTTATCATTTGCTGACAGAACAAGGGTGTAAACTCCATCAGCAAACTCTTCGGTTTCCCAAATGCAGATTTGACTTCCGCCAGCCCTCCAAACATGCACAAAATCGTCAATCATAATCGTCAAAACATCAAGGTTTGCATCTTCACAGTTAACCTCAACAATGACTGTGCCCTTAACAAAGCTTCCGTCTAATGGCCGATAGATTTCCACAATCGGCGGAGTGTTATCAATTGTTACTTGGCAAGATGCTTCTCCAATGTTTCCCGCTTGGTCGTAGGCTTTAAGCTTCAATGTGTAAACTCCATCGGGCAATGTGGAAACGTTCCATACACATGTATGATGCCCAACTTCACTCCATGAGGCTATAACTGTTTTGTCCACCATTAAATCAGCTTTAAAGAAATCGTCGTCGTAGACGTAAACCTCAACTGTGACATCGTCGGAAAGGTAAATTCCAGAAGTTGGAGACCATATCGCGGCGACGGGCAGAAAGCGGTCTTGCACAGTGTAAGAGTAAACGTCTACACTTGCCCAGTTTCCAGCGAAATCAAAGGCGTAAACTCTGTACTGAACAGTTGTTCCAAACGCAAACTCGGGAATTGTTACAGTATATAACCCTTCTTGAGGGGTCATTGTAACGTTTGTCCAACCTGTTCCATTGTTGTATGATAGGATTACCTCCTTTACACCGCTTGCGAATTCAGGTTCCGTTGCGTTTACGAACAACGAAACAGTTTCGTTGTAGTTTGGCTCCGCTGGGACTCGCTCAATGTAGGTTATTATCGGAGGGTAAAAGTCTCCAACAACGTAAGAATATGTGGGCGAAACAGCCAAGTTTCCAGCTTTGTCCCACGCATAAACAAGATAGCTAACATTTGTGTTGTAGGGTTTTGGGGGGATCTCCACCATGTAAAAACTGTCAATTTTAGTCATTGTCAAGTTAACATTTTCTCCCAAACTTGTGGAGTAGCTTAAAGTTACATTGGCAACCCCGCTCTTGCAGTCAACAACGCATGCCAAAACAACCACACGGTCATCATAGTTTGGCTTATTGGGATAATGGAGAACTCCGCGAATAACTGGAGGCAAAACATCAGGCGAGGGATAGCAGCATGCTTTAATACAGTGGATTACCTGCTCAATTAAATCTAATAAGCGATCTTTCCACGGATTAATAATCCATTTAGAAACGGTCTTTTTAAGGTCATTACTCAACTTGTTCAAAGAGCCCTCGTATGCTCCAGCCTTAACTTGGCTAATTAGTGCATTAATCTTGTTTTGTAGGGCATTCTTTCTGTTATCTGCAAGCCTAGCGTTTCCAAAAGCGTCCTTTGGTAACTCTGTAATATTCAAACGTAATTGCTGTAATAAAGAAATGGCTGATTCTTTTCGGCAACACTCTTCTGGTATTGCTACGTTTATGTGATGGGAAATTGTGGCAAACGCTAACAGCACAATTATGGTTATGGCTAGTAATTTTTGCATTCTCCTTCCTCAATTATGCTAATTCGCCTTTGACATAAAAAGGGTTGTTTCCAAAACAACAATATTTCGTATATTAATCACCTTATTATGCGTCTTATCAGTTTAGGTAAATTAGGGCTTTGTTTCGTAAACTTTAATAGCGCATTGCGCAATAACTTATTTCTACTTCTAGCTATCAAAATGGGTTTAGTATGGGTCGTCATCGTAGGGGTGAGATTCAGATTCTGATGGATATTCTATCTTTGTCTTTAAATGGTGTTAAGGCGACTCACCTCATGTATAAAGCCAATTTAAGCTATTCCACGCTTAGAAGATATTTGTCCACCTCTTTGAAGCAGGGTTTGATTAAGAAAGTTTGTAACGACGATGGTTCCGTTATGTACTTAACTACAGAAAAGGGTGAACTTCTTTTAGAAAGGCTGAAAGAAGTAAACTATGTTTTGCAGCGTTAGCCTATGTCGCATATGGCTATCTCTTTCTGCTTAGCCTTCAATCTAACCTTCAGCTCCAAGTCGTTTCCAGTGTAGTTTCCAATGAGAATATCCTCGATTTTTATCTCAGTGTATTTCGGCAAGATTATTTCGCCTGTTGCTGGCTTTTCTTTCTCTATTTCTTTGTTGATGTTTATGAGCCATTGTGGCAGTTTTACTTCTCCTGTTTCTGGGTTATAATTTAGCAGGTTATGCTGGCTTAGTTTTGTTAGAATTAAGTGTAACTTTTCTTGAGGAATTTGGGTTTCTTTGGCTAGCTGCTTGATGGTTTTTGTTTTTTGTTCCTCAATGATGGTTAGAAGGTCTGCTGTCGTTAGCATAACTTTAAATAATGCTCCTATATGCTATTAAAGGTTGAGAATTTCTTGTCTATTCAATTTTAGGTTTTTTGTAGAACAATAGATTTTTGTTCTAGACAATTAACCTAGATGTTTCATACTTAACCCTTTAAATAGAGTGATGTGTGATAACTAAGAGAACGGTGGGAGAGGGAAAGGGGAAACCAAACGTTTAACCAAGGTTTCTCATCCGCTCCTGTCAGGGAGGGATCATGTAAGTGGAAACCTTAGCCAAAAACAATTTAGTTAAAGAGGTCAAGGAGCAGTGGAAAACCTTATGGCGGGAACGGATAGATGATAAGCTTAGGGCTGAGGGTATTGCTGACAAGGATTATGATGTGCTGTTTGTTGAAAAAGGCACGGTGATTTTTGCTACCAGAAAGTTTAGGATGTTAACTCTTAGAGAGATATTACAGTTACATGGCGT
The DNA here is from genome assembly GCA_038883855.1 of Bathyarchaeia archaeon. Taxonomy (GTDB): domain Archaea; phylum Thermoproteota; class Bathyarchaeia; order Bathyarchaeales; family Bathycorpusculaceae; genus JAVZLH01. The sequence continues at coordinate 109,161 of JAVZLH010000002.1, forward strand.
GATTGATGTTGACAGAGTTCTTGGACCCAGCCCTTCTGTTGGTGGTTGGGGCAAGTTTATTAGAACATTTATTTCCAGTCGGCAGTCTCCGAAGCATAAGAAAAGAGCTCAACAGTATTTCGAGGAAGAAAAGCAGAAGCAGCAGTTGAAGAAGGGCGGGCGGGGCTGGCTTCATTTAGTCTAAGCGCGAAGTAAAGGCATTTTCCGTTTTCGGAAGGTGCGATTTTTGGGGAGCTATAGGAGTAGGTTCGATATTATAGCTGATATTCTGCATGTGGTTAAGGGTAATGATGGTGGTGCTAAGAAAACTCAGATTATGTATGGTGCGAATTTGAGTTATAAGGTTTTGATGAGATATTTGGCTGAGGTTTTGGATGCTTGTCTCCTTGAGTTTGAGAATAATAGGCGTTGTTACGTGCTTACAGCTAAGGGAAGAGAGTTTTTGGAGCATTATCGTGAGTATTCGAGGCGGAACAAGCATGTGACGCGGCAGCTGGAAAATGTGAACGCCAAAAAGAAACTTTTGGAGAAACTTTGCTCCGTATAAGCTGGTGAAAATTGTTGTTGCATGCTAGGTTTGTAGTAGCCACGGTTTCCTTGATTTTTATTATAGCTCTCGTAGCCTTCTCTGTTTCCCCAGCTTTTTGCTACGATGAGGATGAGGCGAGGGCTGCGGTTGAAACGGTGGAAGGTGAAGTTTTAAGTTGTTACAGAGCTGTGGCTGATGCGCAAGCTGCTGGTGCTAACGTTAGCGACTTACTAAGCACCCTTAATGAGGCTGAATGGCTTTTGTCAAAGGCTAAACTAGCTTACAGCCAAAAAGATTTTAACTCTACAGTGGTTTATACTGAAGAATGCTTGTCGCTGTTAGGTAATTTTGTAGAGCAAGCTGAAGTTTTGAGGCAGGACGCTGAAGCGGCTAACCGTTGGGATTTTATGGTTAACTTTGTGGGTTCAGGTGCTGGTGCTGTTTGCGTTATTGTCGGTGGTTCTGCGCTTTGGACTTTTCTGAAAAAACGTGAAGAAGTTAAGGAGAAAACTTAATTGAGTGTTAAAGATTATGGGCTTCTTTACTGGGTTGCTGTTGGAGTCTTAGCTCTGCTCGTTGCTTCACCGTTTCTCAGCCGTGTTTTAGTTTATCCCCGAACCGAGTTTTTCACCGAACTCTGGATTTTAGATGCAAATCATAAGCCTGAAGATTATCTATTTAACATTACAAAGAGCAATAACTATACAATTTATTTGGGGATAGGTAACCGTTTGGGTTATTGCGCCTATTACATGGTTCAAGTTAAATTTAGGAACCAAACGCAGCCAGCCCCGACAAGTTTCGGACCTATTGAAAATCGTGTCCCGAGCAACTTAACTTCGCTTTTTAATATCACCGCTTTTGTTGCAGATGAGCAGATTTGGGAAATACCAATAACTTTTTCTTTTGAGTATGGCTATAATACGACGCTTTCAAGGGTTGAATTTTCTGGTTTGCGACTGAACGATGTTTGGTTAAACATGATTGACTACACGATAATTTGGGATTCTGGTAAGGGAGAGTTTTGTGGTTTTCTGTTCTTTGAATTATGGTTGTACAATGCTAGCGTAAACAGTTTTCAGTATCATGGGCGCTTTGTAAGTTTGCACCTTAATATGACAGTTTCTGTTTAGAAGTTTTAGTGCCTAGTTCGCAATTTGATGCTTAGTTTTTGAGGTTTAGTTTGGTGAGTTTTATGGCGGGTGAAAAATTAAGGGTTGGTGTTGTTGGTTTTGGCAAGATGGGCATTTTGCATGCTGGTATTTTGAATGTTTTGCCTAGTGTGGAACTTGTCGCCGTTTGCGAGAAGAGTGGTTTAATTCGGAGGTTTTTGAAAAGAGTGTTTAAGGATGTTAATGTTGTGAATTGTGTGGAAAAGCTTTCAGGGTTTGATTTAGATGCTGTTTATGTGACTACGCCTATAGGGTCACATTTCCCTATTATAAAAAGCATTTATGAAAAGGGAATTGTGCGGAACGTGTTTGTTGAGAAGACCTTGACTTCAAATTTTGACGAAGCCCGTGAGCTTTGCGATTTGGCGCGGAAGTTTAGTAGCGTTAACATGGTTGGTTATATGAGGCGTTTCTCAGTCACGTTTATGAAAGCTAAGGATTTGTTGGATGAAGGCGTTGTTGGTAAGCCGTTTTATTTTAAGGCGTATGCCTATTCCTCTGACTTTTTCGGGTTGGAAGGGAATTCGAAGGTTAAAACACCGAACGTTGGAGTTGTTAGGGATTTGGGCTGTCATACGTTGGATTTGGCTTTGTGGTTTTTTGGAGATTTATTGGTTGAAAATGCTAGGCTAAAGTCTGTTGTGAATTATAGTTCCATAGATTCAGCTTATTTTAAGGTTAAAGCTTCAGGTGGCGTTACCGGCGAATTTAGTGTTTCATGGTGCGTTGATGGTTACCGCATGCCAGAAGTAGGCTTCTTAATTGAGGGTTCTGAAGGCAGTCTAAGCGTGAACGACGATGAATTAACAATAAGTTTGAAAGACGGAAGAAAGCAAAAGTGGCTTAGACACGATTTAGGCGATAGAGTTGGCTTTTGGCTTGGAAACCCAGAATATTACCGCGAAGATGAACACTTCGTAAATGCTGTTCTGCAAGGTAAGACTGTAGAGCCATGTTTCGAGACGGCCGCAAAAGTTGACTGCTTGATAGATGAGGTTTTAGCTAAGGCTGGTTAAATTGGAAAGCCAAGAAAAGGTTTTGCTTGTTGGCGATAATCCATTTCATGGCATAAGCCATCTTTCGCAGGAGAGAAGTCGCATTAGAGGAGACACGCCAACAGATCCTGAATACGCGGCTAGGCTGATAGGGCTTTCAGTTCAGAACGGCGCCGACGGATTCATGTTCTCCGTTAGCGAGAAAACCCTGTCAATTTTGGATGTTCTGCGAAAAAACGGCCAAAACAACGGTTTGCGCCTTTATGCCATTGTGCCCTACGCCTACGAATATGTTAGGCTTGCAAGTGCGACGGGTGGGGTTCCAGGACTAGCCAAAAAATTGTTTAGGGAAATTGTTTTTTCTGGAAATTTTCGCGCCACAGCTTCGGGTTTAAATGGAGTTTTGAGGTCTGATTTAGCCTCGATTGTTAAGACTTATTTGCTTTATGAAGTTTCAAGGGTTAGGCGTTCAACTGGTAGAACAGCGAAGCTTGAATCTGTTTTGCTGCATCAGCTCATAACCGATTTATGTCTCAGCCTAGGTCTAGACTGGGTTTTTAGACTTTATATTGAGTTTTTGTTGAAAACAGGCATAATCCCGGGCTTTAATACTGGCAACTTTGCTTTTTTAGTGGAGAAGTTTAGGGAATGGAACATGAGCCTAGAAGATGTTGTGATTGCTGCGCCTTTTAACAAAGTTGGCTTTCAAATGGTTCCTTCAAGAGAGGAATGCGAAAAGGCTTTGGCTATTTTGCCTAAACCCAATGTTTTAGCTATAAGCATTTTAGCGGCTGGCTATCTTAAGCCTGATGAGGCTGTGGACTATATAGCGGGTTTGCCAAACATAAAAGGCGTGACGGTAGGCGTTTCAAAAGAAAAGCATGCCACAGAAACTTTTAAGTTGCTAAGGAGAAGATTTTCATGAAAACTTATTGCTGTGCCGGAGAGACATATTATGTTTAAAAGGAAGCTTATGTCAACTCTATTGTGTCCTGCGGGTTTTATAATGTGCTTGATGGGGATCTTGCTGCCTTGGCATGCGAGAAACGCGTATCTTAAGGTGATTGCTGCAGTTTTTGATTTGATTCTGCGTTTGGATTTTTTCGTGAGCTTTTTCATGGACGTGGGGTTTGTGTCGAAGCAGCCTATTAAGTTGCAGTAAGAAAGCAGGGATTTGTGGCTTGGGAAAGCCTAAAGAGGCAAGTGTTTTATTCTCCGGGGGGTCAGACTCAACTCTTGCAGCTGCTTGGTGTGCGGAGCGTTTTGATAAGGTTCATCTACTGAATTTTCATCATAGTGGAATGCATGGTGTTGGAAAAAGTTCTATAAATGTTAAGCGTCTCCGCAAGAAGTATGGTGAGTATAAATTTGTTTTTAAAGTCTTAGACATCGAAGAGCCATTCCATACGCTTTATTATAAAGACTATTCTGCTGATCTTAGGCGGTATGGCACCTTTTTAGCCGCAGCTACCTGCAACATATGCCAACTGGCAATGCATGTGGAAACTATTATTTATGACGTTCAGAACGGTGTTGGATTTGCATGTGACGGGTACAAAAAAGAGAAGCAGCATGTTTACATAGTTATGTCGCAAAAGGGAATTGATCTGTTAAAGGCTTTCTACGCGAAGTATGGAATCAAGTACGAGAATCCTATATACGATGTTTTTAGGACAGACTGGGTTTTGTATGATAAGGGGATAACTCCGAAAAGAGATGTGAAGTTCCCGTATGAGCGTCTTAGTTATGAAGCGCAGCATTCATGTTTTCACGGTATTTTGACAAACGCTTACATTTTGGGATATCATTATCCTTTACATCTTGACCGAAGTAACCGTTGGCTAGAATATTTTAAGAGGAAGCTCGAGTTAGCTGAGGACTATATAGATAAGCGGGTCAAGGGTTTATGCTAATCGTAATAGTTTTGTGGCTTATATCTGCATTTTTATCTCTCGGCTTCCTTGGTCTAAATTATCTTTGGTCGAGAAAGATGGCTAATAAACAATGGAATGTCAAAGTGGATAAAAGTTTCCAACCGAAAATATCCATAATGGTGCCCACTTATAATGAAGAACAAACTATAACATATAAAATAAGAAATTTAACTAAACTAGAATATCCAAAAGATCGTATTCAAATTATTTTTGTTGATGGATGCTCCACAGATTTAACTGTTGAAAAAATTAAAGCTTTTATCCAAAACGCTAACGATATGAATATTCGATTAATCGTGGAAAATAAGCGTATGGGGAAATCTGCATCTCTAAATATCGCACTGAAAAATTGTGATGAAAATATTATAATAATTTCTGATGCGGATTGTTTTTGGCCATCAACAATTTTGAAAAAGGCAATTCCTTACATGGCTGATCCAAAGGTTGGAGCGGTTTCCGGACCTAAAAAACTGTTAAACGCAAGCGTTTCTTATGTGACAAGGAGCGAATCCTCTTATCTCGAAACCTTAAATTTGATGAGATATGGTGAGTCAAAATTTTTTTCAACACTTTTATTTGAAGGTGGATTTGGTGCGTTTAAAAGAGAGGTTTTGGAGTCATTTGATCCATACAATACGGGCTCTGATGATTGCGGTACAGTAATACGCGTTATCGAGAAAAATTTTAGGGCAATTATGGTTCCAGAGGCCGAATTTTATACTTTTTTTCCTAAAACTTTAAGTGGGAAGTTCGAAATGAAGGTAAGAAGGGCAGGTCAATTAATCCGCGTGTTTAAAAAATATGCTTTGGTTCTACTGCGAGGAAGGGTAAAAAGTGGGAGATGGATTATTGTCAAAAATTTGCTGACTTATTTTTTGGCGCCTTTCGCTTTTTTGGCGTTCATAATTACCTCGCTATACATGATGTTTAAGATCCCTGCCACGTCGTTGACTCTCTTAGTTTTGTTGATTCCGAAAGTAAGAAATTATTTCTTTGAAGTTTCTTTAGGCTATGCAGTGATTCTGTATGCTATGGTTTTGTCTGTGTTAAGGAAGAAGAGCTTTACGATTTGGAAGCAGCCTGAAGATCGATTATTACTAAATGAAGAATATTTGATCAAAAATGGTCTAATTTAGAGACTCATAAGAAGCTTTACGGTGTACTGTTTGGCAAGACCTAAAGTTACAATTGGAGTTTGTGTAAGAAACTGTGAAAGTACTATAAGAGAAACCATAGAAAGTATTATGAAACAAGATTATCCTCATGAACTTATAGAAGTAATTTTTGTTAATGATGGAAGCAGTGATAAAACACTCTCAATAATAAAAGATTACACATCCAAAATCGACCTAAGTGTAAAAATTTTTAACCATAAGTGGAGAGGTATAGGTTATTCACGAAATGTTGTTTTAAAAAATGCGAATGGCAAGTACATAGTTTGGATTGATGGCGACATGACAATTTCACCGGACTATGTGAGAAAACTTGTTGAATTTATGGAAACTCATCCAAAAGTTGGAATTGCCAAGGGAAAACAATCACTTAAGGCTGTATCCACTCTTTCGGGCACTCTTGAGGTGTATTCTCGAGCAGCTAGCAGAATGGTAAATTACCAATCCCAAAAAGCAAAATTTAAATCTCTAGGCACGGGCGGTTCAATTTATCGACTTGAAACGATTAAAAAAGTTGGAGGTTTTGACGAGCAAATTAAAGGGTATGGAGAAGACTTTGACGCTGAATTAAGGATAAAAGATGCTGGATGGACTTTAGCGGTCGTTGATGTTTACTTTTCTGACCATGAAAGATTTAATTTAACTTGGAGGGAGTTGTGGAAAAGATACAGGCTTCGAGGTTATTATTCTAGCTTATTTCTTCAAAAACATAGAGGTGCGGTTAAATTATGCAAAATGCTCCCTCTGTTAGCTGCAATTACGGGATTTCTGGATTCAATAAAAATCTACAAAGTGACAAATAAAAAAAGGTGTTTCTTATTGCCTCTTCTTTACTTATTTAAAATGAGCGCATGGTGGAGTGGCTATTTACTATACAATTCTTTTGTTGTTGCGTAATTTGTGGTGGTTTGCCTGATATGCAGCACGCATACCCAAAGGTTACGATCGGTGTTTGTGTAAGAAATTGCGCAGATACAATACGTGGGGCTATTGATAGCATTATAAAGCAAAGTTATCCCCATGAACTTATGGAAGTGATCTTTGTTGATGACGGGAGTATGGACGAAACATTAAGTATTATCAAAGACCTTATATCCAAAACTCAAGGTTTTGAGATGAAAATTTTTCATCATGATTGGAAGGGTTTAGGATTCAGCAGAAATTTGGTCGTAGAAAACGCTGAAGGCAAGTATATTATTTGGGTTGATGGAGATATGATCCTCACAAGAGATTTTGTGGCAAATCAAGTTTTCTACATGGAACAAAACCCGAAAGTTGGAATTGGAAAAGGTAAATATGGATTTCACTCACAAAAAAGAATTGTAAGCGACTTAGAAAATTTAGAATTCATCACCACAAATGTCAAGAACCCAAAAAAGGATTTAACTCCCCTTGGTACTGGAGGTGCTATTTACCGCGTAGAAGCCATTAAGCAAGTAAAGGGATTTGACGAAAAAATAACTGGCGCAGGCGAAGATGCAGACATAGAGTATAGGATTAGAAAGGCTGGGTGGTCTCTGGCTATAACCCCAGCCATTTTTTATGAACGCCGTAGAAAGACTTGGAGAGACTTATGGCAAGAATACTTTTGGCACGGCGAAGGGAGTTTCCGTTTACTTAAGAAAAGCACTGTAACAAATCCATGGATGTTTTGGCCACTGTGGGTTCTATTTATCGAATTTTCACGGGCAATTCTTGCCTATAAATTAACACGCCGTAAAATTGCTTTTCTCCTACCCCTGCATTACTTGTATAAAAGAATTGCTTGGGTTCTTGGTTTTTTAAAGGAGTCTATTAAATTTTTGGAGGACAAATTATGGTTGTAAAAGTTGGGCTCATCGGATGTGGCGGTATCGCTCCAATCCATTTGGAAGCTTACAAAAAAATGGGCCGTGAAGTTAAAGTTGTCGCGCTTTGCGATATAAATCTAGAACAAGCCAAAAGATTAGCTGAGCGATTCAATATCAAAAAAGTTTATGAAAATTACTGGGAGATGTTTGAAAAAAATAGCTTAGATTTGGCGGATATATGCACACCAATTTCAACGCACGCTAAAATAGTGTGCGATGCCGCCGAGGTCGTTCCTGCAATCTTAGTTGAAAAGCCGATGGCGCTTACAGTATCGCAATGTGATGAAATGATTAAGGCTGTGGAAAAGTCTGGAAGCAAACTTTGTATAGGGCACAACCAAATTTTTTCTCCCCACATACAAAACGTAAAGGCGATGATAGATTCAGGAGCGTTTAATTTGTTAAGTCTTGAAACAATTCTTAAGGGAAGTTTTGATACCCTTTTGGCGCGTGGTTTAGCTTCAAAATTAAATGTTTCTCCCGAACAACGCGGTGTGATATGGGAAGTATGTTGTCACCACGCATATTTACATTTATACTTTTTACCACATATTATTGAAATTTATGCGGTTGGCGGTAAATTCAAATATTCTGTTCATGACGATTTTGCGGTACTATTAAGGACTTCTGATGAGCGGTTTGGACTTATTAGAATTTCATGGATATGTAACGCGTTTGATGTCATTTATGAATTCATGGGTTCAAGTGGAAAGAGGATAGATATACTTTGGGAATTTGACTGTATGTCTGAAAAATCAGATTTTCCACCTTTTAACTTCTATTTGGTAGCGAAAAACTTTTTGGTGGATGAAAAAAGAATTTTCAAAAAGTGGTTACGTTTGGGAGTTAGATACTTAAGAAATAGGAAAATCCTCCCAACTTTCAATCTTATTCAACGCTATGTGCAGGCAATAAAGGCGGATGCACCTCCACCTGTCACTCCGGATGATGGAAAAAAAACTGTTGCACTGTTAGAGGCTGTTGAAAAATCACTAATGGAACAGCGGCCGGTTAGGATAGGGTAATTATTCGGAAAGTGTTAATGGATGTGGATAGGTGAAAGGTATGTAATCTGGTTTTTCATAGAAGTGGTAATGTGTTCCTTCTTGGTAAAAAGAGTCTGCGCTTACATTTGTGTCAACGTTTGTGTATGTGTTGTTCCAAATCCATAAGTCTTTAACGTAGTTTCGCTCATTCGTCGCCCACGGCGCCTTTAACAACCAGAAAGCTATGCCAAGGTCTTGCATTGCGTTGTTGAAGACTACTCCGCCACCAGCTCTTAATTTAAAGGCTTGGTCGCTAGAATCAGAGCATCCAATTATTGTGTTGTTATATGCTTCTAAGCCTCTTCCACTAACAAACGTAGTATCGCCTTCATGCACATCTACGCCTGCTTTGCTGAAGGTTCCGTAACTTGGAGAAACATAAACGGTGTTATGTCTAAACACGTAGAAGCCGCCTGTATTAGAGGCTACTGCGTATCGGCATCTTGCAAATGTGCAATCTTCAATGTAAACAAGCCATCTGAAGTATTTGCCTCCGTAAGGGTCTAACAGATTACCGTCACTATCATATAAGGCACAGCGAATCGGGTTTGTCTCTATATCCCATCTGCCAAGAATATCGCTCAAATTGTATAACCATGTTTGCTCCTTTTGTGGACTACTGCTGCCGCAACCACCATCAACACCTATGCCGTATGCCCAAGTCCACGTTCCAGGACGTTCTTTATATGGATTGTCAATGTCACAGTGGTCTATTAAACCCCAGTTCCAATGATACTCGTCAGGGTCTGGATGCTTATAACATGATGTTAAAATTGCATGTCCCATAAAGTCGAGAAAGCGACAATGGTCAATTCTGTAATTTTTACCGTTCCACATCAAAATGCCTTCTTGAAAATGCTCTTCGTCATTATTTCCTGACGGACCATAGCCTTTAAAGGTAATCCCTGAAATTCTAATCGGTAGATTATTAGAGCCATCACAATAGAACATTACTTCACTTGTCTCGCTGGTGCACGTTAAATTTGTTTTGTCTTTACCAGCTCCAATAACGCTTACACCACCTGGAACGACAACCCCTGCGCTATAACCATTATAAACCGTTCTGGAACCATTAAACGAAAAGTCGCCTCTTGGAACATATACTATGCCTCCACCTGCAGCCGCAACCACATCAACAGCAGCTTGTATATCTTCGGCTGACCCGCTTTTAGCCCATATTGTTGTGGATATTTGTCCTGTGTTGTGGATTGTTGCGGTGTTTGTTAATTGGGCGTTTACAAAGTATGCTGTTGTTATGATAATTATTATTAGGATTATGGCGAAAGTTTTTTGGTAAAGGCTGTTCATGGCGGTCATCGTTACTGGTTTTTGCTATGAATATATGGTTGAGCGTGGATAATAAATCTTGTGTATTACGATAACATAACAAAGGAGACGCAAGAATGCCTATCCAAAACATAAATTCGAAGCCATTAATCCTCCTGTTCACAGTGCTATCCCTTCAAGTTACATCATACATTATAGTACTTCTTGATATCCCAGTCGCTAGACAAGTTCTCCTTTTCGCTTACTTCACGTTTGTTCCAGGATATTTGATCGTTAAGCTGCTTAAATTTAGTTTTGAGCCTTTAGAGGTTTTGGTTTTCTCGGTTGGGTTCAGCGTCGCTTTCCTTATGCTTATTGGGCTTGCCTTGAACGAGTTAGGCTTTATAGCTGGATTATCACAGCCTTTATCAACAGTTCCCTTGCTTATTGCTTTAAACAATGTTATTCTGGCAATAACAATACTCGCCTATCTGAGAAGCGAAACGACCGACTTGCCACATTTTTCTCTTAGCTCAGTAAAGTGGGCTGTGCCTCTTTTGATTCCACTTGTCTTAAGTGTTGTTGGCGCCATGTTTGTTGGCGTTCATGGCAATAATAGTTTGCTTTTGGTTATGATTTTGGTTATTTCTTCAGTTGCAGCGTTTTTAACTTTGAAAAGCGAAGTGCCATCAATTGTGTACACCTTTGCAGTGTTTATTATTGGTGTTTCGCTTCTTTTCCACTCCTTGCTGATATCAAGGTACATAACCACGTTTGGGTCTGATGTGTCGCTTGAACATTTTGTTTTCAAGAAAACATTGGAAAACGGATTTTGGAATTTAATCCCTCCAGCTTATTGGCATACTGGATTAGGAAGGTTGAATGGCATGCTTAGCATAACTATTCTTCCAACGATTTATTCGAATATTTTAAGTTTGGATTCGACTTGGGTCTTTAAGTTAGTGTTTCCATTGATCTTCGTCTTTGTCCCCTTATGTTTGTACCAGTTGTGGAAGAAGAGTTTTGGTGGAAAGTGGGCTTTTGTTTCAACCTTCTTTTTTGTGGCGACTGCCACATTTTATACAGAGTTGCTTGGGTTAAATAGGCAGATGATTGCAGAGTTATTTTTTGTGTTATTGCTTTTTGTTCTGTTAGATAAGCAGATGACTCGTCTTCAAAGGATGTTCTCTTTTACCATTTTTGGTTTTGGTTTGGTTGTTTCACATTATGGGCTTGCAGAGATTTTTCTTTTCATGATAGTTTTTGCTTTGGTTTACCTGCTTGTGTTTAAAAGGCGGAGTAGTAGTTTAACTGTGGGTATGGTTGTTTTATTTTTTGTAGTTATGTTTACTTGGTATATTTACACGTCGAGGGCCTCTATTTTTGAAAGTTTCTTGGATTATGGTGAATATGTTTATCGACAGTTGGGGGAATTTTTTAATCTTGAATCCAGGGGAGAAACTGTTCTGCGCGGCTTGGGTTTGGAGAACCCCCCCACTATTTGGAATGCGATAAGTAGATTTTTTGCTTATGCAACAGAGTTTTTAATTGTTGCTGGTTTTGTTAGCCTTCTGTTTAGGAGAAAAAACGTTGACGTAGGAACAGAAAATTTTATCCTAATATCTGAGGCGATGGGGTTGCTTGCCGCGCTTATAATTGTGCCAGGGTTGGCGAGTACTATGAATATGACAAGATTTTATCATGTATTATTATTCTTCTTGGCGCCTTTATGCATGTTAGGTGCGAGGTTTTTGGCAGAGGGGATATTAAAGCAGAAAAGCGCGATTAGTGTTTCCATTTTGCTTTTGCTTGTTTTAATACCCTATTTTCTGTTTCAATCAAGCTTTGTTTATGAAATAGTTAAGGCGGATAGCTGGTCCGTTCCTCTCTCTGGTTATAGAATGCCCAGATATCGGCTATATTTTGGCTGCGGGTTTACGGATGGCTGGAGTGTTTCTTCTGCAACTTGGATTTACGGTAATGTTAATGTAGAGAGTATAAGGATATATGGTGATAGTGCGTCGTATGAAAACACATTGCGTACTTACGGAGTCATTTGCGAAGGGTACATTTATCAACTTTCTAATGTTTCTCTTGTGTCGGAAAATGGAATTGTTTATTTGAATTCATTGAATGTATTAGACGGAAAAGTTATAGCAGGGTCGTATGTCTGCAACTCTACTGAACTTTATTTTTTGAACGACATGCATTTAGTATATTCTAGCGGAGGAAGTGAAATCTACAAAAATGTTTCATGATTACTTAATTTGATGGATATATGTGGTGGAGAGTTTGTACAACAAGTTGATTATAAGATTTCGATTTGTAATTGAAATTATAAGAAACGTGAAGAACTGGCCTTTATTACTGTTATTTTTTACAGGGATCAGACAAAATGTCACGCTAACGTTTAGAAACGGTATTGCTGTAAAAATAGCTAAGTCTAAAATTAATCTAGTTTATTGTTTGATTAAGATACACTCACTTGCTAAGGTTATAACTAAACACAACAACATATGTAGGTTGGTATTGAATAATTCAGAAGAGGTGGAATTTTCCCTAGATAATGAATTCAGCATCTATAGAGCTTACGTGCTTTCATGTTTACATAAAAAATTGAATATAAAATTCTACCAGAATTTCTGCGAATTTTACTTTCAAGGGAAAAAATAAAATATTTTTATGATCCGAAGGACTTTTCATCCATTGCCAATCTCTGCATGACTTTCGTTAATGAACAATATAGTGCCTTAAATGTCAAAGGTAAAGTTGTTGCTGATGTCGGTGCAAGCTATGGTGATACAACTATATACTTCGCTTTAAAGGGTGCCAGAAAAGTTTACGCGTATGAACCAATTCCTTGGGTTGTTAAATTGCTTAAGAAAAATATCAAATATAATCATCTTACAGAAATTGTGGAAATTCGCCCTTATGCAGTTTCATCCACTGACGGTAAGGCTAGGATTACAATACCAAAAGTTGCAACTGATGCTGCAAGTCTGAAATATACTTCTAAAGAAAACGATGTTACACAAGTTTTTGTTAAGACTGTGACTCTACCTGTGGATGTTGAAGTTGTTAAGCAGACTGTGAAGGATGCGAATATGATATTGTATTGGATTGGTTGAAAAGTAAGCTTTACGATGAAATGGTAATAGAATATCATGAAGATTACAAGTTACTCGAAAGGAAGCTAAGGAAATTAGGCTACAGAGTGAAAATTCAATGTGGTAAGCACTTATTATTTGCCAAATGATTTCTTTAAGTTATGAGATGATGCTTAATAATTATCTCAACACGATTAAATTGGACATAAGAAGAAATTCGCAGCAATCAATGTGAAAAACGTATCAGTGAGCGGGGACCACAAGAAATTCATTCACTCGGCCATAAAGTAATAGATGCCACAGAACTCCTCAGAACACTTGAACTATAAAAATAACTTAATGATTAATCAATTATTATGTCTAAGCATAAAGCAGTCTTATATCAGCACTTATAGATAAAACGTTTTCCCAAGGACATCTGTTCGAACTTTTTCCAACCTATCCAATTGAACTTTTCTGTTAATAGTTTTCTGTGAAGGTGTACTGATCGAAGTCTCTCAACAAAAAGCCTGATAATAATCAACATATCTTTAACCGCATTTAAGCAACTTACTCTCCTTTCCCTGACACTCCACATTTCTTGATCGATAACCCTTCTAAGAAAATGCATAAGCACAAAGGGCCAATTGCGTCTAGGTGTGACTTTTAACTGTAGAATATGATAGTTAACTAGATGCATTCTAACAGAATCTTCATCGCTTCTATTTGGATCAGTGCTCCTTCCACCCTTATGCAAGGTTCTTACAACCGGTGCAAACAACAATTTATAACCCGCAATAGTCATTCTCCATCCAAGGTCAACCTCTTCATAACCAAAGTTAAAAGTGTTATCAAAACCGCCAACTTCGTGGAAAACTTCCTTCTTAACAATCATAAACGCACCTCGCAAAGACGGCAATTCTTCAACATAAAGATCTTGCAGAGAAGCAACATTTTGCCCAGCCGCCCTTGAATATGGAACATAAAGAAACCCCTCGCTGTTAAGTCTCACAAAATCACCTGCAGAATCAACTTTTTCAGGTTCTGCAAGTTTGAGAATTAATGGCTGAACACCATCACACATTCCATTTTCGAGATATCGAATTAAAATTTCAATGTCGTCTAAAGCAACAACATCATCATCGGCGAATATTAGATTAGATGATTCTGCCAACGTAGTCCCTATATTTCGTCCATAAGCAGCCCCTAAGTCTTTCTCCATCAGCACAATCTTTACATTTCTTAAATTATTAAGCTGATTTATGTAGTATAGTAGATGTTTTTCAACGTTTTCTTTTCTTTGTCGAGGAATCACGGTTACTATTATAACTTCAAATTCAAAGGAAAACACCCTCATAGAATCCAATAATCTTCCTATATTTTCGGTAGGAAAAGATTCAGTGACCACGATAATGCTTGCGCGTGGAACACTTATTCTATCCTTTTTTAACTTGATAATTTTCAATTTACATCCCAAAATTATATTTTGTCAGAAATGTACTTATGGTTAACGTGGTAAAAATGAGTCGTGCAATAAAAAGTCTAAATAAACAGCTTAAATTTAAGTTGCATGCGGTATTTGGAAAATGGTATTTGAATCACCTTAATTTAGACAAGAAGGACTTAATTGATTTCGCTTTTCTACAACAAAGGTTCTCGTCTTTTGCTGATTTGGGTGGGGTTTGGGGCGTGGATGGCGCGTATACTTTTTACACACTTGACAACAAAAAGGTTACAGCAGCTTATTTGGTCGATACAGACCTTACAAATAAAGTTATTGAGTAGAGTCGCAAACACACCAATTTAAAACTAATCCGCGGTAATTTTGGTGATAAGGCAATTATGACCAATATAGGAAACGTGGATGCCATTTACCTTTTTGATGTTTTATTGCACCAAGTGAAGCCCAACTGGATGAAATCATAGAAATGTACGCCCCTTCCACCAGATGTTTCCTCATTTTTAATCTGCAGTTCAAATCAGACAAAACTGTTAGACTTATAGATCTAGGAATCAATGAATATTTCAAAAATGTTCCCCATAGTAGAATGAACCTTTATATAAGCAATGGGTGCGAAAATGTGCGAGGTTCATCCACACCATAAGAGGATTTGGAGAGATATTCACAATGTTTGGCAATGGGGCATTACTGATGATGATTTGATCGCAAAAATGAAAAGTTTAGGCTTCGTTTTGTACTACTACAAGAACTGTGGGATTTATCATCTTTTTATTTCATCCAAAAAATTTGAAAATCATGCTTTCATGTTTATAAAAGAAGCTTCAATCTAATTTTTATCAAATTCGTATACAATTTTCTAGTAAACAAACTAGTAGAGAGATTGAAAATTGAAAAACTTCGATGCCTACCCGAAAGTATCCGTAATCATTTTGAATTATATCAGACCAAAAGAAACAATAGAGTGCGTCCAATCAGTCTTGAAATCGGACTATCCAAATCTCGAAGTGGTTGTTGTTGACAACTCTTCAAATGATCCGCAATTTAATTTCCTCCAAAAGAAATTGAATCCACTGAATGTGCTACTTATCAAAACGCGGAGTAATTTAGGATATGCTGGAGGCAATAATTTCGGCATTCGTCACTCAACCGGAGAATATATTTTCATATTAAATGATGACGTAATAATTGACAGTAATTTAATAAATGGACTTGTTAAAATCGCCCAAAAGTATGCAACCATTGGAATAATAGGGCCTGTCATTTATCGGTATGGATCGAACGATGTATGGTTTTACTCACAAAATATCAAGTATAAAACTAGCGAAGTGTTGGATGTCCCCATCGTTGTGGGTTCAGCATTGATGATAAAAAGAGAAGTCATTTACAAAATTGGGCTTTTAGACGAAAACTTTTTTATGTATCATGAAGAATTGGACTGGTGCATCCGAGCGAGGAAGGCTGGATATAGAACAGTATGCGCTACAAAACTTAAAGCATGGCACAAAGTTCCAGAGGATGAAACAATCAAAGATTACTCGCCATATAAGGCGTATTTCTTTCACAGAAACTTTTTCTTAATTGCAAGGAAGCACTGTAAAAATATAAGAACCGCTTTTAAATTCTTGTTCAAACATCTTGTCTATTATGGAGGTCATAGTTTTCCATGCTATTTTGTGGTTGATGCCCTTAGAAAAATGAAAATCGATGCTCTTAGGGCTTATCTAAGGGCATATTTTGATGGCATAATTTTTTTCCTAAAGTTTCGATTGAAATGTCCTGATTATATAAGTTACAGATAAGCGTACATCCCTCTAGTATAGGCGTTTAAAATGAAACCTAAAGTGTCAATCCTCTGGGTAAATTATAATAGCTTAAGCTTCATAGATCTTACCCTAGAATCTTTACGAGCCGTTAAAAATTTGGATTACCCAAATTATGAGCTTATCATAGTTGACAACAACTCCACCGATGAAAGCTTTGAACGAATCCAGAAATTCGTAAAAGAAAATAGCATTAACAGCAAATTGATTCGGCTCAGGAAAAATTTGGGGTTTACAGGCGGAAACAATGCTGCATATGCCGCCAGAGACTCAAACAGTAAATACGTTGTCCTATTAAACAATGATGCTGTTCCAAGAAAAAACAGCCTAAGCCAACTTGTTGAAATCATGGAAAACGATAAACAATTAGGCGCAGCCCAAGGCATAATACTAAACTACAACGAAAAAACCGTGGACACAGCAGGCGACTTTATCAGCGAATTACTGGAAACGCACACGCTTTTACAAGGCGAAAAGCCCAAAATTTACGAAAAACCAATTCTTGTAACTTTCGCGAATGCTGCTTACTCCATATTCAGAGTTGAAACAATTAAAAAAATACATAAAGAGAAAAATAGGATGTTTGACGACTTATTCGCCTGTTTTGACGATCAACTGCTTGGATTAAGAATTTGGAACGCAGGGTACAAAATCAAAGCATTTCCAATAATAACAGCAAAGCACAATAGGGGATCATCCTTCAAAAAAGTGAAACCCATACAATTATATCTAATTTTCAGAAACGTCCTGCTAGTAAACGAAATATCCAACAGCAGATACAAAAACCTAATTAAATTACTCTATCTTCGGCAACTATTAGGATGGTTTATTTCAAAAATTTTTGGTTTAATAAACGACCCAGAATATAAAAAACTTCCCGCATTACTTTTAAAAGGTTT
>JAVZLH010000003.1:0-104209 GCA_038883855.1 Bathyarchaeia archaeon
CGGAGAAGGCAAACTCTGCATCATGGCTCCAAGTCAAGGCTACAAAAGGCTAAATGACAATACTCCAACAGTTGTTGAAGATTTGGAAAACTTGTTTTTGGAAGCTTTGGCAAAGGCTGGAGTTAAAGTTCAACGTGAAGCGTCGGAATTTTGGTTTGACAAGCCAGACTTAGCCAAGCAACCGTATAAAGGCAAGACTCCGCCGTGTATTCAAAGTTTGATGGAAGGCACAAGGCAGGGACTGCGGAACGAGTATGCAGTAAGGTTGGCTGGTT
The DNA here is from genome assembly GCA_038883855.1 of Bathyarchaeia archaeon. Classification (GTDB taxonomy): domain Archaea; phylum Thermoproteota; class Bathyarchaeia; order Bathyarchaeales; family Bathycorpusculaceae; genus JAVZLH01. The sequence continues at coordinate 276 of JAVZLH010000003.1, forward strand.
TTCTCTGCAACTTCAAGAAGCTGGAGCCTAAAAAAGCATGGAGGCAGCTTCAAGAGTGGAACCAACGGAACCAGCCGCCTTTACCTGAAACTGAACTTTCCGCTTGTTTTAAAAGTGCAGTGGAAAAACGGTACGTTTTCGGATGCAGCGACAACGTTCTGGCAAGCTTATGCGACATGGAAAACTGCACCTTGGCTAAAAAGGAAATGAAAGAGCAAGAATCAGCGAAGAAACAACTGAAAGATTCTGGCGGGCTGCCAGACGGGTGTTTCGAGGCAATTTACCACAATGGAAAACCATGCTTCTTGATTTTGAACAGTGGAAAATTCTTTATTGCAGAAAGGGTTGAAGCTGAAGGAAAATGGTTTCTTCCGAAAGAAGCCAGAAACATACCTTACGACCCATACGGTTTCTATGAAGGTGAAGTTAACGTTCAAAGCTTGTTTGAAGATGTTAAACTGTGGATTCAAAAGCTGATTGACGTGGAGCCAATTTACCAGGACATCCTTGCAGTTTGCGTTTTAATGAGTTACCAGCAGGAGAAATTGCACACTGTGCCGTACCTCTTCTTTTACGGAGACAACGAAAGTGGAAAAAGCACAGTTCTAAAGGTGTTAAACAAGCTTTGTTATAGGCCTCTTTTCGGAGTAACTATTCCAGCAGCAGACTTGTATGGCTACTTGGAAGATTCAGATTCAATTGGCTGCATTCTGGAGGATGAAGTTCAAGGAATCCATAAGGACACGGATAAGATTAAAATTTACAAGGCTGGCTACAGTCGAGGAGCCAAAGTTCCGAGAATGATAGCAACGGAATATTCCAGGTACATCAAATACTACAACGTGTTTTGCTTCAAAGCCTGTGCAAGCGAACACATTCCACAGGTTAAAGGCTTCAACGAAAGGTTCCTTTTCGTGCCGATGGTTGAAGGCTACCCGCAACTTGAATGGGTTGACTTAACCAAAGAGCAGATGGAACAGTTAAACACTTTGCGAAACAAACTGCTAAAATGGAGAATGTTAACTCGAAACCAAGAGTTGCCAGAAATCCAACTTAAAATTAAGGGAAGATTAAAAGAGTTGTGGAAGCCTCTGCTGCAAGTTGCCTACGGCTTGCCTGTTTACGAAACACTGCAGATTTTTCTGGAAGAGCAGCAGAAAGAAAGACTGAGTGGAAAACAAGACACGTTGGAAGGAAAAATCGTCAAAGTAGTGGTTGACTTGTTTAACAGCAACTTGGATGGCTTGCCAACAATTCCGTTCTCCACCATTTGGAGCAGCTTGCAAGAAGAGTTGGATGGTAAAATAGACTTGCAGAAAGACTATGTCATGCATACAAGCGAATTCGACGACGTGACAAAAAACAAAGTTGGTTATAGACTTAGGGAGATTTTAAGTGGAAAATCGAAAACAATAAGGCAAAAGTTAGAGGGAGTACCCGACGAGGAATGTCCAAGAGTTAAAGCCTACACCTTCGACGTAACCAAACTGAAAAGAATAGCTAAAAAGTATGGCTATGAGCTCGTAACTAAGTTACCGAGTGAACCGAGTTCCGAGAGTGTAAGCACTTCTGAAACTATGGAAAAAGTCCATAAAAACAATGTTGAAAAAGAGGCTCCTACGCCTCTGGAACTCGGTGCACTTAGTAACTCGGTTACGAGTCAGTTAGAGGATTCTTGGATTGTGAAGCGTGAAGGCAGCAAAGTTTACACCAAAGATGGCAACGTCTTGCTGGAATGCCAGTTTTGCAGAAGTATTGGCAAGCCAATGTTTTTCGCCACACAAGCAGACTTAGACTTGCATGTTTTGAGGTTGCACACTGGACAGCCAGCAAAAAGGAGTGGGTGAGTATGCCACTGTTTGAACAGTTGGCTGAAAAGTTCGGCTTAAAACAAATTGATCCCTTCGGCACTGTTGTGCCAGTTCCAAGCAAAGACTACATGAACATGTGGACAAGCCAGTTGGACAGTGAAGGCGTGCAGATTCTCCAGGGAAGGTTAGACGGCAAAGTATGTTTCTTTTTACGTAAAAAGTCAAATCAGCCGCAGCAGTCAAGCCAGCCAGAATGGACACCAGAGCTTGTTGAAAAGCTGAAGTTGTTAAGAAACCAAAAGCTAGGACATAGAGCAATAGCAAAACAACTTGGCTTGAAAGAACATAAGGTGTATAAGAAACTTAAAGAGCTTGGCTTAATTGCAGTTGGCAAAAAACAAAAAGCAGACTCTGAACCTGTGTCGACGGTTAACAAGCCAACAGACTTGCTTGGGGAGCTTATCAGCAGCTTAAACTTGCTCTATCCGAAACATAAGCTGGCTTGTAAGGTTCTGTTGCAGAATGCATGTGTGTTTATGGGGGAGAATAAAAATGAATGAGAAGAGTAGGCTAGGCAACAGCAAAAAACGATGTAATACAAAACGTGTCGTAGTCAGTTTTAGGGTTTCATGGAGTGAATATGAAAGGCTGCGGAAGTTGGCTGGTAAGAGACATGTAAGCCAGTTTATTCGACTGCGAATTTTTGGGGTAAAGGCAAATGAGTAATGGAGAATATTTGTTTTTGATTTTCGGTTTGATTATCATCATTATTATTTCCGGGTTGGGTGAACGTAGACGTGGGAAAAATGAAAAAGCGAAGACAGAGACAGAGGCGTAGAATGGATTTGGAGAGGCAACTTTCAAAAGAGATGCTTAACCAAGTGCGGATGGAAAACGTCATCACATATGAAGCTTACAGGCTTGAACAAAACAGAGTGAAAAGAAAGGAGATGGAAAGCTATGTTCGTTAGAGTTGGACATTGGAGCAGCCACACTTATGCAAGGCTAAGCGTTAAAGATTTCGTTGAAGAGTTTTGCGGGTGGCAACCACTTTGCGAATTAATCAACCATGCAGAGTCTGGAAGAAACAGAGCTTTTTTGGCTTGCCTGTTTTTAACGGGTGGAAGAGTTGGGGAAGTGTTGTCGCTGCGAAAAGAAAATTTTGAGTTGAGGAGGCGAGAACGGGTCCTGATTGTTCGTGGTATGCCACTGCTTAAACGATACAAAAAGACAGCTGAGCAAGTTGACGTTTCAGGCAAAAAACATTGGGTAACTGAGAAGGTGCAGGCTACACGAAAGCCCTTTCCAATATTGCTCAGAGAACCTTTAACTCCAATATTGCTAGCTTGGATTGAGCAAAGCAAAGATCTGCTTTTTCCAAGCCCATACAAGCATGGAGAGCCACTGTCACGTTTCTGGGCATACCACTTCATAAGAAGCCTAGATAAAACACTTCCACTTGAATTAAAGCAGAAACTAGGCTTAGACAAACCCTTCATTAAAAATGGTAAACTCGTAGCTGACAAGCTGCACTTGTGGCTTCACTGGTTCCGAAGCCAAAGAGCCAGCCAACTGGTAAGCGACTTTGGCTTCGAAGTTGCAGACTTAGTGGATTACTTCTCATGGGAACATTATGGCACAGCGTTAACCTACGCAAGACGCGGATGGAAGGGGTTAGCGTCAAAAATGAGGAAAGCAAAGCTGAACGCCTAAACTAGTTTATTTAATATACATAGACGGAAAGCAACTTGTTTTGGGGGTTGTTTTTTGTTTTCCGAACGAAAATTAAACCTTATGCATATAAGGTTTAATCTTTGATAGGATGATAGAAAAGAAGCCTAAATCAGTGTTATTTTCCGTTATAAATAAAATAATTAAACTAGGAAAGTTGAATTTTAAAATGAGAAAGTCACTGCTGTTAATATCTTTTTTAACAGTTAACTATACTTTTACGTTTCTTAACAGAAATGTAAGTTTTGGAAATTTTAAAAGAAATCATCGGAAATCTAATTTTTGGGCTGGGGCTGATGTAAAGGCTCTAATGCATCTTGCAAGCATTGAAATTTAAATGTGTTTAAAGAGTTTATAGGAAAATCGCCGACGTAAAGGATGTTGTAGACACGGTTATCAGAAAGCTTGCACATTCAAAGATTTACTTGGAAAGAAGTTACTCATAACGGCGGACCCACGTTTGAACACATTGATCCAATAAGAGTTATAACAAACAGAAGTTCCGGGAGAATGGGGTGGCTATCGCCGAGGAAGCTCTGCGTAGAGGAGCCGACGTACACCGAAGTATCAAGTGCTCATACTTCAATCTAGTTGTTTAAGTTATTGAACAGCCCTTTAAGCGGTTACGTCGAGTTTGCGCCAGAAAGTGTTTAACCTGTTGATGAGCAACTGGTGTATTCGTGTGTCTCCGGTGAGTTCCCTCTGCCTGCCGAAGGCGTTCCTCTCAACGACAACGTCCATAACTCCTTAACGCTGTTGTCCTCCTATTTGTTGCGCCTGAATTCCTGAAGTTCTCAGAATATTCATTAAAAACGTGGGAATAACTGTAACTTCCACAATTGGCATCCTATTATGGGCATTAGCCCTCAACGGCGTATTCAACGCGCTCCACGTATTCTTATCATCTATAATTGCGATAGTGCTGTTTAGAGCGACGGCGAAGAGGCTTCCAAGCCTAGCTGAAAAGTCTTGGTTTCGCTTAAAGGCTGGTGAACCGTTACTCTGGCACATCGCTTCCAAGGAACACTTTAAGCGAGAATCACCATAGGACACGTTACTGAAAAACCGAGGAAAGGGTTTAAACAGAATTTAAAGTTTAGAAGCTATCTAATTGAGAGTGATTAAGGCTAAACAATGTAGTCTCTCTTTCGCTTTTTGTCCAGTTTGAGGGCTTCCTTTATCATTTTAAGGTCGATCTCGTCCAGCACATCTGAAGCCTTTCGCCGCCTCTTTTTCACCTAAGCACCATCCCCAATTTCTCAATTAAATTCGAAATGGCAATTTAAAAATAAAGATTATTCAGCCGCAATAGTACACTGCGAACCTTTAAACCGAAGATAAGTAATATTATTGGCAGGAGTCGACTCTTTAGGCGACAAATTTAATTTTAGTTTTCACACATGAAATCGAAATCTATTATTGGTTGCTGAGCGATTATTAAATTTGTATGGCTGAAGTTGACGTACTTATAGTTCCAAGTCTCAGAAGTTCAGCTGTGAAGGCTGCAAATATGCTTAATGGGAATTATAATGTAGTTTTTCTAAATTATCCATACAATCTTCAATCTTCTATTTGCAGCTATGCCTATGGCTTTGCATCATTAAACGATTTGGTTGAACGTATAAAATGTGGAAGCTTTATTCCTGAACCGGTGAATTCATGGCTTTATCTAAATGAGCCTATATTAGAGGTTTTGCAAAGACTTCGTAAAGACGTTAAAATCTTCTGCTACAAGGATGTAGACCACTACCACATGTTGGCGGATGTAGCTTCCAAAATAGCCAGCCTAACCTTAAGAGTAAACATCACCGACAAAGTGGATGTTGACGAGTGGATTAAAACCTTGAGGTGGTCTCTTAGAACAGAAGCAACCGATTGGGAGGCAGAGGTGGTAGCCTCCAAAGCTGAAGGTAAAACTGTATGTTTAGCAGGCATCAATGGGTGGAAACTGGCTCAAAGAATAAGAGGGTTCGGACACAAAGCTAATGTCAAATGTGCTGAGAGGCTTTACTGCCTCAAACCCATGGAAACCTTCGAAATTCTCCTAGAAATGGGAAAATTAACAAGGGAAGAGGCTGAAAAACTCGTTAGAGAACACGCCAAATTCATAAGGGATTTCGTGCTTAACACATGCAACATTGACGAGGCATACTATTCCTGGCTGGAAAAACGAAAAATTATCGGCTTAAGCAGAAAACTTCAAGTTCAAACATAATCTATGCTCAGGATCTTTCAGAAAAGGAAGCTTAAAATGTGAAGCTTTTGGCACCACGGTTTTGAGGCTCAAATCCCGGCGGTCGCACTTTTATTAACATGGTTGAATAATATATAGGTTCGGCGGACAAACGCATGGATAGTGATACTAAGCGATTAGCTTTAAGTCGTATTCAAACACTTTTCAATTTAGCCAGGGAAACTTATTTGGAAAATCCTGTTTTGGCTCAGCGTTATGTTGACATAGCCCGAAGGGTAGCGATGGCTGCGAGGGTTCGCTTGCCGAAGGAGTATAGGCGGCAGGTTTGTAGGTATTGTAAAAGCTTTATTTTGCCAGGTGTGAATTGTCGTGTACGGATAAAGCAGAAAAGGGAGCCGCATGTCGTAGTTACATGCTTTAACTGTGGAAAACATATGCGGATACCATTAAAGAGTGTTAAGGAGAAGGTTAGGGAATGAGTAAACTTACTGCGGGTATAAAGCGCCGCATCAAGAGGGAAATTAGTGGTGAAAAGCCCACAATATGGGTTGGAAAGGGCGGGGCTTCGCAAAATTTGTTGGAGGAAATTGGAAAACAACTGGAGCAGAGAGAAATGGTTAAAGTAAAAATCTTGAAGAGCGCACTTGAAGGAAAAAAGGCATGCGAGATTGCCTCGGTGATTGCTGACAAAACTGGAGCAACCATTGTAGAGGTTAGAGGACACACGCTTGTCCTTTACAAACGCCGGGAAAAACGCTTTAAACCGCCAAAATAAAGAAAAAAGTTTTTGGTTTTTATTTGAATCCGGACATTGTATGTTTTCCTCGTAGTTTATAGATCTTAGGCTGGAGCTTCATTGCATAGGATTGTAAGATATGGAGCCATAAGCGCTTAGAGGCATAGTCTATTTGTAGTAGGACAAAAATGTCGCCTTTTCCTCGTCATTTTTCTCATAATCGGCGCCTATTTCTAAATCCAAAAACTTTTACCACAACTTTTAAATTTCATACTTAACACGCTTACTGAAGGAACAAGAGGATAAGAAAATTGACAACCGTTTACAACGTACCAGCATCTAAATTAATAGAAAAATTAGCCCAGCATCTAAAAGAAAATGTGGACGAGATAAAACCGCCATCATGGTCAATCTTCGTTAAAACAGGCGCTCATGTTCAAAAACCGCCCCAAAACCCGGACTGGTGGTATATCCGATGCGCCTCGCTATTAAGGAAAATCTACGTTCACGGACCAATAGGGTTAGAAAGGTTAAGAGCTGAATATGGTGGAAGAAAGGACTTCGGTGTGAGACCGGAACACGCCGTAAAGGCTGGCGGAGCAATAATAAGAAAAGCTCTACAACAGCTTGAGACTGCAGGATTAATTGAAAAGCTTCCAGCACGCGGAAGAAAAGTAACAGCTGAAGGAAGAAAACTCCTACAGGAAATAGCCGAGGGGCTCAGCAGAGAACTTGTTAAAGAGATTCCAGAATTAGAGAAATACATAATAAAAGGCGACTGAAATGTCAGACGAAGAACTCGAAGAACTCCGCAAAAGAAAACTTTTAGAATTACAACGCCAAATGGCTGAAGAAGAAAAAAGAGTACAAATGCAGCAACAACTGGAACTTGAGAAACAAGCCATACTTAGAAGCATATTAACTCCAGAAGCAAGGCAAAGGCTGACAAACTTGAAGATGGTCAAGCCAGAATTCACATCTCAACTTGAATTACAGTTAATCCAACTGGCGCAGCAAGGAAAATTGCCGATGCCCTTAACAGATGAACAGCTAAAGCAAATACTTGTACATCTGCAAGCAAGGAGACGTGAAACAAAAATAAGAAGGATATGAATATGGCGCGAAATAAACCAACGGCAAAAAAACTTAGACTAGCAAAAGCGGGAAAGCAAAAGCGAGCCGTTCCATCATGGGTTATCGCGAAAACGGCCGGAAAATTTAGAACACACCCAAAAAGAAGACAATGGCGAACAAGAAAAATAAAGGCATAGGAGGGCTGTCAAATGGAGGATGCCAAAAAAGAATCGCCAAGAACCGAGGAAGAACAGGAAGAATTAGTTGAAGCCATCGCAGAAAAAGAACCAGAAATTGAGAAAGCCGTGGTGGGAGAAGAGGGGACGACGGACGAAATTGAGGCGAAAGAGGAAGAAGTGCCGGAGGCCATCGAAGAGGAAGTTAAACCACCAATACGAGAAGAAAAGGTTAGCGAAGAGGAAATTGTTGAAGAAAGGATCTACACAATCCCCCTTAACAGGGCATGGATAATGCCGCCGAATAAAAGAGCGCCAAGAGCGATGCGGATAATCAGAAGTTTTATAACGAGGCATATGAAGTTAGGCGCGCGTAAAGAAGAGGGGGAGGAACCTAAGCGGCTCATCATCAGCAATGAAGTAAACGAAAAAATTTGGAGCAGAGGCATAGAGAAGCCCCCGCGAAAAATTCGAATAAGAGCCGCAAAAGACAAGGAAGGAAATGTTACAGTTTATTTGGCTGAAGGAGACTAATCCTTGGCCATTTACTTTTCCAGCCTTTTCGGCAGCGCAAGTATAGGCGTTTACGCGCTTGCCACAGATAAAATCATCATCATTCCAAAGTTGACACCAATTAAAAAGGCTGAGAGACTTGCTGAATGGATGAAAGTTAAACTAATACACACAATGATTGGCGGCTCAGTTTTGATCGGCGCCCTCGCATGCGCAAACTCAAACGGTATTGTGCTTCCGCATTTTGTTAACGAAGAGGAACTTGAAGCCATAAAAAGCGTATTCGACGGAAACATAACAGTCATGGAAACTAAGAAAACAGCCTTCGGAAACATGATTTTAGCAAACGACCGTGGAGCAGTCGTTGACCCACGATTAAAAGATTGGGAAATAAGGCTAATTTCTGACACTTTAGGAGTTGAAGTAGTGACTGGTGAAGTTGCCGGCTTACCTTACGTTGGTTCGTTAGCCGTAGCTACAAACAAGGGAGTTTTAGCCCATCCGCTACTTAAGGAGGAGGAAAAGAAGCTTTTGGAGGATGTGCTGAAGGTTCCAGTTGACGTCGGCACTGTTAACTGTGGAATACCATATGTTAAAACGGGATTGATCAGCAACAGTTATGCTGCCATAGCTGGTTCCTTGACAACCGGACCCGAGATGTTTATAATTGGGAATGCATTGGATGTTGTAAAGGAAGATGAACAAAGTGAAAGTTTTTAGAGTCACAGGCGAAATTCGAAAACCAAACCTGAAAACACCCTTCAAAAAGGAAGTGATGACTGTCAAACCAGAACACGCCGTGGAAAAAGTCTACTGCGAACTCGGCAGCAAACACCGCGTTAAACGCTTCCACATAAAAATAGCAAGTGTTAAAGAAATCCCACCAGAAGAAATAAAAAGCCTATTACTGAAAAAACTTGCTGCTGGAGAAGGAGAACTTGGCAAGCAAAAGTGAAGAAGAGGAACTACGTAGATTAAGCGTTGAATTACGTTTTCTTGAGCAGACTGCCGAAGCGATACAAGCTAGGATAAATATGGTAAACGCCGCCATAACTGACCTAACCTACGCAAGTATGACGCTGGAAGGATTAGAAAAGGAAAAGGAAAACTCGGAGCTCCTAGTTCCCATAGGAGGGGGCTCCTACATAAAAGCGAAACTTGAAAGCCCAGACAAAATCATCGTTGGAATGGGCGCTGGAATATCCGTTGAAAAAACACTGCAAGAAGCAAAAGAACTCATCAAAAACCGACTAGAAAGCTTGGAGAAGACGAGGATGTCCCTTCAGCAGCAACTCGCCCAAATTGCAGAAAGAATGAGCGAAGGAAAAGAAAAATTTGACAACCTGCTAGCCAAATTCAGAGAGGAGACAACGCCAAGAAATGTTTGAGAGGCTGAAGTCAGGCCTCAAAGGGCTTGTAAACAAGGTTACAACAACAGAGCTTAAGGCTGAAAACCTCCGCCCAGTGCTTTCAGAGTTCAAAATAAGCCTCGTAGAAAACGATGTCGCCTTTCCCGTGTCTGAAAAGATATGTGATGAAATGGGAAAACTGTTAGATGGGCTTCAGGTTAAAAGGCTTGAAGACCGCAGAAAAATTGTGGAGGAAAAACTCAGAGAAGTGCTATTAGAGATTATGCGCACAAACAACAGAATAAACCTATTAGAGGCTGTTGAAGAAAAACGCAAAAAAGGCGAACCTTTTGTCATAGTTTTTGTCGGAATAAACGGCACAGGAAAAACCACAACCATAGCGAAAGTAGCGCGCTTCCTCAGTAATAAAGGCTATTCGGTTGTTCTTGCCTGTAGCGACACCTACCGCGCGGGCTCAATAGAACAGTTAGAGGAGCATGCAAAACGCTTAAGTATACGCATGATAAAACACAAGTATGGCTCTGACCCCGCCGCCGTAGCCTATGACACAATAAACCATGCGAAAGCTCATGGGATAAACGTCGTTTTAATCGATACAGCCGGTAGAATGCAGACAAACAAGAACTTGATGAACGAGCTTGCAAAGATTAAGCGCGTCATAAACCCAGACTTAACAATATTGACGGTGGATTCGCTCACCGGAAACGACGCAGTAATGCAAGCTGAGGAATTCCACAAAAGCGTTGGAGTAGACGCAACAATATTGACTAAGGTGGATGCGGACATTAAAGGCGGCTCAGCCCTAAGCGTAACCTACGTAACAAAAAAGCCCATACTATTCATAGGAACTGGACAAAAATACGATGACCTAGAGGAGTTCAACCCAGAAAAATTCGTACAAATGATTCTAAAATAGCCAGGATGAGATCAGCTTTCTTTTTCCATAAATTCCTTAAACTTGTTTTTGCATTTTAGCATTTTCCCAACAGTTTCAACAGTATTGCTTTTGCAGAATACAGCCTATTCTCGCTTTGCTCATAAATAACCGAGTTTGGATCCTCGATGACATCCTCAGCTATTTCGTATCCTCTGTGGATTGGCATGTCATGCATTATGTAAGCGTTGCTTCCTTTCAGCAGCTCCTTATTTATTTGGTAGGGCATCATCAGTTTAACACGCTTTTCTTTTTCGGCGGCAAACTTTGGGTCTGTGAAAAATTCCATGTCAACCCAAGTGTCCGTGTAAACGAAGTCCGCGTCTTTCACCGCTTCCTTGACATCTAAAGTTGTTTCCCAAAGCCCAGTTTTCCTTGCGTTTTCCAAAAGCTCGTCATCTCTGCATGGTTCATGAAAAATTGGCGTCACTGTGATAATTTTCACTCCAGTTTTTGTGCACCCTTCAATCAGCGAGTTGCAGATGTTGTTGTGAACGCCTATGTAGACAAGCTTTAAGCCCTTTAGTTTTCCTCTCTTTTCCTTCATTGTCATCAAGTCTCCTATGGCTTGGCTGGGATGATATTTTTCATCGCATCCATTAATTACTGGAACGCGGGAAGCCCTAACCATAACCTGCAAATCCGCATTTCGCAGAAGCCTAGCCATTATACAGTCAACATTACGTGACAAGTATTGCGTTTCGTCATAAACATCTGCAATCGTGAAGTTCGTAGTTCTCCAATCAATGTAAAGCGCATGTCCACCAAGCTGGGTCATGGCAACTTCAAAAGAAACTCTGGTTCTGGTAGAGGTTTTCTGAAAAATCATTGCAAGAGACTTTCCATCCAAGGCATTACAATACTTTTCCGGGTTACGCTTGACGTCAATGGCTTTATCAACTATTTCCATAAGCTGGCTACCGGATAACTCTTTAAAGTTGATTAAATGCATTTTAACCACGTTCTAGCTTGAGAGCCTCAACCATTATAAGTTTTATGAAAAGCATAATTTTAAAGCTGATTCTCGCGGTCTTTTACCATAAAGCGTAGTCTTTTGAATATTTCTTTAAAACCCAGTGATTTAAACAGCTTTAGTGACCGTATGTTGTCAGAGTAAACATCGGCCTCAACGCATTCCACGCCGTTGCTGATAAACCATTCAAGGATTTGGTTGACAAGCATTCTTCCAATACCCTTACCTCTGTAGGATTTTTCAACAAAACAATCGCAAATGTAACCGCGTTTACCCTTGTAAGCCCAAGGCTGGCTTATCCAACCCAAAGAATAACCCACAATCCTTCCATCCAATTCTGCCACGAAAACTGCAGCATTTCCTCCTTTGATATTCTTTAGAATCCACTCTGGATTTTGAAACCCGCTTGGAGAAGCCGATATCATAGAGTCTCTGACACTTTCATCTCTGCCAAGCTCCATAGCTAATCTAACAACTTCTTGCAGATCTTCTTCCTTTGCCCGGCGAATGCGCACTTTAGTTTGAATTAACTCTGTTATGCTCTCTTTATTCGTTACCATAAAAACTACCCCTTAACATTACTGGTTATGAACACCTTTTGGCGAATCTCTTCCGAATTGACGGATACAAAGATGGATGTGTTAAATCTTCTTCTGGGTCAACAGGTTTCACCCTCACATACTCGTCGGGTTTTACCAGGAGTTTAGGTTTCCCCAACACTTCGAACCTGAAAAGCGAAGATTTATACCAGTTTATTCCGGGGTTTTTATCAACTACAAAACCTATATCGTAAACGAATTTTTCATAGTTTACGTTGCCATAATCCATTGGATAAGCCGAAAACCCTTGAACAATGTCTGTGATTACACAATTCATCTTCATCAAAAGCTTCTGAACAGCCAACCATTTTTTGTAAGAAGCTTCAAGAACCGTCAGTCCAAAATATCCAACTCCATTTTCTTTTAAGCAACTTATACCCCTGCAAATAAACGCCTTCAACCCTGTTAGCGTTTCAAGTGGTTCCGAAGAAAAAACGTCAAATTTTCCGATAACGTCGGTTGGTAACGGATGTGCAACATCATACTCTTTGAACTCTATTGTGAAGCCATATTCACTATTAACTTCCTTTAGGAAATCACCTAATCTTTTATCAATGTCTAAAACCACGATTCGTGTTGGAAGTTTTGTTAAGGATAGGGCTATGCTTAATAAGTCGTCATCACCCATCAAGATAATTTCCTTTCCATCTAAATCATTGTAATTATGCATCAACGCAACCCTTGATATTACATCCCGCTCCTGCATATAACCTTGGAAAAAATCGATTGTCGGCGGTGGTCGTTTCTCTGTTATACGTTTAAATTCTGTTAGGATTTCCTTAAACTTTCCTTCGAAAATCACCCTTTTTCCAGAGCATTCCGGACATATTTTGCTTTTAAATTTTAAACTTTCTGGGTTAACCTCTTTTTTGCCCTTTTCAGTGAGATAGAACCCCTCCATGTCCGAGGCAACTAATCCATTTTCTAAAAGGTTTTTTAAAGAAACAATGAAATCTTTCAATGGAGCATTAAAGTTTTCCAGAAGTTCCCATATTGTTTTCTTTGATGGGGCAAGCATATGTAGTATTCTAGTTTCCGCTTTTTCCCTCAAGAATTTCCCTCCTAATAACCTTCTTTTTAACAGTCTTAGGTTGAAGCTCCTCAACCAGCAACTTGAAAGCTTTGAATGCAGGACCATCTTCCCCGCAGGTGAAAATGTCCAATGCCACATAAGAGTATTCGGGCCACGTGTGAATACTTAGATGTGATTCACTCAAAAGGTAAACGGCGGAAACTCCATACGGCTCAAATTGATGAAAACTAGAGGAAACCACATGTAAATTAGATTTAGCAACTACCCTATCTAAAATCTCCCGTAAATTTTCCGCTTTGGCAATCTTTTCCGGGCTTACGCCCAGGAACTCGGCGATAATGTGAATGCCCATATCGAACACCCAACATTATCGTCGAAATCCCTAGGCTTGCACGCGAGTTGACGAGCATTTTACACATATATTTTCTATCCTCTATCTCTACGAGATTTCGCGAAAACTTTGTTTTATAAATTTTTTGGTTGCATTAGAAAGGTTTTTACTTCAACTGGTGTTCTTTTCAAGGGGAAGCGCAAATGATTCTGATAGTTGCCTCTAATAAAGACAATGCTGGTCTAAACATCTCGAAACAAATTTTATGCGACTTCAATTTCAAGAAAGCGTCAGAGAATTTTCAAGGAAACAAGGTATATGAAGCGGAAGTTGATGGCGTCGACATCAAACTTGTGACGTTGAACAAGGAACCTGTTTTCGCACAAGACCTAACTAGTTTCTTCAAAGAAATTGAACTTGTAATTTTCGTTTCAAGACATAGTAGTCTAAGCGGCACTCCAACATTGTCGGTGCATACACCAGGCAATTTAGGCGCAGCAGAGCTTGGCGGGCTCCCAAAGAGCGTTTCAGTCTCGCCCGCAACAGCCATGAGAGAATGCTTAAAGGCGATGGCGCGACTCAAAAACGAGATGCACCTTGAATACGAAGTCTCATATGAATGCACCCATCACGGTCCATCGTTAAATGTGCCTGCAATGTTCGCTGAGCTGGGGAGTTCGCCTAAACAGTGGAGTGACCAAAAAGCAGCTGAAGCTGTGGCGCTTGCAACAATGGAAGCGATATCCAATTTTGGAAAAATAGAGGCGGGGGCAGTGTTAGGTGTAGGAGGGCCTCATTATAACATGAAATTTACGAAGATGGCGTTGGAAAGTGACGTAGCATTCGGTCACATAATCCCGAAATATGCAGTTCCCTACATTGACGAAGAAATTGTTAGGCAATGCGTCAAGAAAACATTGGAAAAGGTTGAATATGCAGTTCTTGATTGGAAAGGAATAAAAGGCGAACATAAAACAGGGCTTATCAAAATGCTTGAAAATTTGGGCTTGGCTATACGAAAGGTGTAAAGGATATAATTAGACAAAAGGGCTTCAGCAACGCTTATATGACGTTGAATGTTATTTTTGTGTTGAACCATGGGCTTAAGGTCATTTCTATCTCAATGTGCAAGAACACTAAAACTCGCTGTAAAACCAGGAAGAAGCGAGCTTTGGCTATCGATTAAAATCTGCTTCTTAGGAATAGGAGCAGTAGGACTAATAGGATTTATTATAAAATTATTGTCCATAGTTCTGTAACCATCACACCATGTAGGATAAAGAAGAGGAAGTCATCCTTTGCCATAATATCTATCTAAAAATTTTCCGTAAATGTCAACTGGTTCATCAACTGGACTGGCTAAAAGATAGCAGATTAGTTCACAGCTTCCGCAAGTTAAAGTTGCAAGCCTCTCAGCTGGGCGGGTTGTTAACCTAACTTGTTTTTGCGTTTCACAGGAACAGTTAATTGGAGCATCTTCCAGAGGCAGTTGAAGAAGGGTTTTTCCATGACATTTACCGCATTCGGCAAATATTACGTGTTCTGAAAAGGGGCGAACCCGCAATATCGTCTGGTTATAGTTTGGACAACTTTCGTTTTGACATTCAAAGGTCATTTCTTTGTTTCCAACAAACTCTTTTACTATTTCCTTTCCACACTCGCTGCACCTTGCAATTATTAGCGGCTTCTGTGACGTAATGTTAACACCAATGGTGCTTGTCTTCCCACATTCTGGACAGTCAAACGACTTTGGTAGACGTTTTTTAGGCATGCGAACTACTTTTCTTCTTCTCCTTCCCAACTTCCATCCAACCACTAAACGTTTCCCGTTAAGGCGAAACGCAAATAATTCAGTTTCAACCCTTTTAATTTAAGTTCTTTGAAATTTAATAACCTTTCTTTACTTTAAGAATAGGAATAAAGTTACACCTTATCGCTTTTTGTCAAGTCTTGAAGCCTTTTGGTGCCGTCAATCTCTTTTATAAAAGCAGCCACACTTTTGGGAACAAGTTCCTCCCAGTTTCCCCCGATCAACATCCTCTCCCTAATTTCTGTTGCGGAATAAACGTCCCTTCTGTGGAAGCGTATGGGTTTGACCGTGTAACCAGCCTCTATAAAAAGCCTCCGTGTCAAAGGCTCATTAGAGTAAACAACATCAAAACGTGGAGTATAACCCTCAACAGCGGAAACCCACATCATGTGCAGATGCACGTCTGGCACCGGCACTATCCATATTCGCGAATTATCTATTTTAGCCTCTTCTAAAGCCCTGCGAACCATGACAAGTCTTTCACCTGCTGTAAAAGGATTATCTATACGATGGCTGTACTGGGCGCTCCCTATAAGTATCACAAGTTCATCAACCTCCTTCAAAATATCTTCCACCGCGCCCAAATGCCCCAAATGGAAGGGCTGGAATCTACCGACAAAAAGTCCGCGTTTAACCATGATATCACCACTTTTTTGAGTGTAATTCTAAACGGCTTTTAATATTTACTCCTCGACCAAATTTTTCAAACTTATTCAGCACGAACTCGACGGGAAACAACCGCAATTTTCCACCGCACACAGAAGCCTCGGCTTCAACAGAATAACCTCGCTTTTCACGCTTCAAAATTGCCAGTTTTACATCCAAGCCACCGCCATATCCGCCTAAAGTAAAATTCCAGGAGACTATTCTGTGACATGGAACTATCAGTGGGAACGGGTTAAAAGCCATAATGCGACCAACAGCCCTCGGGCTTCCCCCGGCAACCCTTGCCACAGAACCATAAGAGGTTACATACCCTAAAGGCACAGCAGAAACAACTGCAATAACTTTTCTTGCATAACTTGATAGGTGTCGGGTGCATACCGGCAAAATTTCATTGAAGCTTTTTCCATCGTAAACATCCTTTAAGACATGCAGCACACGCTCAGCGAGAGCCGAAGTTTCTTTAAACTGTTGAAATGGCATGCCACAAGGGATGGCGTTCAACAAACTACTGAGAACTTCTTCTTGGCTGAAGGCGAAGGACGCTGCAAAAACTTCTTTGTCATTACAAGCAACTCCAAACCAAACTCCATCGACATTTTTTACATAAAGACCGATCATTTCAGGTCACTTTCAACACTTTGGGATTTATAAACCGTTATGATTAAGTTTAATAAGTTGCTTGTATATTATCACGGAAAAGGTGATGAGAAGTGGAAAAGCAAACACAGCAAGCGGGTTACATGTGGGTTCCAGGCGCGACCACAGTCGGTGTGGTGTGCACAGACGGTGTTATTTTAGCTTCTGAAAAAAGAGTTTCATACGGATATTTGGTGGTCAGTAAAGGTGGCAAAAAAGTTTTCAGAATAACAGATCGCATAGGCGCAGCATGCGCTGGCCTCGTTTCTGACATGCAGATTCTCGTTAGGGAAGTTGAAGCCTACGCGAACCTGTTCACTTTAGATGTTGGAAGAAACATTTCCGTAAGGTCTGCAGCCAAACTCATGTCCAACCTTCTTTTCAGCCGCAGACTGGCGCCGTTAATAACTCAGACAATCGTAGGTGGAATAGACGAAGAAGGGCCATCCCTCTACGTGCTTGACGTTTTGGGTTCGGTTATACCTGACAAGTATGCGGTTGTAGGTTCTGGAACGGAAATTGCTATGGGTGTGCTGGAAGAAGGATACAATGAAAAATTGACTGTTAAAGAAGCGAAGGATCTGGTTATTAGAGCCATAAAATCTGCAATCAGCAGGGACATAATGAGCGGCGACGGCATAGATTTCCTAATCATAACAAAAAAGGGAATAGCGGAAGAGTCTATGAAATTCTAAAATCAAAACCTACAAAGTTTAGCAAGGCCAAATAACATAATCTGGCAGATAACGTTGCGCCAGAACATGGAGTGTTTACAAGTTGCAATTTCACTTAAGCCTTGAAGAGGGAAAATTGCTTGTCAAACTTGCACGTGAAGCCGTAGAGGAGTATCTGAAAACTGGGAAAAAAATAAGCGTCCCGAAAGATATTTCAAAAAAACTTCTTCAGCCATGCGGAGTTTTCGTCACAATAAATAGTGTAAGGAATGATGAAAAGGAGTTGAGAGGATGCATTGGCTACCCCTACCCGACTACCCCGTTGGCTCAGGCGGTTATAGAGTCAGCCATAAGCTCAGCGACCCAAGACCCTAGGTTTTACCCGCTCTCGTTAAGCGAACTTAACCATGTGGTTTTTGAAGTAAGCGTGCTAACTCCACCAGAATTAATCCGCGTCAACAAAACAAATGAGTATCCCTCTAAAATCAAAATTGGGGAAGACGGTTTGATTGTTGAAAGAGGCTTATTTAAAGGCTTGCTTCTGCCGCAAGTACCCGTGGAGTGGGAATGGGACGAAGAAGAGTTCTTATGCCAGTGCTGCATAAAGGCAGGCTTACCTCCTGATAGTTGGCTGCTAAAGGACACAAAGATCTACAAATTTCAAGCCATAATCTTTGAAGAGGAAAAGCCGAACGGAGAGGTGAAACGCAAAACCCTTGGCGGGAAATAAGCCCATGCGGGTTTATTTTGCTCCGTGCGGCATCGGCTTAGGGCATGTTGGAAGATGCGTTCCCATAGCCAAGAAACTTTTAGATGAGGGTGTTGAAGTAGTTTTTTCCACCTATCGCGAAGGCATACGTTACATTGAACGAGAAAAACTTCCCTTAATAAAGGCTCCACCAATAGGCTTTCAAGTTAAGCCCGATGGAACTGTGGATTTTAAGCAAACGGCGGTAAATCCCGGTCCTTTTTTGGCTTCTTTTACCCTTTTAAAGCAGATTAACGCTGAAATAAGGTTTATTGAGAGCTTTAAACCAGATGTCGTTGTTTCAGATTCTCGAGCTTCACCAATTTTGGCGGCAAGAGTTTTAGGGATTCCGAGAATCTGCATACTAAACCAGTTTCAAGTTATAATACCAAGAAAGAAACGTTTTCTTCGCCTAGCAAAATTTGCGGATTCAATAACGCTGACCCTCATCGGGAAAATATGGACTAGCGGAAACACTGTTTTAATTCCAGACTTCCCGCCGCCCTATACCATTTGCGCTGGAAACTTAACAATTCCAAAATCCTACAGAAAATGTGTAAAATTGATAGGCCCAATTTTAGAGGTTAGACCAGAGGAACTGCCAACGCAGGAGGAACTGCGAAAAGAGTTGCAACTGCCACTGGATAAGCCAGTTCTTTTTGTTCCCATAAGCGGCCCAATCAGAGAAAGGGCTTTTTTCATTGGGATTTTGAGAAAAATTTTGCTAAACTTTCCAGAAGATTATGAAATTGTTATGTCTCTCGGCTATCCAAACGCCGACACCGACCCATCGCGCCACGGCAATCTAACGATTTATAAATGGATTCCGAATCGTTTCGAATACCTAAAGGCTTGCGACCTTGTTATTGGACGCGCTGGACATGGAACTCTAACGCAGTGCTTGTGTTATGGGAAGCCAATGATCCTTGTGCCTACGCCGAGCCACACGGAACAGCTTTGGAATGCGATACAAGCCGAAAAGCTTGGCGTTGCAGAAATCCTTCAACAAAAGGAATTAACAAGAGAGAAACTTCTAAAAAACGTTAAACAGATTTTAGAGGGTGAAATGCCTGAAAGACTTAGAAGAATTCAGAAAGAAGTGGCAGAATATGATGGCTTAGGGAACGCGGTAAAAGCCGTGATTGAAACGGCGGAAAATGGGCAAGTATTTTAAACTGTCTGTTTATAAGTGAATATATGTTCTTGCCGCGGAAAATCTTGGAGGAAAAACTTCTAAGAATACTCGCCGAGGACGTGGGACAAGGGGACATAACCACAGAGTTAACTATTCCCGAAGGGCGCGTGGCGGAAGCTGAAGTAATAGCTAAGGAAGACGGTGTTGTCGCTGGAATTGAAGAAGCGAAAATTCTACTGGAAAGTTTAGGACTTAAGGTTGAGGCATTAACCTCTGACGGAGAAAGCGTGAAGGCGAAAGAGATTTTACTGAAAATTCGTGGAGATGCTAAAACAATTCTCGCCGCGGAACGCACTCTCTTAAACCTTCTATCGCGAATGAGCGGGATAGCAACAACCACAAGAAATCTGGTGAAAAAAATCCAAAAAGCTGGTCCCAAAACAAAAGTTGCGTGTACAAGAAAAACTGCTCCCGGCCTCCTCTACTTTGATAAAAAAGCTGTCTTGGTAGGAGGTGGCGACACCCATAGACTTCATTTGGATGACATGGTTTTGATAAAGGACAACCACATCGCCATAGTTGGTAGCGTTGAAGAAGCAGTAAAAAGGGCTAAGGAAGGCTGCTCTTTTAGCAAGAAAATTGAAGTTGAAGTAACAACAGTGGAAGAAGCCTTAACTGCCGCGAAGGCTGGAGCTGACATAATAATGCTGGATAACTTCTCTCCAACCCAGATAAAAGAGGCGATTGCGCAGTTAGAGAAAGCTGGTTTTTATGATAAAGTTCTACTTGAGGCAAGCGGCGGAATAACAGCAGAAAACATTGTTGAATATGCGTCAACAGGCGTCGACATCGTAAGCCTCGGAGAAATAACACACAGCCCGAAAACACTAGACATAAGCCTTGAAATTGTGAAATTACAAAAATAAAAAGTAAAAAGTGGTGAACGAACAGATTTACCGTTGAATAAATTGTTATTGGTTATTATATCATCGCAGTTTCTATAACTGCAGCTACAGCAAGCAACACTGCACAAATGGAAATGAAAATGCTGGCATTCACAAGCTCATTTTTTCCTCTCCGCTGCAATATACGCCTAACCAACCATATGCTCTCAGCGATAGCGGTTGAATAAGCCAAGAATTCCAGCCACGCAACCGGAGTCAAGAATAGAAGTAAAAAGACTAAGGTTGGAGGAGCATTTTGTGCTGTTGCAAGAGCCGAAATCACCACCCCAGTGTTATAAAATACGTAACCTCCAAAAAAAGGACCGAAGATTGGAATGAACATTATGAGGGTTATCATGAAGTTGTTTCCGAAAATGAAATGCAATACTAAGTTTTTTTCTTTCAACAAATTAATTGTTTGCTCAAGGTCATTGCTTGTTTCTATAGCTTCGTGCTCCTCGACTGGTGTTAGTACTCCTACGGCGGTTATTATGATGGAGGCAACGAACACCATGATTATTGATATGATTCTTTTGTTGCGTGGTGAAGCTTTTTTCCAGAAATCTAAGCTCATGTTTGCTCACTTACCTCATGGTATTGGGTGTTATTTTCAATGCTCTGAAACCTCTTGCAACTGGGTTTAACATTTCTGTCATATTAACCTTTTCAAAACTTCTTCAGAATCTTCTGCGTACCCCCACATATTATGTTCTGCAGCCATAAGAGAGTAAAGATAGACTCTTTTCTCAGCCCACCCTTGGCTGACATTTTGATGGAAGCCCGAGCAAGACTTCTCTATTTTCATCGGCAGCTTTTTGCAAGCGTACAATATCGCATGAGCCCCGGATGTTAGTTCCGCTATTCTCACGGGGATGCTTTCTTTCCCTATCGCCAAAACTTTAACTCCATATTTTTGTCTGATTTCGCCGCTGATTTTTCTAAGCCGAGGCAAAATTTTTAGTAGGTGCCGTTTTGCCTTATTGGATATTTTCATCGACGAAAATTGGATTGGAGAAAACTCTTCAAGGAAGACGCTGCCCAACGACATATCCAAGTGGACAACATCCGCCTTAACTTTTTCAAGTAAATCCTTGCAAAGCTCCGCCTCATGCACTATGACTTCGTATCCATTTTGTGCATTCGCAAAAATAGGCTTAGCCAAACATATGCTTGGCTCTCTATATGGGGGATTTACAAGAACGGATGCTGTCGCAATAATTGATAAGGGCTCGAACTTTTCATTCAAAATAGCTGCTGAAGAATCTGCAGCAACAATCCTCAAATTTTCGCCTCAGACATATATAGACTGTTCAGAATTTAGCTTTGTTGCTTTTCAATTTTCGCGTGCATCCCCAAAATGAACAATTCTGAGCTTTTAGCTCGACTTGCCTTAGGCTTAATCACTCTAACAACTTCAAAATGTTTTTTCATTTCTTCAACAAAGTCATGGAGCATGTCGCCTTCAAAAACTTTTACAAAAAAGTTTCCACGGGGACGAAGCGTCTCTAAAGCTATTTTTAACGCTTGCTGCGCCAAATCTATTTGACGAGCATGGTCAACTTCCCATATTCCAGAAATGTTCGGCGAAACATCAGAAAGCACGACATCAGCCTTTTTTGGAAGATTCTCAAGAATTTGCTGGAATGTTTCTTGCTCGGTTACGTCGCCAATTATTGTTCTGATATTGCTTTCTTCAAAAGGTTCTATTGGTTTCAAGTCAACGCCGAGAACAAACCCCCTTTTCCCAACAATTTTTCTTGCTGCCTGAATCCATCCTCCAGGGGCGGCTCCCAAATCGATGATCACGTCGCCTTCTTTCATGATGCGATATTTTTCTACAGCTTGGAATAGCTTATAAGCCGCTCTAGAACGGTATTTTTCCTCTTTAGCCTTTTTATAATAATAATCTCTTTTTCTGTCCTGAAGCCATGCCTTTGGCAAAACTAACTATCACCCAGTGCGCCAGAACCGCCTTCTGCTATGGTAATAAGCCATTCCGTAAGTTTTTCGCAGTTCTGAGGCGAAATTGTGCTTGAAGGGTCGCATCTTGAGTTGTCTGGGCATAATAGACATGGGCACCCAGCTATGGAGTCTATTGACGCTGGAACCCTCTTTGGATAAAGCCTATAAGTCCATCTTCCATCACGGAGCTCCTTCTCTCTGCGAATAAGCCCTTTGTCTTCAAGTTTCATGGCTATTCGAGAGCCTTCCCTACTGCTTGCACCAAGTTTTCGCCACAGCTCTGACTGCAACAGCCCCTCAAATCCTGTATTCATTATGATTTGAAGAGCTTTCTGTTCTAAATCATTGCGCTTTGGCATTTTCCACCAGTCCGAGTCTTCTAGTTAATATATTCCAATTTTTAAATAAAAAGATGTATGCTTCAAAAATTCGAAAAGAGACATTGAAGGATTAGGGTAATGAAAGAAAAGGCGAGCAAAATCTACTGTTTAGGAATTGAAAGCACAGCAGATGACTTCAGCGTTGGAATTTCAACGGCGAACGGTGAAATATTAGTAAACATTATAAGTGCTTATACACCTCCTAAAGGAGGAATCCACCCGAGAGAAGCCGCAAGACATCACGCTGAAATTGCAAGCAAAGTTTTGGAAGAAGCCTTCGAAAAATCTGGAATAAAACCAAAGGACTTAACGGTCATAGCCTTTTCTCAAGGTCCAGGTCTCGGTCCATGCCTCCGTACAGGGGCGACGGTGGCGCGGGCGATGGCTTCCTACCTTAAAGTTCCATTAGTTGGAGTTAACCATTGTGTGGCGCATATTGAGATAGGAAAATTGAAAACTGGAGCTGTGGACCCTCTAACCCTTTATGTTTCGGGTGGAAACACCATAGTTTCAGCTTTTGACTCTGGACGCTACAGAGTATTCGGAGAAACTCTAGACATAGCTTTAGGAAACTGCTTGGATGTCTTTGCAAGGGAGGCTGGGATAAGCCAAGAAATGGGCATGCCCCTCGGCGCCATGGTGGAAAAGCTCGCCACAAAAGGAGAACGCCTTGTCCCTTTACCTTACACTGTTAAGGGGATGGATATTTCTCTAAGCGGGTTGTTAACAGCTACAGTAAATTTGCTGAAGAAAGGAAAGTATAGACTTGAAGACTTATGCTATAGCCTTCAAGAAACAGCTTTTTCCATGGTTACTGAGGTTACGGAGAGAGCCCTAGCCCACATAGAGAAAAAGGAAGTTCTATTGACTGGAGGAGTCGCCGCCAACAAAAGGTTGCAGTCCATGATCAAGGCTATTGCGGAAGAACATAACGCTACTTTCCATGTTGTTCCCAGCGAGTTCGCAATTGACAATGGCGCCATGATAGCGTGGACCGGAGCCCTCGCGTACACTCATGGTTTGGTCACGCCCATTGAGGAAAGTTTTGTCAGGCTTAGGTGGCGTCTCGACGAGGTTGAGGTCCCTTGGATAAAATCCAGCTAATTAAGAAGGGAGCTGAAGCCAGTCTCTATCTTGCGGAGTGGCATGGTAGAAAGGCGATATTAAAGAAGCGTTTACCTAAAAAATATCGTCCTTCAGCCTTAGACGAGCAAATCAGAACTTACCGAACAGTTCACGAACCGCAACTAATGCATGAGGCGAAAAAAGCTGGGGTTCCAACGCCAACAATTTTCCTCGTCGACACAAAAGAGAGCATGATAGTTATGGAGTTTATAGAAGGACGGCAAATAAAGCAGTTGTTGGGCGACGTCTCTGCAGAAGAGAGGCAAATCTTGTGTCTAAAAATTGGCGAGTTAATAGGTAAGCTTCACAAGAAAGGGGTAATTCACGGTGACCTCACGACATCAAACATGATTCTCTCCCCGAAGGGAAAAATTTTCTTTGTCGATTTCGGGCTTGGAGAAAAAACAAAGGAACTGGAAGCCATGGGAGTTGACTTGCACCTCATGAAAAGAGCCTTACAAAGCGCACATTTTAGGTTTGCCGAAGAATGCTTTAACGCAGTGGTCAAGGGCTATTCTGAAGTTTTGGGAGTTGAAGCGGCAAAAAATGTTTTAGACAAAATCAGAGAGATAGAGAGGAGAGGGCGTTATGTTGCTGAGAGGAAAGGAAAATAGTGATTATTGCTTGAGCAAAAGCGTGAGGAAGACGTGAAATAAGATGGGCTTTCAATTAAAAGGTAGAGTCATATTCTTTGCGACAAACAACATTAACAAGTTCAACGAAGCTCGTAAAGTATTAGCTGAATATAGTATAGCGGTTGGCATGCTGAGAGTTAAGGCCTATGAAATTCAAAGCGATAGTCTAGAGGAAATAGCCAAAGCAAGCGCACAACAAGCCTTCGAAAAATGTCATCTTCCAATAATAGTGGAGGACGCGGGTCTTTTCATAGAAGCCTTAAACGGGTTTCCAGGGCCATACGCCTCCTTTGTATATAAGACAATAGGTAATAAGGGCTTGCTTAAACTTATGGAAAATGTCAAAAATAGAAAAGCAAAGTTTCAGTCTGTCATAGCCTATCTTTCTGCCGAACTAGAATCACCTTTGTGCTTTAAGAGTGAGGTTACCGGAGAAGTTACGACGGAAATTCGGAAGGGGGAATCGGGATTTGGCTTTGACCCAATTTTTAAGCCAGAAAACAGCGATAAAACTTTCTCTGAAATGGATATCGTGGAAAAGAACAAACATTCTCATAGAGCTAAAGCTCTGCGAAAATTCGCT
Source organism: Bathyarchaeia archaeon (assembly GCA_038883855.1). Classification (GTDB taxonomy): domain Archaea; phylum Thermoproteota; class Bathyarchaeia; order Bathyarchaeales; family Bathycorpusculaceae; genus JAVZLH01. The sequence goes on from JAVZLH010000003.1 coordinate 25,049, forward strand.
GAGTGGTATAAAAGGGAATATTAAAATTTGACATCGAAGGTTTTAAATATTCGTCTATCTTCGCTCATACAGAGTTATGGTGCATAAACAATGCCTAAGCAGGAAAAAGGAAAATCTCATCAGATAAGGCCTGTCAGTAGAAGACCGCCGAGTTGGTGCAAGTATCAGCCTGAAGAAGTTGAAGCTTTAGTGGTTAGGCTTGCAAAAGAGGGCAACTCTCCAAGTCGTATAGGGACAATCCTTAGGGATCAATACGCCATTCCATTGGTTAAGCCTATTACAGGCAAAACACTTACGCAAATATTAAAAGAGGCAGGGCTTGCCCCTCCGATTCCTGAAGACCTTGCGGAACTGCTTAAGAAAGCTGAAAGGCTGGCTGTGCACCTCGAAAGGAATAAGAAGGACTTGCATAATAAAAGGGCGCTTCAGCTTGTAGAAGCGAAAATTCACAAGCTTTCAAGGTATTATAAGCGTGAGGGCGTGTTGCCGCCGAACTGGAAATACGAGCCGAAAATAGCTTCATTGGCTTAACCAGTTTTGGTTAAGAGAATATTCTGAAACATTTCAAAATGCTTTAAATAACATTACTTTCTAAGCCTTAATGTGATTGCGATGGCTCTAGATGAAAACCAGATCAGAGGCTTTATTGACGCGGCTGAAAAAGCAGCAAAAGTTATTTTGGAAAACGTTAAAGAAAATGGATCAATTCATGTTTTTTCGCATTTAGATGCTGATGGTGTTGCGGCGGCTGGAATTATTGGAAAGGCCTTGTCAAGGCTTGACGCAAAGTTTCGGATAAGGATAACCCAGTGGATTGACGAGAAAATTGTAGGCGAAATAATTTCTGAAAAGCCAAATCTTGTAATTTTGTCGGATTTTGGAAGCGGCTACCTAAACATGTTAACTGATAAGGTTGCAGACTTCAAAATCGTGATTTTAGATCATCACCAAATCATCGGCAAAGAATCAGCGAGTTTTGTGCATGTAAACCCTCATTTGTATGGAATAGATGGAGCGCGGGATTTAAGTGGTTCTGGAGTTGCTTATTTTGTGGCTAAGGCTCTGGATAAGGTTAATGTTGATTTGGCGCCCATAGCTGTTGTTGGCGCATTGGGAGATATGCAGGACAAGTATGACCAGCGTAAGCTTAGCGGATTAAATGAAAAAATAGTTGAAGACGCATTAAATGCTGGTTTACTTGCAATCGAGAAAGATTTAGTATTTTTCGGTAGAGAAACTCGCCCAATTCATAAAACTTTGGCTTCCACGACAAACCCTTTTATTCCAGGCATAAGCGGTGAAGAAGATAAAAGCCTAGCTTTCTTGGTGAGTTTAGACATAAAGCCAAAGTATGGGGAGAAGTGGCGAGCATTAAGAGACCTTTCCGAAGAAGAAAAGAAAAGGCTATGCTCAGCCATCGCCGAATACATGCTATCAAAGGGTTTGCATTATGAAGTTGCAAACCTTATAGGGCATGTTTATATTTTAACACGAGAAGAACCTTGGACCCCCTTACGAGACGCTAGAGAATTTGCAGTTTTGCTGAATGCAACCGGACGCATGGATAAGCCAAGTTTAGGCATTGCCATATGCATGGGCGACAGGGGTTCAGTTCTTGAGGAAGCTGGCAAAGTTTTAGAGGAGTACAGAGGAACAATAAACAAGTATCTTGGATGGATTATGGAAAAGCCTGAGAGAGTGAAGGAATTAGAGAACATACATGTCGCTTATGGCGAGAATTTCATAGACGATAAAATAATAGGTGCAGTATCCTCCATATTGTTGACGAGTCTTCCAAATCCGGAGAAACCCTTAATTGCATACGCAAACGTCGAGGAGGAAAATATAGCGAAAATTTCTGCAAGAGCCATAGACGCCACAGCAAACAGCGGAGTAAACTTAGGGGAAATTATGAGAGTTGCGGCTGAAAGATGTGGAGGAAACGGCGGAGGACATGATGTTGCTGCTGGGGCGCAGATTCCAATAGAGAAGATTGACGAGTTTATAGAGATCGTTAATGATTTGATTGGTAAATGTTTAAGGGGTGTGAAAATTGGAAGCTGAAATAATGCTAGAATACGGTGATGACAAGACTGCCAGAGCCATAGCCGAAGCGGTTTCGCCCGACAACTTCAAAACACCAAGCGGCTTATTTGTTAAGACAATTAAAAGAGGACGGAAGGTTTTGACTAAGGTTAAATGCTATGATAAGATGACAATGTTCATCGCCACTATTGATGATTTTCTCTTTTGCATTTCAACAGCAGAAAAAACTCTCAAAGCAACAAAACTTTTTAACGGAAAATGAAGAAAATTAAACGTTTTAATGCCGGATAGACTTCGCTTGAAAGCAATAGTGGAACCCTAATGACGCGATTTTATCATAAGGTTAATTAGAATTGTTTAAGAGTTTAAGGATTGGGAAACTAAAACAAGCCTACTGCACCCCCCGTGAGAAAAATGTTGGACATAAAACTCATCCGTGAAAATCCAGAACTGGTTAGGAACAATTTAATGAAGAGACAAGACCCTGAAAACCTTAGAATGCTGAATGAGCTGATACACTATGACGAGAAATGGCGGCAATTATTAACGAAACTAAACGAGTTACGGCATGAAAGAAAACTTTTGACCGCAAAAATTGCCGATTTAAGAAAAATGGGAGAAGACGCCACTCAAGAACTTTCAAAAGCTAAGGCCATTGACACGGAAATAACAAAGTTGGAAAGTAAAGCAGATGAGTGCAAGGAGAAGGTTAACTATTACCTTATGCGACTTCCAAACCTTTTGCATGAAACCGTCCCATTTGGCAAGAATGAAAACGACAACGTTCAAATAAAAGCATGGGGTGAAAAACCCGACTTCACTTTTCCAGCTAAAGACCATATAACCCTAGCCCTAAACTTGGACATAATGGACGTTGAGAGGGCTGGGAAAGTTGCGGGAGCCAGATTTTTCTATTTAAAGAGGGAAGGCGTTTTATTGGATATGGCTTTGATGAACTTCGCTTTAGAAGAGCTTGTTAAAAAGGGATACATTCCCATAGAACCCCCCTTCTTGATGAGGCGGAAACCCTACGAGGGTGTAACGGCTTTAAGTGATTTTGAAGATGTCTTGTACAAGATAGAAAACGAAGATCTCTACTTGATTGCAACTTCTGAACATCCAATAGCTGCAATGTTCATGGATGAAGTATTAAAGGCTGAAGATTTACCGCTCAAACTTGTTGGAGTGAGCTCATGCTTTAGGAAGGAGGCAGGAGCGCATGGCAAGGATACACGCGGGATCTTCAGAACCCACCAGTTCAACAAAGTTGAACAGTTCATTTTCTGCAAACCAGAGGATTCGTGGAAGATGCATGAGGAACTTTTGCAAAACGCCGAGGAACTTGTTCAAAAACTCGGTCTTCCCTACCGTGTCGTAAATGTTTGCACTGGTGACGTCGGGATTGTCGCCGCTAAAAAGTACGATGTTGAGGCTTGGATGCCAGCGCAAAACATGTATCGAGAAATAATTTCATGCAGCAACTGCACAGACTATCAAGCAAGAAGATTAAACATAAAATATAGGGAGAAGGAAGGCGAGCCACCAAAAGGTTTTGTACACACATTGAATTCAACAGCTTTAGCCACTGGCAGAACCATTGTGGCGATACTGGAAAACTATCAGCAAGAAGACGGTTCAGTTGTTATTCCAGAAGTTTTAAGAAAATACATGAAAGGCATCGATAAAATAGAACCGAAAAGTAAAACCTTTAATACTTGACATAACTTTTCAGCTACAATGTTCGGAGGATAAACTTGTCTTCAAAAACAAGACGTGTAAAAGATAAATGGCGAGGCAAGTCATGGTACATGGTGCTGGCTCCACCATACTTTGGAAATGTAGAGCTAGGCGCTGTACCAGCCGACGATCAAGAGAAACTCATTGGAAGAGTTATTGAATCAACGCTTTATGATATTACAAATGATTTTGCTCATCAATATTTGAAAATGTATTTTCAGATAGTAGGAGTTGATGGCAAAGTCGCCCGTACAATTTTTAAAGGACATGAATATTCACGCGATTATTTGCGGAGCTTAGTTAGAAGAAGAACGACAAAGGTTGATGGAATTTTCCAAATAACAACTAAGGACGGATATAAACTTCAAGTGGCAGTATGCGCCTTCACACTTTCAAGGATAAGAACTTCACAGGAAAAGGTCATACGTGCCATAATGGAGAAGATCATCAAAGAAAAGGCTTCAGCGCTCACGTTAGATCAGTTTGCGCAGGAGATGGTTCTGGGGAAAATCGCCTCGGACATATACAACGAAGCAAAGAAGATAGCGCCTTTACGCCATGTGGGTGTTAGAAAATCTAAACTGTTAACTCAGCTGGCGCAGTTGCAGTTACAAAAGGCTGAAAATGCACCTTAACTTTTAGAGGGTTCTCCCTATATTCATACCCTCTGGCATCTTTGCCCTGGTAGACTTTTTAACGGCTTCTTTGTCTAACATGCCTAGTGACAGCAATAAGTGCGCCTGACTTACAATGTTTGTAACAATTCTTTTTAATTTATTCGATGATTTTCGTCGCCGGAGCTTCTGTACACCAAAAGTATGCTTTAATAAGTTTCTTACAACAAAAGTTGAGAGGAGATAAATGAAAATGGAAAAAATTAAGGTTATGTTATGTGGAGTTGGCGCTGTCGGCAGCTTGATCGCAAAATTTCTATTAGAGAAAGAGTGGGTGGAGATTGTTAGCGCTGTTGACTTAGCTAAAGACAGAATTGGCAGAGATTTGGGCACAGTTTTAGGCATGAATAAAACGCTTGGAATCAGCGTTTCTGAAAAAATTGAAAAGGCAGTTTCGGCGAAAAGTGCTGACATAGCTGTCCATGCGACCTCCTCATTTTTAAAAGACACGTATCCGCAAATAATATCGTTGGTAGAGCATAATCTAAACGTGATATCAACTTGCGAAGAACTTTCATATCCATACTTTACCTCGCCAACTATCGCCAAGAAAATTGACGCCCTTGCAAAACATCATGGCGTAACAGTGCTTGGTACGGGGATAAACCCTGGTTTTGTCATGGATACCCTTGTGATAATGCTCACTGCTGCTTGCCAAAAAATAGAGGAAATCAAGGTCGTAAGAGTTATGGATGCTGCCAAAAGACGTTTGCCATTTCAGAAAAAAATAGGCGCTGGCTTAGCAGCGGAGGAATTCCGAGGAAAAATCGAAAAGAAGGAAATTACCGGACATGTTGGTTTGGTGCAGTCGATTGCGATGATAGCTGACGCTATAGGCTGGACTTTAGACACTATAGTTGTTGAACCAGTCTCGCCAATAATCACAGAAAAGCCTGTAGAAAGCAGAGAAGTGAAGGTAGAGGCTGGGCGTGTTGCTGGGTTGAGGCAGAGGGCTAAAGGCGTGGTTAAAGATAAAGAAGTTATAGTTCTTGACTTTAAAGTATACATCGGCGCAAAGAAAGAATACGATGCAATAACCATTAAGGGCGTTCCAAACATTGAACAGAAAATTCAGCCATGCATCCACGGCGACATCGGCACAGTCGCCGTAATCACAAACATGATTCCAAAAGTGATAAATGCGCCACCGGGTTTAGTTACAATGAAGGACTTACCAGTTCCATCAGCTACTTTGGGAGATATGGGAAAATATTTCAACCAGAAGCCTTTGATATTCAATTAATGACCACTAGAGAGTGATTAAATGGCAACATATGCTGGAGTTCATGAAAAAGGAAAATTCTCCCTAATAAACACGCTTAAGGATATTAAGGCTAGGGGCGATTTTAGAAAGGCCGGGGCGATAACAATATTTATAGGTGTTGTTCGCGGAGAAACATTGAAAGGTGAAAAGGTTCGGAAGCTGACATTGGAGGCTTATGAGGAAAAAGCAAACGAGGTATTGACAAAGATCTGCGATGATTTAAAGAGGAAACCCGGGATTGTGGAAGTCCAGATTCATCATCTTCTCGGCGAATTCGATGTAGGGGAAGATCTCGTTTACGTTTTAGTTGCTGGGGAACACCGCAAAAATGTTTTCCAAGCGTTAGAGGAGGCTGTGGAAAGGTACAAAAAGGAAGCGCCGATTTTCAAGAAGGAGGAGATTATCACTAGTGAGGGCGAGAAAACAGCTTATTGGGTAAGTGAAAAGTAAGATATTTAAGAAATGTTATATGTTTAGCATCAAAACTATTGGAAGGGAAAGTGTAAAACTTGGAAAAAAGGAGTTACTTGTGGTTTGAAAAGCGCCGAAGAACGAAAGCTTTGGACTTGGCCTACGAACAGATAACAAAGGCTTTAGACACAGTGACACTGCTTTACCAAGCAATGAAAAACATCTCAGAAGAAAAAAGAAAAGAGGCGTTCCAATCCATTAATAACCTTTTCAAGGTAGAGGAAGAAGTTGACAAACTTAGGAAAGAAGTCTTTAAGGAATTGTCTAAGGGTGCAGCCTTGCTTTCCGATTACAGAGAAGACATAATGCACCTAGTTAAACGGCTTGACACTCTCGCAGACCATGTGAAGGATGCGGCAAGATGTATGGAAATGTTGGCAGATTACAAGATCCCTAAAGAGCTTATCGAAAATACTGTGAACATAACATCTCGACTTGTAGAATGCGCCCAACTTTTGCGCGGGAGCATCGAGAAAATTTCGGCAGATCCTGCGGAGGCAGTAAAGAGAGCAGAGAAAGTTGAGGAGATAGAACACGAACTTGATGAGAAGTATCTGAAAACAAAGGCTCTTTTCGTTAAATATGGTGATCAAATAAATTCCGGTGCGATGGTGATTTTTGACGATTTAATCGAGTTTATAGAGCAAGCTGCAGACATGTGCGCGGATACAGCTGACTACATTGTGGTGCTTGCGAGTAGAGAATAACCCCTTCGTGATCTAATGTTAATAGCTCAAATTTCAGATGTGCATTGCGGCCCAATGTTCCGGAAAGAAATGTTAAGAGCAGCTATAAAAGAGATTAATGAAATGCGCCCCGATGTGGTGCTTGTTACGGGTGACCTGACGGAGAACGGTCTGATGTCAGAATTTAAGGTGGCTTCGGGAGAACTGAGGAAGTTGAAGGCTGAAAAGGTAATTTTTGTAAGTGGAAACCATGATTATCGCTCGACGGGCTATTTGCTTTTCAAGGAGTTTTTCCCGTTTTCTCAAGTAACAGAAACAGAAGAGGCGGTAATAGTTGTTCTTAGCTCCGCTAGACCAGACCGAGACGATGGGGAGGTTGGCCATAGACAAAATTTATGGCTTGAAAAAACCCTTGAGAAACACGAGGACAAAGCGAAGATTGTGGCTATCCACCACCATATAATCCCTATTCCAGACACAGGAGCAGACCAAATAACGATCGTGGACGCTGGTGACGTTTTAAGAAGCCTAGTAAAATCCAAGGTGAACCTCGTTCTTTGCGGGCATCGTCACAGACCTTGGAGGTGGAGGATAGAGGATATGCTTGTTGTGCACGCTGGAAGTGTTTCATGCGAAAAATTGAGGGGATTTTTCTGTAACTCCTACAATGTAATAAATGTCAAGAAGGGCGAGATAGAGGCTAAGCTCAAGATGGTGGGCGGAGACTTTGTCGATTTCAGTGAAATAGTCAAGAGGAGAGAGGTTCTCCAAGAGTCAGATATATCGCAGTATGGAGATTCCCTAGCCCGCTGACGCGTTCTCAATTACAACTTTAAGAATTGGTGCATAAAATCTGTGCTGTTTTCTTAAACATTTACTGTTAGATTATTAACTGGATCACGGTTAAAGCCACAATTAGCGCTGGTAAGGTTGTTAAAGCTTTTCTGTTGAATTTTGTGGCTTCCTCCATTTTCTTTGCATCTACAAGTCTCATGATATAGACTGATGCGGACAAGTTGTAGAGGAAAAGTGCGTAAACACATAACATAATTCTGTCAGCTAGCGTTAAATATCCTGTTGGCGGAATACCGCTAAGGAGCGATAAGTGAAAAGCTGTTGCAGACATAAGGGTTGTCACGCCAAGACCTATTCTTTGAGAGAAGTTCTGGGGTGAAATAAAGAAAGTGAGTAAAGATATTGCAGTTATAACCATTATTGGCAGGACGCTTTTAATAAAAGCTGAAAGGAAAGGTCTTCTTAAGGTGACACCGAAAACAAATTGGGAGTACACATCCTCCCCGTAGGCGTGTTCAGTTACAAATGTTTCGAAGTTGCCGACTTCCCATCCAGCAACGTTAACCATCGGGTCGATATCTGACGTTGGATCCTCTTCAAAGGATAGTTGGGAAATGTCCAGATTTTTATGTTCCAAAACTACAGCAAGTTCATGAGCATCAAATGGGTACTGTGTAAAGTCGAAGGTCTTTATGAAGTCTCCCCTAATTCGGTATTCCAAATACCCCTCTGTTTCGTTTATTTTATCTTTTGTTGTAGGAATGCCATTAATAAACTCGAACTCCTTCACTTTCTCTGCGCTTATCTCTGATGAATTAAATTTGAACCACAAGTAAAAGTCAAGCCTATAGCTGTTTGCAGTTAAATCCACTTTCTCCACGTTTATAAGCCAAACCCCAACCTTAACAATTGCGGGCTGATTTGAAGAAGCTCCAGCTTTTACACATGAAATAGACAGACTTATAAGGGTGAGAACTAGAACAATGGAGAACAACCATTTGGTTTTCATTCGCCATCACTGAGCGCTAATGGATTTTTGGTCATACTTAAAGATGCGATATATAAATTTTCTGAGGGAAAATTATACTGAAAGCTGGTAAAAACGTTTACAACGAAGTGTTAATTCTCATTATTTTGTTTCGTTTTCCTCTTCATCCACAGGTTTTGTGGATATCTCTCTAATAAGCGGTTTTCCACCTTCAATTTCTATGTGAGCGCCTGGATACTGCTGCTGAAGCCTTCGCCGTAACTCATTGACATCCGTGTTGTCGCTGACTTTAGCATAAACTTTTGTGCCTTCTGGCGTTTGCGTCACACTTATGGAGTAGCTACCACCCATTCCCTGCTCAAATGCTTCGAAAAATTCGTCTGATTCGTCAAAGAATGATCCTTCAAAGAGCCTGTCGATGATGCTTTTCCTCTTTTTCTTGTATGACAATGCCCTGGTTCCCTCCCTCTTTAATGGTACATGAGTTTCTCTTCATATTTTCGTAGGTGTTCGCTGGCTTTGGTTACATCCATGAACAGTGTATCAACTCTGTCCACGTCTTCGACCGTTACGTTCTTGCGTTTCATTATGGCGGCGTTCTGCGCTGCCAGGCTTAACAATTGAACTGCATATCTGAGGGAAGATCTAGTGCCTATGGCTGTAAGTTTCTCTAAGGCATCATCTTCCAAATCCACTTTTTCTTCTCTTGCTCTGATGCGGAGAATTTCCCTTATGCTTTCTGCATCATATTCTTCCGTGGCTATTATGACTGAACGATCTATGAGGTCAAGTGGAAAGCCTAAAGGACTTTTCACGTCTGTCCCTCGTATGGTTGTTACACCCCTGTTTGTCGCCAAAATAATTATTGGGACAAGCTCGCTTTCCAACGCGCGACCAAGAAAGCTAAACGCTTCCAAATCCAGCAAGTGGCTGTCGTCAATGAATAAGACACCTGGATGTATGAAAGCCGTGCCTTCGTCAACCATTTTCTTAACAGATTCGTCAACGGCGGCTCTAACTTCGGTGTCTATCTCCTTAGTTTCGGAACCACCAAACAGTAGGGAGAAGAATCCTCCACCCATCCTGTTCCTTGCATTAATCTCGTCCATATCCGCTAGGGTAAGGGTGTAAACAAATTCCTTCTCTTTTAAGACATCACCAGTAGGTCTAGGAACCTTTTCGCGGGTGTCAACATCATAAGTTTTACCTTTTGCGCTTTCCAAGCTCAAGCCTAGATTTGCAACTCTTCCCGTTTCCGCATCTATTTGAATGACATATCCTTCGGTGATTCCCTGCTGGATTATTTGCTGCGCGATTGAGGCTCCAGCCTCTATGGTTTTTTCCTGTTTTGTTGTCTTCAATGTTAGCCGTACGCTTTCTGGAATTTTTTGATAGGGATTGTATGGATGAGGCGCAGTTCTAATGTCTATGCCGACAACTTCTCCCTCATACACCTTTCGCATTTCATGTATTTCGACGCCTATGCATTTCCGCATAGCCTCAATCAAAACCTCCGTTTTCTTACGTTCGCTGCTGTAAATTTCGCTGCCGCTCATTTGAATGAAAGGAACATTTGGTCCTAACTCTCTGGATATGGCAACTGCAATGGCTGTTTTGCCGGTCCCTGGAGGACCAGCTATAATGACGGTTTTCCCGCTAAGCTTTCCTTCTTTAATCATTTGAACCACTAAACCAGCAGCTTCACGGGCTTTTTCTTGTCCAACCATTCCATCCTTAACTTTAACTGCTCTCAGATTTTTGTCTAAACCTAATCCTTTAATATGAGTGTGCGCCCCAATGCGCTCGAAGTGGCGACTTGGCGTGGGAGAAACCTCTTTTATCATAGACATAAAATTACCTCCCAGCTAAATCTGCTTTAAATCATGTTTTCCGTGTCGTAAGGAATGTGAATTGAGGGGTTAAAGCCAATTTAACCACCTCAACCTTATATTTAAGGCAATTTTAGGAATCTTAAAAATTTATCGTTCATTAAACCTCTAGTATAAATGTCGATACGTACCTTTTGATATTTTTATTTCTTGTAAAAATCCTCTATATCGTCTAGGATTTTCTCTATTCTAACGTGAGCCTTCATTTCTTTTCTCCATTCTTGGGGTAGTTTCTGTTTAAATTTCCCTGCCGCGCGCCCATCCATGATTAGGATTACGCCTCTGTCCTCTGGGCTTCGCAGAAGTCTACCAGCGGATTGGGCTAGCGCATTTAAGCATGGAATGTAATTCGCGTATTCCATGGCTTTATCTCCGAACTTTTCTTTAAAGTATTTGTAGAGGGCAATTTGGAGTTCGGTTTTCTTTGGGTAGGGCAAGCCGACAATTATGACTGTTGAAAGCATGCTTCTCCCTTCATTTGTCATGTCAACTCCTTCGCTTACTTTTCCTCTGGCAACTCCAAAAATCAAGCATTGTTCATTTTTACCCAGAAAGTCCAAAACATCCTTGATGTTTGTAGTCTTTTCCTCGACAAGAAGCGGCAAATCAGGCTTAATTAACCTTGTAATTTCATGCATTAATTCATAGGAGGGGAAGTAGACGGCGACTCTTCCGCCGGTTTTATGAATTATTTTTGTTAGGTGTTCGGCAATTTTCTTCCACTGTTCTTTACTGCGCTTTTCAAACTTTGTTGTAACTGTCTTATCAACGATTAGAAGTCTGTTTTCTGGAGGGAAAGGGCTTGGCAACTCTAGGAAACTGCAACGGCTTTGCTCGATTCCCAACACATCAACATAATAATCAGCGCACCATAAAGTTCCAGACATGAGTATAACGGAACGAAGGTCGTTTATGATGCTGGACGCCAACGCTGGGTCAAGGCATCTAATTCCAAGCCTAACAGTTTTTCTCTTGTCCCTGTTAACTTCAACTTTAACGTATGTGGCGTAACCTGAACCTTCAAGGTTAATCCAGTCCAACAGAAAATCTGCACATCTGGACACGTACGAAACTGGGCTTTTGCCCAATTCAATTCTTCTTTGTCGAATAAGTTCACCAATTTCTAAAAGTTCTAAAACATTTTTCCGTAACTTATCCGCGTTTGCCCCAAGATTTTTTGACAAGGCGTTTACTATGCGGTTTCCTTCGATGATATGTTCGACGTCCGCTCCATACCTTTTGTAAACATCCTTCCCAATTCTAATCATCACGTTATGTAAGGTTTCTAAAATGTCGAAGGCGTCCAAATCGAAAATTTTGCATTCCTTTAGAGCCCTTTTGACAGAAGTTGAAGAAAGCTCGTCTGAAAATATTCCAGCAGCATAATAGGGTAAACTGTGGGCTTCATCGAAAACGCAGTTAACATCCTTCACTCGTATTCCCGCCCTTCCCAGAACAGACCCTCGTATAGAGTTGACGAGGATATAGTTGTAGTTGCCAATTATTATGTCAGCGTGCCTTGCCAGAATCTTAGTAACTTCGTAGGGGCAAAGCCCTTTTCCGCAGCAGATTTTGTAAACTTCATCGGGCAAAAGCGGGCCAGCTTCAATAATATGGTTGACAATACTGTTGGCGTGCCAGCTGGGTTTCCATCCGTTGTATGTTCTTTCATAAAATCTACATGATTCGCCGAAGGCTCCATCTTTTAGGTTTTTGCAATAGTGAAGGAAATCTCGATAGTTAATGCCCCCAATTTTGAGGTCTTCAACGGCGTAGGGACACATTTCCTTCTTACTCTTAAAGATGGAAGCAACAAACCTGACACCGCTCTGCCTCTTTATGTTCTTTAGTTCCCGCGAGTAAATTTCAAGCTGGTTCCTCGTTCTAGTTAACACAAGGAGCCTTCCCAGAGACTCTTCCAGTTCCTTAGCCATGAAAAAAGCCGTCAAAACGGAGATGGATTTCCCGGTTCCGCACGGCGAAGAAAGCAAACCTATTTTTCCGCTTTTAAAAACATCGAAAGCGAATTTTATGGCGTCAAGCTGAAATGGGCGAAAGCTTGGATAGGGGAAAATTTTCTTGACAAGCCTTTGATAATCCTTTTCCCCCAAATCCAAAGCTTTATTCAGCAAAGACCATCTCCACTATAAGCTCATTTCAAACTTTTCTAATAAACATCTCCTTCAATCCCCTTGCGAAACAGTAAACTTTACCTTCTTAGATTACTCATTACTCTCTTCAAAGTACAAAGGATGTGTGGAGAATGTCGTTGGGTGTTGGGTTGATTGGTTGTGGTGCTATTGGCACCGTTTTGGCTTGCGCAATTGATAGTGGGCAAGCTGGAAACACTCGCTTGACAATAGTATATGATAGGATAAAAGAGAAGTCTAACGTTTTATACAGAAAACTAGTTTGTAAACCAAAAGTTGCCAATAGTTTTGAGGAGCTAATCGCATGTGAAGATGTGGATTTAATTGTGGAAGCAGCCTCGCAGGAAGCCGTCAGAGCCTACGCACTTAGGGTGCTTAGAGCTGGAAAAGACCTGATGATTATGAGCGTCGGCGCATTGGTTGATTCAAAATTATTGGAAGAGATTAGAGGCTGTGCCATGGAAAGTGGAAAAAGAGTTTACATTCCATCAGGGGCAATAGCCGGGTTAGATGGAGTTAAAGCCGCGGTCATTGGCAAAGTAGAAAGCGTAACATTGACAACTAGGAAACCTCCAGAGGGATTTAATGACGCTCCATACGTAAAAGAAAAGGATATACTCCTTGAAAAACTGAATAGTCCAACACTAATATATGAAGGCCCAGCGTCAGAAGCTTGTAAGCTTTTCCCAGCAAATGTAAACGTGGCAGCGGCTCTTGGATTGGCAGGCATCGGTGTGGAAAAGACGAAAGTGCAAATAATAGCTGATCCGTCGATAAAGAGGAACATCCATGAAGTGAAGGTTAAAGGCGAATTCGGCGAGTTGGAAGTTCACGCTGAAAATGTTCCATTAGTGGATAATCCGAAAACAAGCCGGTTAGCCGCCTTATCTGCAATAGCGGTGTTGAAGAAGATATCTGAGCCGCTAACAATCGGAACGTGAAGGGTGAATAGCAATCGCTGTTTTAAACGTGTTCCAAAATAATATTAGCAATTTGAACACCATTACTAAAGTGATAATTTAAAATGGCGGAGAAAACCTTGCTTGGAAAAACTCAGACACCAATAATAATAGTTAACTTTAAAACCTACTTGGAGGCAACTGGGAGAAAAGCAGTTGAACTTGCAAAAAAGGCTGAAAGAGTTAGCAACGAAACAAAAGTGTTAATAGGAGTTGCCCCACAGTTTGCAGAAATTGCCACCGTTGCTGAAGCGGTAAAGATTCCAGTTTTCGCCCAACACATGGACCCAATAAAACCTGGCAGCTACACCGGGCATATTCTAGCCGAGTCTGTGAAGGAGGCTGGAGCTGTGGGAACATTGATTAACCACTCTGAAAGGCAACTTAAACTGTCTGACATCGATGAAACTATCAAGATAGCGCATGAAAAAGGTTTAGTTTCGGTTGTATGCGCCAACAACCCGAGCATAAGTGCGGCGGTGGCCGCCCTTAACCCAGACATTATTGCCATTGAACCGCCTGAGCTTATAGGAACCGGCATTCCCGTTTCTAAGGCAAAACCTGAAGTTGTGACCGACACCATAAGCCTTGTCAGAAAAATCAATTCGAAAGTTGTAATTCTTTGTGGTGCTGGAATAACCAACGGGGAAGATGTTGCAGCTGCTTTGAGGCTGGGCACTCAAGGTGTGCTCGTTGCGAGCAGTGTTGTCAAAGCGAAAGACCCATATAGGGTTCTGCGGGAATTTGCAGAATCAACAAAGTTGTAGACGAGATGTGGAAGTTTGAAAGTTGAAGCAGAGTGCGCAGCTTGCATAGTGAGTAGAGCGACAACAGAAGTCGTCGAAGCCACAATCAATCCTGCCCTGCGCTTCAGAGCAATGGCTGAGCTTCTGCGGCTGCTGAGCAAAGAGTTTAAACCGACAGCTATTCCAGCAGACTTAGGGACGAAGAGAGATCGTTTAATAAAAAGGGTTACTGGCAACGATGACCCCTATAAGTGGCGGAAGAGATTAAGCAACGAGAAGGCTTTGAAGCTCTTGCCCAGCGTAAAAAAGCTTGTGGAAGAAGGATACGCACAACAGGATAGGTTTAAGAGGGCTTGTTTATGCGCCATTGTTGGTAACATAATGGAATTCGATATTCCCGGTCACAAGTTTACATTTGGCAGTTTGAGAAAAAGTTTCAGGGAAGCTGCAAAAGATTTGGTCATAGACGACACGAACAAATTTTATGAACTGGCGAAGAAGGCAAACACGATCCTTTATTTGACAGACAACGCTGGGGAGATAGTTTTTGACACTTTGCTTGTGGAACAGCTTAAGGATATGGGCTTAAAAGTGACTGTTGCGGTGAAAGGTGGTCCAGTTATTAATGATGCAACTTTGGAGGATGCGGAAATTTCTGGAATGAATAAAATAGCTGACGAAATAATAACGACGGGCGTTGACGCTGTTGGGTTGGCAGTTAAAGAGGTTTCGCCAGAATTTCTCAACCATTACCATTCCGCGGACATGGTTTTCGCGAAGGGAATGGGCTATGCTGAAACCTTAACGGAATATCAGCTCAATAAGCCGCATGCCTTACTTTTTAGAACAAAATGCAATCCGGTGGCAAACTTTTTCGGCGTGCCAAGGAATAAAAATGTTGCAAAGTTGATGCCCTAAATGAGGCTGCCAACAATAAGTTTGCGTCAAGAAGAGCTTTCCCGTTTTGATGAAGCAATCAGAAAAGAGTGGCTTCTGACAAATGGGTTGGGCGGCTTTGCTTCCTCAACCGTCTTGGGAATAAACATAAGAAAATATCATGGTTTGCTTGTTGCAGCGCTTAGCCCTCCCGGAGAGCGCAGAGTTTGCCTTGAAAAGTTGGATGAGGAAATATGTGTAGGCAATAATACTTATCCGCTCGGCGCCAACGAGTTCAGAGATGGAATTTTTCCGCGAGGCTACCTTTTCTTGAAAGAGTTTGCCATTAATCCTTTCCCAAAATATGTTTATGATGTGGAAAATGTTGAAGTTGAAAAGACAATTTTCATGCCTAAAGAAAAAAACGCTGTTATAGTATTCTACAAAGTAGAGAACAAAAACGATTCCACTGTGAAAGTGCGGGTTTACCCGTTAATAAACTGCAGGCATTTTCACGCGGTCACAGACAAGTGGAAGAAATCGGTAGAATTTCTTCAGAAAAGAGAGGGTTATGTTGCAGAGTTAAGTGTTCAGTTTCCCAAATTGGTTTTTGTAATGAGAGCTACTGATGGGAAATACTATATTAAGGGAAAGTGGATTGAAAACATTTATTACCGCGAAGAGGCTTCACGGGGCGAAAGCTGTTTCGACGATGTTTTTCAGCCAGGATACTTTGAAATGGATGCTAAAGCTAAAAGAATGGATAAGTTTGCAGTTATGGTTGCAGCTGACAAAAATGGCGAAAATGCTTTAAGGGTTTTTGATGAAGCCCCAACAACTTATGATGTTGAAAACGTTCTTAAGGATGAAACGGAACGGCGAGAAAATTTCCTAGCCAGGTTTTATGAAGTTAACCCTAAGCTTTATGCTGCTGAATGGTTGAACTGGGTTGTTCTGGCAACAGACGCTTTCGTAGTTAAGGGTTCAAGTGAACAGCAAAGGTTTGTGATTGCAGGATACCACTGGTTCGAGACTTGGGGGCGAGACACCTTTATTTCCCTGCCAGGGCTTATGCTTGTAACTGGCAGGTTCGAAGATGCGCGGAGAAGTTTTCTAACATTTAAACAAGAGGTTAAAGACGGTTTAATTCCAAATTTTGTTCCAGACCAGCCGAACCAACCCGCCTACAATTCTGTTGACGCTACGCTTTGGTATGTGAACGCTGTTTTGCAATACTTGAAATACACCGGCGACTTTAAGTTTGTCAAAGAACAACTCTGGAACGAGTTAAAGACAATCTTTGAAAGCCACGTTAAAGGAGCAGCATTTGACATTCGCGTTGACGGCGACTGTCTGCTTCATCACGGACCACAGTTGACATGGATGGACGCCATTGTAGACGGAAAACCTGTGACTCCGAGGGCTGGAAAGGCTGTTGAGGTTCAAGCATTGTGGTATAACGCTTTAAAAACCATGCAGCTCTTGGCAAATAGGTTCGGCGAAAAAAACGAAGCTGAAAAATATCTTCGGCTGGCTGAAGGCGCACGGAAAGCCTTCGTGGAAAAGTTTTGGGATTCAGAAAAGAATTGTTTGTTTGATGTAATAGGCGAAGGTGAAAAAGACGCGTCTGTGAGACCTAATCAGATTATCGCAGTTTCTTTGGATTTCACGATGCTTGACATCGCCAAAAAGGAGAAAATTGTTGATGTTGTTCACCGTGAACTTTTAACGCCTTACGGCTTGAGGACACTTGCAAAAAGCGACCCAAAATATGTTGGAGTTTATGAGGGCGACCGAAGAAAACGAGACATTGCATATCACAATGGAACTGTTTGGGCTTGGCTGCTTGGACCCTTTACAACCGCCTTTTTGAAAACTAAGGGCTACGTGGAGCATAGACGTGAATACGCTTTAAAGAACTTCCTTCCGCCTCTTTTCACAGAACAAGTTTACAGGGCTGGTCTTGGAACGATAAGCGAAGTTTTTGATGGAGACCCCCCGCATATGCCAAGAGGATGCATAGCTCAAGCTTGGAGTGTTGCAGAACCGTTAAGGGCTTATGTGGAAGATGTGATGCAAACGCGGCCAGCTCACGAAAAAGAAATTTTGCAAAGTTTAGGTTGAAACTGCTTTTCTCATGGTTTCTGCTGCTGTTTCTGGTGTGACGGTGTTTATGTATACGCCTGTGCTTTTTTCGAAGCCTGCCCAAATGGCAAGTTTTGGGTAAACCTCCAAATGCCAATGGTAATGTTCGCGTGCATCTTTATTCACAACCGTGTGAAAACCGTAATTGTAGGGCGGGTCATTAACTAGCTCCTTTAATGCTTTAAAACATGTTTTCATTGTTTCAGCGAAGGTTTTCACTTCGGCTTGCGTCATCTCAAGAAGCGTGATTTGATGTCTTTTTGGAATTATCCAGAATTCCATTGGGTTAACGCTTGCGTAGGGAGCAAAAACCACGAAATGCGAATTTTCTAGAATGAGCCGTGGCCCTTCCCGTTCCTTCTCTAGGATTTCGCAGAATATGCATTTCCCGTTTTGTTTCCAGGACTTCTTGCTTGCTTCCAATTCTTCTTTCACGAGCCGTGGGATGAAGGGAGTAGCGATTATTTGGCTGTGGGCGTGGGAAAGCGAAGCTCCAGCTTCGAGACCGTGGTTGCGGAATATAGACACGTAACGCACATAGGGCTTCGATGAAAGTTCGCGTAATCTATCCAAATAGGCGTTTATAACGTGCACAAGCTGCGGAATCTTAGCGTCTGAAGGATGCTCATCATGCACAGGCGACTCTATCAGAACTTCATGATGCCCAACAGCATCCGCCAAAACGCCGCCTTTCACACTTTGTTTTTTGCTGGTTTTCTCTTTCGGCGGAGTGAAAGCCGGAAAGAGATTCGGGAAACAGCGAATAACCCAGTTCTCATGTCTAAAACCGTTTTCATCTTTTGTTTTTTCAATTTTTCCGTCAGATTCAAGGTAAACAAGAACAGCCGGCGGAGTCATGTGCTCGTTTCCAGGACAAAAGGGACAAACGCCGGTTCTGGTTTGGGTGATTTCTTTTTTGGCGAAGTCTGTTGGTCTGCGGCTGCGTTCAGTGGCTATGACAACCCAGCGATCAAGCAGATAATCTTTGCGAAGTTCGTTGTATGTCATTTTGAATTCCAACAAGCATAGGATATGTTTTAACAAGATTTAGAGTTTTCCAACATTTTTTGGTTTGAAAAACAGCCAATACAGGATACCCCCCTCTAGATTTTCAGCATAAGCCGTCTTGTAAAGTCTAAAATGTAAATTTGAGGTTTGCAGTTAGTCCCTATCAACATCCTATGCACGCACAAAAGTGTTAACGAGACTTGATGGAAAGATGTTTGAAGTTATTGGAATAGTTCTAGTTACTACGGATGGATAAAAAGAAAGGAGGGTTG
The DNA here is from genome assembly GCA_038883855.1 of Bathyarchaeia archaeon. Classification (GTDB taxonomy): domain Archaea; phylum Thermoproteota; class Bathyarchaeia; order Bathyarchaeales; family Bathycorpusculaceae; genus JAVZLH01. The sequence continues at coordinate 43,755 of JAVZLH010000003.1, forward strand.
GCGATTTTAATTGTTCTATGAGCGTTCAAACTAAGATTTCTGGCGGCATCATGGTCTTTCGCATACAAGCTCCAGTAATCCACACCGTTTTCTGGCATGACGCCGCTCACAATGCCCTTCCCTTCTTATGTTTTCAGCGTCATGAACCCAAACATACCCGTTAGTATTAACATCCACATTCCGTCCAGCAGAGTCCCCCATTTCAAACCGGAATCCGCTTTCAGAAACTCCCCAAAGGAAGCTTTTAGGAAACCCCAAAGGTATCCTCCATAGCTATTATTGGCTTTCTAACTAAAAAGGCGGTGGGTCACTGAGGTTCAGCGCCCAGAATCCGCATAACCCCAAAGCCCTACACTCGTACCTGCACCCCCTTGAGCGCCGAACGTCCAAGCTTAGGTTGCTCCCTCCCGGGCCTAGCCAGTTTCGCCTGGCAAACGTTGAAGACAGCTTCCCTACGGAAGCCGCTCAACGACCGCCGACTCCAAGGGACAGGTAGTCTTCGCTTCGGGAGTAAGGGGTTTAAGCAGCCACGGGCGCCTCAGCCTCAGCTTTCGGCCCGTCGTATAGAGGGTTTACGGTTCAGGGGACCCCTAGCCCCCCGCCTAAGACCCACCGCCCAAAACATTCATGAGTCAACAAAACCTATAAAAGTTTATGTGCATTGTAGCTGTTGGACTGTTTAGATTTTTTTGAGAGAGTTGTCAAGCCACTCCATATAAGCCTTATAGCCTTTTACAACAGGCAAAGCAATGATTTCTGGAACCTCATAACTGTGTAAAGTCTTAACCCGCTTAGACAATTCATCAAACAAGTTTTCGCGAGATTTCATTAAAAGAACGTATTCCTCTGCCCTATCAATTTTTCCAGTCCACCAGAAAAGTGAGTGCACGGGACCTATTATGTTGGCGCACGCAATTAACCTTTCATTTAGTAGGCTATTGGCGATTTTCTCGGCTTCTTCCTTGCTTGATGTTGTCACTAAAACAACTATGTGGGTCTTCGTCAAGAATTAGCACTCTCCAAGTAAGCCTGTGCAACAGTCAAGCTTATCTTGATTAGCGAGAAAATGTTTAAACTTTACTAGCTGAGGGTTTTCGCGTTTTAGGTTTCGAGAGGTTGGTAAGGCATAATAAACAACGCTTTGTGTCCTTACCCCGCGTTCTGTTGGCGGCATAACCCAATTAGGCGGCACCATCAATCCACACCTTAAGATGCCCAGAATTTAAGAAAAAGGAAGAATAGCGGAGAATGCTAAAACCTAGCTAAAAACAGTTTATGGCTGGTCGGCATCAGCGATGACGTTTCATTTAGAAAGCCTAGAACTTAGCAGAGAAAGGAGGAAGTTAACCTATTTTCTTCTTTCAGCCGAAGAACACGCTTGCCATGTTGTAAAGCTCCAAATCCACAGTTTTACGCTTGCCAACGACATCGTTTAAAGGAACTGAAACTATCCTGTTCCCTTGAAGAGCAACCATAAACCCAAACTTTCCTTCGTGGACAAGGTCGATGGCTGCCACTCCGAATCTTGTGGCCAATATTCTGTCAAATGGTGTTGGAGAGCCTCCGCGTTGCAGATGCCCCAAAACAACAACCCGCGTTTCTATGCCTGTGCGTTTCTCAATTTCCTTTCCGAGATAGTAGCCGATTCCACCGAGGCTTATGTGACCGAACTCGTCTATGCTCTCGCTGTAAACAACTTCCGTTCCGCCTTTCGGCTTGGCACCTTCAGCCACAACAATTAAGCTGAAGTTTCTACCCCGTTTCTGCCTACGCCTAATGTATTCACAAACTTCTTCTATGTCGAAGGGCTTCTCTGGAATCAAAATCACGTCTGCACCGCCAGCAAGCCCAGTCTTTAGGGCGATGTGACTCGTGTATCTTCCCATAACCTCTAGAATCATAACCCTATTATGGGCTTCTGCTGTGGAATGAAGCCTGTCAAGGGCTTCAGCGGCTATGGTAACAGCCGTATTGAAACCAAAAGTGTAGTCTGTGCCAACCAAATCATTATCAATGGTTTTTGGGACGCCGACGCATTTCAGTCCAAAATCACCCATTTTGTGGGCTACGCTTAAAGTGTCGTCGCCCCCTATGGTGATAACGGCCTCCAGCCCAGCAGCTTTAGCGTTTTCAACAATTTTTTCTGGTCCCTTTTCGCGTTTTGAAAGGATTTGTTCTCGAAGTTCCAAGGATGGAGCCTCCGCGGGGAAGGATGCCTGAAACAGCGTCTAAATCTAACTTTTGAAACTTACTTTCAAGTAGCCCGCGCCACCCATCCCTTATGCCGACAATCTCATCATTGTAGCATTGAATTCCCTTTCTTACAACAGCACGTATAACTGCGTTGATTCCAGGCGCGTCTCCGCCGCCGCTTAAAATTCCAACTTTCATTCAGGGCATCCTCCTCAAGCTTTCCTGAACTTCCAAACTCTTTCGGCGAGTTTGCCAGAACTTCGCGGACGGCTGCTGTGAAGGCAAGTCGCAAGTCAGTGTCAATGTTAATCTTTGAGATTCCCATGGAAATCGCCTTTTTTATATGTTCTTCCGGTATCCCCTTAGCCCCAGAAAGTTCAGCGCCATATTTTGTGGCTTTTTCAATTATCCACGCTGGCACGCTTGAAGCACCATGCAAAACAAGAGGTATATCAACCTTTTTAGCTATTAGCTTCAATCTTTCGAAGTCAAGCTTGGCTTCGCCCTTAAACTTGTAGGCGCCGTGGGAAGTGCCTATGGCAACAGCCAAAGCGTCAACGCCAGTTCGCTTAACGAATTCTTCCGCCGCATCTGGGTCTGTTAGAATGGCTTCTTTCTCTTCAACAGTTTTCTCCTCAACGCCAGCAAGCCTTCCAAGCTCAGCCTCAACAGAAACACCTTTAGAATGGGCAAGGTCAACAACACGCTTTGTAAGGGCAATGTTTTCCTCAAAACTTAGAAAGGAACCATCAATCATGACCGAAGTGAAGCCCGCTTCTATACATTTGGAAACTGTTTCAAAGTCTTCGCCGTGGTCAAGATGCAGGGACATGGGCACTGGTGTGTTTTCCGCTGCTGTCCTAACAATTTTTACTAAGTAAGCTAAACCAGCGTATTTTATGGCGCTCGGCGTGACTGCAACTATAACTGGAGACTTTTCTTCAACAGCAGCTTCCGTAACCGCTAAGAAACTTTCAAGGTTTTGAATGTTGAAGGCGCCGACTGCGTAACTATTTTTTCTCGCAGGTAAAAGTAGTTCACGGTTTGTTACAAGCATAGTTTCCCTTTCTTATAATATTAATTCAATTAAAATACTTAGAATCTTCTGATCTAAAACAACTTGTTCTTCGTCAATATCAACTAAAGGCAAGTTCATCTTAGTTAAGGGATAGGGTGTGATTTCAAAATCATATATTCTTCTAGGTCCTGCGTCTTTAGGCTGTTTCAGTTCAAGAAACGCCGGTAGAAGCATGATGAGAATAAATGTGGATATCTCCAGAAAGAGCATAAGCATTGTTGAAGTCGGATTCGGAGTCATCCTTCAGACAATTGCCCTAATTCATAATATAACAGTTTCCATTTCCAGAATGGGGGGTTACTCCAGCAGTAGTTACCCTTTCTTTTAAAGATTTTAGAAAACAATATGTCAACAAACGCTATTAGGCATATGCACATGTTGTATACAAAATATAAAGATCATCAATGGAATTAGCCATTGGGCTCTTCTTCGGTTGTCTAAATAAGCGCCAATTCCAACTTCAAAAAAGGGTGCAAAGTTGCCTATAAAGCTGTATAGAAAAACTGGGATGAAAGCCCAAAGGGCTGTTAGCCATTGAGAGGATTTCAAAAGTAAAAGCGGAATTCCCACAACCCAAGAAAGCATGACCAGAAGAGGCATAATATATATAACAAGAGTAAGCCGTCAATTTTCTCTTTAAGTTTTAGGTTGCTGCTCTTTAAAACTTTAAAAGAATGCTTTATTGCGCATTGCATATGCCCTTTAGCCCACTTGTACCTTTGCCTCCAGTAGGTACGCCAGTTCTCAACAGCTTCTTCGTAGCATTCGGCATCGTTAACATACCGAATCTTATAGCCAGCAAGATAAACACGAAAAGTTAAGTCGGTGTCCTCAGCCAAAACGGATTCATCCCATCCTCCTAAAGACCTTAATAGGTCGTGTCTGAAGCCTCCAACTGTTCCGCCGAACTGCGGTATAAGCCCGAGAATATCCCGCGCATTCTGGTCAACAAGATATCCGCCTATCCTTTCAAGCGCTACAAGTCTTGTAACCACGTTTTGGGGGTTCATTCAACACAATAATTCTGCCTTGAACAGCTCCAACTTTTGGGTCTGCAAACTCTCTCGTGAGTTTTTTCCAAAATGTCTCTTTGAGGGTAATAATCCGCATCAAAACACATGATGATTTCATGTTTAGCGTGTTTAAGTCCAGCGTTAAGTGCAGAGGCTTTACCTCGACCTCCTTCATGTTGATTTCTATGCACCACATTGATGAAGTTATATTTCTTTGAGTATTCTTCTGCAATTTGTCCGGTGGCATCTGTTGAAGCATCATTAATGGCTATAACTTGTAATTTGTCTTTTGGATACGTCAGCTCGGTCATCCTTTTGAGAATTCTTCCAATAACTTTTTCCTCGTTTAGCGCAGGGATTAAAATGGAAACAGTGGGCTGACAGATAGTGTCTACAACATTAGTACCTTTTTTATTTTTACCCGTATTCTTAATAACAGTTATAACAAAAATGTAGTGTCTGACGAGAGAGGCAACCATTAAGACTACTAAAATGACGAATACTGCTTCTAAAAATTCAATAAGCATGCTTATGCCTCAGATTCTCCCTTGAAACGGCAAAAATGGTTAGACTCACAGACCAAAAGGAGACAAACCATATGAGATTTAAAAACGGATTGAGAATCATGTATAGCACCTCAAAAGAGCTAAAAAAAGTATTCAGCGGCAGCGACAGCAAACATAATAAAGAGGCTATTCCAAATCAAGCAAATAACATTTCCCAATAACAACATGCACAGTTTCTTTGTCAATGTCCCATCCAGAGGAAAGGTGAGAAGGGTGTAAAGGATGTTGAAGATTAAGAGCGTGGATGTCAATTCGGTGCTTGTGCGAAAGAAAAATGAGAGTGCAAATGAAACCATTATTCCGACAAAAATGCCAAACGTTAAATGGTCTGTTCTGAAACCGCCTTTCTTCATTTTCATTTGCAACACGACTTCCAGAGCTTTGTTATAGAAGATTATATAAAAAGCTTATACAGAAACCTTAAAATTTACGCAAAAACACGCGATCAAAATGCTAAGTTGTCTCCGACTTAAGCACGATGCTGTCTATCACTTTGCATAGAACTTGAAAAACTTCTTCGGGTGTCAAGTTATCAGTGTCCAAAACTAGGTGAAAGGGCGAAAAATCTTCCCCGAGGTCGAAACCGTAAAGCTTTTTGTAAATGTTTTTTGTTCCCTCTTCTTTTCTTTTTATGGCCTCTAAGGCTTCTTGAACAGTCACGCCATCCCTTTTAGCTATTCTCTCTGCTCTCTTCTGAAGGGAGGCTTCAAGCCATATTTTGAAACCCTTCTTTAAAAGCCAAGGCATAGCCCAACTGTCTAAAACTACATTTCCTTGCTGTGCTAGCTCCATCAGTTTTTTGTCAACTGCTTCATCAAATTTTGGGTTATTTTCCCTTTCTTTTATAAAACGTATGCCTTCTTCGCTTTCCCACCATCCGCGTTTAAAAGGCTCGTGGCCTTTTTCCGCAGCTAGTTCTTTCAGCGCTTCGCCGCCAGAATAGTATTTCAGTCCATATCTTTCTGCAAGCTTTTTAGCTACAGTGCTTTTTCCACTCCCAGCCATCCCTGAAATGCAAATGACAAGCGGTTCTTTGGTTGCTTTTCTGGATTTTCCATCAACAGTCATCAGTGTTCCTCAATTGTTTTACATTGTTCTCGCCGTTTGCTTTAAAGCGTTTTTTAGGCAGTTATGACAAACTTGCCCAGCATAAGGACGCCAAACTCTTCTTCTGCTTAGGTTTTGCTTGCTTGTTTCCGACGAAGTTAAACGTGGAAATCCCGCTATTGGCTTGCCGCACAGAAAACACGAAGGACCTCGTGGTTTTTCCTTTTTAAAGTATACTTTGTTTTCCCCGCCAGGCAAGGATTTTTCTATGCGCCTTCTGCTTCTTGTGCGTAAATGAGGTTGCGGCAAACTCTCATCCTCCTATTCAATGGGCAACATACCCAAAAGTCTAGAGGAAAGTACTCCAAAAAGCAAGGAACAAATCATGTACCAGTAAATGAATGGTATTCCGCCGATTCCAGGTATATATGCAACATTTCCGCTATACATAGGCATTAATATTGGCCAAATTATGAAGTAAATTGGATAAATTCCGAATAAAACTAGTTGCGGTTTAAGTAATTTCTTTTGCATATTCATAATCTGTGGTTCTTTCTTTTTTATTTTCTCCATTAGCTTCTTGTCCTTTGTGCGCATTGCTTGAGTCAATTGAGCTTGGTATTCAGCGATTTCTTTTTGCATCATCCTATATTGCTTCCAGCCAACAAACCTGCTTATCAAGAGGCGGTTAAGGGAAGACACTGCAAAGGAAATAGCTAGACTGATTAACATAACCTCTATTGTAGCCATGGGTATTCCAGTACTCATGGTATTTCACCTTTCTGCGCATACAAACTTGCTTAATTGCTTTTGTTTAAGTCCAGTTAATAACTATTTTTGCTTCTAGGCTCACAGTTTTATTCTCCAAATATTCTGCGGAAAGCTGGATACATTTCGGCGGCTCTTTCCCTAACCAAAATTTCGTAATACTGATATATTATACCAACAGAAAGCAGAATGCCCATTCCTGAACCGAAAACTCCTAGAAAATCTGAAATACCAGCAATCAGTCCTACAATTATTCCGCCGAGAACTGTAACTGCTGGAATGTAACGCTTAAGAATGGATTCAATAGCCTTTTCAGAGCGTCTGTATCCAGGAATTTGCATGCCGGCATCGACCAGTTGCTTAGCCACGGTCGATGGTCCTAAACCGCCAACCTCAAGCCAAGTAAGCGAGAAAATAACACAGAAAACAACGAGAATCGTGAGATAACCCAATGCTCGATCTGGACGGGCAGCAACATCTGCAAGGCTATGCGGTGCTGTAACATAATAAACAAGGCCTCCAACAGGCTCGAGACTGGGCGTGCTACCCTCTGTGTTCCATCTAAACTGCCCTAAAATGTCAATCCAGAGTATTCCGGTTCCATTCTCTCTTTGACCGCCAAACGTGCTCCAGAAGAGCTGCGAGAAGATGAAGATGTTGGCGAAGAGAGCAGATGCGAAAATTACTGGCAAGTTGGATACGTATAGAAGTTTTATTGGGTATCGGCTTCTGAAACCTCTGTAACCAGCATAAGATATGGGTAGTTCAACTCTTACACCTTCCATGTAAATTATCACCAAAAAGGCTGCTATTGTAGCTATAAAACCTATCAAAGATGGATAGTTTCCCCTTAATAATAAGCCTGTCGCTGGTTTTCCGCTCATTATTGTTTGCGCTAATGCCACAAAAATTCCATAACTACCATATTCATCAACCGGTGGAGAGGGGTTAAAACATGCAAGGAATATTTGTTGTGCTACACCAGCCATTATAAAAAGGCTTATTCCACTGCCGAACCCCCATCCCTTTTGAACAAGCTCATCTAACAACTGCACGATAATTCCAGCAGCCACTAGTTGTAAGAAAACCATTATTCTTATCGTGCTAGACAAATCACCGTACATTCCGCTGAGTATATAGGCTGTTGCCTGAACCCCTGTGAGAATTATGGCAAGAGCTTTGCTCGCTGTCGTGAAGAGGCTTCTGTCTTCTGGACGGGACATGTCGCATTCTATCATGGCTGAGCCAACTAAAAGTTGCAGTATTAATCCAGCCGTGACTATGGGACCTATCCCCAGCTCCATGAGGGTGCCGTGGCTTGAAGCCCAAATTATTCTTAAAGCACTGAATCGTTCCTCTGTGGTTGAAGGTATGCCATATAGTGGGGTTACTGCCATAACAAGGTATATTATCACAACTAAAGCTGTCCAGAACAGTTTCTCGTTAAACCGTACTCTCCGTTCTGGAGCCTTTACTTCTGGTAGAACCCTTGCAATTGGTTTGAACAGGTTTAGGAATCTGCCAGCCATTGGTTGGTTTTCACTCTCCCTCTTTTTCTACCTCTTCCGTTAATTCCTCTTCTACTTCTTCTGTTAAAATTTCTCCACCAACTTCTTTTATCTTTTCAGCCGCCAACCTCGAGCACGAAGCCACTTTAACTATTAGCGGCTTTGTAATTTTTCCCGCACCAAGAAGCTTTGTATAGCCAAGGCTTGTTAAGTCTACGAGGAACTTTCCATTTTTCTCTCCAACAGAAATCTTCTTAACAATCTCGTCAAGTTTTCCAACATTTATAGTTTTCACTTTTCTTTTCAAACTTTTAGGAGATGTAAAACCCTTTTTCCCAAAATATTCCGGTTCATACTTTATGACATAAGACCATAGATGTTTATGTCGTCCGGCCTTTCGATAACCTTTGGACCCGGACTTTCTGTGTTGACCTACTCTCCCGTAACCTTGAGTCCTCGAACCCCGCTTTTTCCTGATTTTTCTAAGTTTATGAGGCATTTTTTAACCAGCTAATTTATCGATAGGTTTCTCTTCAGTAGCTCTTTTTAACCTTATTTCAAGCACACCATTCTTATATGTTGTACGCATTGTGGTTGGAATAACCTTTTCTGGAAGATTTAAGCTCTTGCGGTATTTGCGGTCCACAGCCTCAGCAGATAATATCAACTGTTTATTTTCTGCACTGATTTTAAGATCTTCTATCTTGAAACCAGCCAGCCCTGCAACAACAACAATTTCATCTTTGTCTTCAAGGATGTCGATAAGAGGCTCTATCCACTTATACTCTTTCACAGCGAGGCTTTTCGGAGCAAAATACCTATATGGATAAGCCCGCCATCTGCCCTTAGGATTCTTAGTTCGAAAAATTTTAGAAAAGTTCTTTCCGCGGGTTTCGCTACGTCTCGTTACAACATTGAATCGCTTCCGCGCTTTCTTGTTACTACGCCATCTCGCGCTCAATCAACGCTCCCTCGGATACAAAGGCATTTCAAAAGTAGCTATAAAATGTATCGGATAGAAAAACGTTAAACTTATATCATCCGCTCTATAAGGTCGTTAACTTTTTCTCCTCGATAGCCAAGTTCACCGCCCATACCGTAGCTCTTCTTTATCTTTCCCTTAAAACCCTTCTTGGGTGGATGAAGCCTGAAAACGGGTTTAATATTTGGCAACTTCCAGTATTCTGCACGACAGTTGAAAACAGCCTCTGCGAGATCTTCTAGGGAGTTATAACCAATTTTCTTGGCATATTCTTCGGTTAACTTCTTGTTTCCGACCAGTTCACCCTTTTCCTTTATTAGAAGATGCACTATTTCTCTAGAGGCCTCACCCCATGTTATGAAGCTTTGCGCGGTTTTCAACATTCCAAGAAATGACGACCTATTATCAATCAGTATGGCGTAGTTGTTCCTTGTTAAATGGAGCATTTTTAGGGTTTCCCTCACCTCATTTGAGGCGCTTATAGTGCCGCGAACTCTTACAACCGCCAAGCATTTTCGTTCTTCGATTTTCTCGTCCAATTACCTCACCCAGTCCGTCGGAGTTATTAGGCTGTAGGTTTTCTTCAACGCATCAAAGACTGCGTATGCAAATGATGGAACAGTTCTCGTTGAACCATAACTCCTAGTCCAGCAATCTTTGATTCCGGCCAAACCTAAAATTATTTTTGCAACCTCGCTAGCAACTAGACCCAAGCCTCTCGGGCCAGGAACCATAACTATTTTTACACCGCCACATTTGCCTTCAACTTGGAAGGGCACCGAGTGAGGTTTACCACAACCACACTCCCAACTTCCACAACCACGCCTAACAGGAACTAGGTTTAGGCGGGCGTCCGCAGCAGCCTTCTCTATGGCTGTTCGCACCTGACCTGCTTTCCCAGATCCTAAACCTATGTATCCGTTCCTGTTTCCAACAGCCACAATTGCCTTAAACCTTGATTTTTCGCCAGCATCTGTCTGTTTTTGAACTAAGTTTATGTTTATGACCTCCTCTTGAATGTCTGGGAGCAAAGCGTCAACAATTTGGGGTTCACGGATTTTATAACCGCCTAAAAAGATTTCTTCCATTGAGGTGATTTTGCCTTCTTGAATCATTTTTCCAACGCGGGTTTTGGGAACCCATTGCTCCAAACTTTCAGCCGTTTTACCTTCCGCTGTCAACTCTTTTTACCTCCACCCTCAAACTCAGCGATTATGGCTTTTTTGACCTCTTCAAAATGTTCTGGAAGACTTTCTGGTTGAAGCTTATTTGCCAGATACTTTGAAAATCGAAGATTGTATTCTGCGGGGTTGGAAGCCAAATTTTTTGCATACTTTGCGATGTGTTCACCTTTCACTCGCTCTTCGTCTGGAAGTTTCTCCTCGCCATGGGGAATATTCATTCCAGCATCTAACGCTCCCTTCAACACTGTTAGAACCCTTGAGCCCTTGGAAGGAAAGTGCAATCCAATGTCTAAAATTGCCTCGCTTACTCCCTTGGCTTTAGCCTTCAAACCGCATAAAAGCCCTGTCAAATAGGCTGTTGGAACGTTTCCTCTATGAGCCCTCCACCCATACTTTCTTGCCAGTTCTCTGCTATGCGCCGAAACCAAAACTTCATCGCCATGGGGTTTAGCGACAACAACTTGAGCAACAATGTTATTTAATGCGCCACGCACAACGAGACGGGGCTTGCCTGAAAGCGCCAAGGCCTTCCTCTTTCTATAATCTGTTTTTCCCTCTCTTCTCCGCCGAAATGGAACACAATAGCGTGCGTTCCGAGCCATCAGCGTTTCCTCCAGAGTCCATGTGCTTTAAGGTGACGTTCTAAATCAGCGACAGACGTGAATCTTCCACTGCTCGCCATTTTGTAGAGCTTCCGATAAGTTGCTTCTGTAATAATTCTATTCGCCTTTAATTCACGAAGCCTCATCCTCAAAGCCCTAATCTTAGCCATCCAAGCATCCTTCTTGGAAATTTTAGAATGAAGTCCCCCGCTTCTACTACCCGGTCCACGCCGCCTTCCAACTTTCTTTTTCAAATGCACCGTTCGAGCTCTTGCTCGACTTACACCTTCCTCTGGTAGCGGTTTAATAATGCCTTCATGGATTAGTTTACGAATTTCCTCCCTTGTTATTGCAGTTTCAACATCGTCTATCCTTTCAGGGTTTATCCAAACCCTGTTTTGCCCAACTTTTAATATTTTGGCTGCAAGACGCCGCTGACTCTTTAGGCTCGTCATCCTTCTTTGGCACCGCCCTCACTTTTTCTTTCACTTTTCCGCTTTTTTCCCTGTTTTTTCTCCTTAGTCTTCTTTTCTTCTCCCTCTTCCATTTCCTCAGGCTTCTCTTCTAGTTTCTCCTTCTTCTCTTCAACTTTTTCCTCGACTTCTTTGGGGTTCACAATGGTGATTTTCTTCTTCCTCGCCTCAGCAATGATTTTAAGTCTTTTTCTCTTACCAGTTGTGTGGGCAATGCGCACAACCTGAGTTTTGGGGTTAACCTTCCTGATTTCATCGAGATTGTGCACCAGCACCTCTTCATAGCCTGATGGATGAAGACCTCTAGCAACTTTTGGTCCCCTATAGCCAACATTCACTGTTGGCGGCCAACCCTTGATTTTTCTTCGCATCTTGTTGTCTATGCCTTTTGGTTTGCGCCAATTCTCTTTTAAGCGAATGTACCGCCAGCTTTCTTGCCTAACAAAGTTTGGCTTTTTCTTTTTGACGCGTTCCCGCATTTTAAGGGCTTTTTCTTTTGTTATTGCTTTCTGTTCCATCATGCTTCCATCCCTTCACTGCGCTCGTACACGTATATGCCGTCCAAGAAAACCCTCGGGTCCTTCCTTTTCACTTTAGTTGCTTGCTCGATGTTTGCTGCTGTTTGGCTTACGTCCTCAAGGTTTATGCCTTGAACTATTATGTCTTCGCTTTGAACCTTAATTTGCACGTCTCCGATGATTTTTGCCTTCCTTGGATTCCTCTCGCCAGTGAAATTTTCTATTAAAACTACCTTGTCTTTAACCTTGACCGAAATTGGAAAATGAGAGAAAACTATCTTAAGTTTATACGAGAAACCTTTCCTAACTCCCGTAATCATGTTTTGGATATGAGAACAAACTGTGCCTACAAGAGAAGCCTCTTTTTTGCGTGGCCACTCAGCCCAAACTCGGATTGTTTTATCGTTAACCTCGATTGAAACTGGGGCTTTGGAAAAGTCGCGGGTTAATGTTCCCTTTGCCCCTTTAACCGTAACTTTTCTTCCTTCAACCGTCACTTCCACATCTTCTGGAACTTGAATTATTCTTGAAATTTCAACAGCCTGCATAGGATGACACCTTTCAATAGACAAATGCTAACAATCTACCTCCAATGCACTTTTCCTTAGCCTCCTTATGAGACACCACTCCCTTAGGAGTTGAAACAATTAAGATGCCGATGTCCCTTGACGGAAGAAACTCTTTCTCCCATTTCTCAAATTCCTCTACTCTAACAGGGAAGCGTGGTTTTATAGCTCCACACTTGTTTATTCTTCCCAAAAGCTGAACCTTAAATTTCCCAGAACGCCCATCATCGATAAACTCGAACTCTCCAATGTAACCATTTAACTGCATAATCCTCAACACTCGACCCAAAAGTTTAGAGGCTGGGCTAATCACGCATTCCCGCTTGTTTCGCATCTCATTATTTATGATTGTTGTCAAGCCATTTGCCAAAGTGTCCATGAAATTTTCCTCGCTATTCATATTTTTTGAAGCCAAGTTTTTTAGCTACTTCCCTAAAACAATGTCGACACAAATATAAATTATAACGCCTGATTATTGGTCCATAAGATCCACATCTGCTGCATGGCCTAGCACCCTTACCGTACTTTCTTTCTTTTTTAGGCTTATACTTAGCCATATAATGCTTCCCTCCTAGACAATTTCCACCCCTAACGCGTCTTTAACGAAAACCATGGCTTCTTCAGGTGTCAATACATGTCTTGCGCCAACCTTTGTCCCTTTAATTCGCCGCTCTTTAACTCGGTATCCAGGGCGGCCGAGGGTGACGCAGACATCCATCCCAAATATGCCAATGTCAGGGTCGTATTTTACACCTGCTATCTCTATGTGCTCCTTTATGCCAAAGGAGAAGTTGCCGTGCTTGTCAAAACTTTCCTTTGGAATTTTGTTATCGATTACTTGTAAAACTTTTTTTAAGAAATCTAGCGCCTTTTGCTTTCTAAGCGTAACTATGCAGGCTATCGGTTCGCCTTTCCTAATTCCGAAATCCCTGATTGTCTTCTTTGCTTTTCGTTTACAGGGCGTTTGACCTGTTAAATCTTTCAAAACTTTTGCAGCCTTTTCTAGCGGCTCCCCAGACTTCCCGACGCTTATGTTAACAACAACTTTTCCAATTTTTGGTTTCAACATGGGATGTTCTTCCCATTTCTTCCGAATCTCATCTTCAGACAACAGTAGCAACCTCCGGTATTGATATAAGTGGCTTTGTTTCACCTAAAGCGAAAACAAAGTTCAGTATTGTCTGGTAACGGCTGCCCTTCTCGTCTTCGATTACAACCAAGGCGTTCCTTCGCCGTTCACCTTTCGTTCTTTTAATCTCCACCACTTTGCCATGTTTCCCAATGTTTTTTCCACCAGTTATTATCGCCAAAACATTCTCTTTAACCTTAACATGTTCCAGGATCCGCCTATCTGGAAGACTTATCTTCAAAGTGTCTAAGGTTTCATAAACATCCTCTTGCGGATTTCGAGGATCTGCAACTTTCACTAGAATGTTTGAACCATCGTGGAGACCGAGTTGCACATGACCTTTTTTGACGCAGGTCTTATTTTCTATTCGACACAGCTTAAAGCTTGTTTCTTCCTTGCCAATCGGGTGAAGGATGAAACCTTTATGAGAAGGTAAAACGCGGAAAAAAGCGTTTGCTTCAGGTATTGCAATTACGTCCATAAGTCCCACAGGAAAATCGTCTTTTTGTCTAATTTTGCCATCTACATAGACTTTGCCTTGTGAAACTATGAGTTTAGCCTCTTTCCTTGTCTTAGCAAACCCAAGGATGTCCCGCAGAACTATAGCTAGTGGTAAGCAATTTTCAAGGGAATGCGGCCCCGGAGAAGGTTTTACAGTCCACACAAACTTCTTTCTCGGAATAGGCCAGAATTTCGGAGCAGGTTTCCGCTTTAATCCTGTTGACCCACCTTTTTTACCCAAAGTTTATTCCTTCCCCTCTTTTTTCTGGGCGATTTTCTGTTTTTTCTTCGTTTTTGTCTTAACCTCTCTTTCTTCAACCTTCTCAGTTTTTGCCTCTTTTTCCACAAGCTCTTTTGCGGTTTCTATTTCTCTCTCTCGCGATTTCTCCTCTTCTACAAGTTTTTCTTCAACTATTCCTCCTTTCACTTCCACAGCTTTTTCCAATTCCTTACGAGCCACTTTTTTCCTTTCTAAAACCCCTTTTCTCCATTTGTCATCGAGGTTTAGCCGTGTAATCATAACTTTAGATGGATGAACTGGAACAAATATTGTGGATCCATCAACCTTTTCCCTCGTCAAACCTTCCACGTATATTCGGAATTTCTTCCTATCTACACGAGTGATTTTTCCTTCAAATCCCTTATGGTCTCCACGCATGACGCGAACTGTGTCACCGCTTCTCACGGGTATAGCGTTTACGCCATATTCGGCTTTAAGTTCAGGTGAAAGAGGGGCGGCTAAAAGCTTGTGGCGTATGTGGTCTGGTGCTTGACGCAGTATTTTTCTTTGTTTGGACGGTTTTGCCGATTGTTTTAGAGCTTGCATGCTTTTTCACCCTATATTATTATGCTGGCGGCGCTCGCTATTCTCGGCCATCTTTCTGCCGCCTCCTTCGCTACTGGACCGCGAATTTCCGAACCTTTCATTTCTCCGTCAGGGGTTATTATGACAGCGGCATTGTCTTCAAACTGAACCCATACACCGTCAGTTCTTCTGTAGGGTTTTCTCTGTCGTACGATAACAGCTTGGAAAATTTTCTTTCTCATGTCAGGGGTTCCATGCCTAACGGATACAATTACTCTGTCGCCCACAGCAGCAGAGGGGTAGCGCCGCAATTTCCCCTTATAGCCCATAACTTGGACTAGACGTAGTTCTCTGGCTCCAGTGTTGTCAGCGCACTTTAACATGGAGCCTGCTGGCAGCCCCCTAGATATTTTTGGCCCATGTCCAAGCATCCCCTTCGCAACTAGAGCCCTCTGTTTAGCCTTCGCCGCCATGCTATCCTTCCTCCTCATGTTTTTCGACAACAACAAATGACACGGTTTTGCTTATTGGACGGCATTCCGCTATTGTGACACGGTCTCCTTCTTTTGCGTTTATACATGGGGGATTGTGGGATGGTATACGGCTATATCTTCTCTCGTATCTAAGAAATTTCGGAACGTAATGGAGATACTCGCGTTTCACTATAACTGTTTTGTCCATTTTTGAGCTTACAACAACTCCTTCCAAGATGCGCCCTCTTATCGGAAGGTCGCCGTGGAATGGACAGTTTCTGTCGTTGCAGGATTCTTTGGGCTTTTTGAACGTTAAAGGCATTACCATAACCTCCTAATGCGCTTTTTAAGGCGGTCTTCAGGTCTGCCTACAAGCAATTTACCATCAATTTCAACTATGGTTCCGTCAAAAAAATTGAAGCGGAAAACTGCTGTTTCTTTTACAACGACCTTTCTTTTACCTTCATGTAAAATTGTAAAGGTATTTTTTGTTTCATCTATCACTTTGCCACATATCCCAACGTAACAGGGATGCTTACTTTTAGCAACCGTAGCTTCAGTTCCAATAAACTCACATCGAACTATGTCTGGTGTCACCTTCATTTTCTTTTCCCCGCTGCTGCTTCGCCACTTTTAAGCTTTTGTTCATGTTCTAGTGTTAATATTCGTGCAATGGTTTTGCGCAGCTCCTTTATTCTCCCAGGGTTTTCTACAGTGCCACCTGCCTTAATCATTGTTTTTAACCTTAACAGTTCAGTTCTTAACTCGTTTAATTTTTTTAATCGCTCCTCAGAGGACATCTCTCGAATCTCTTTAATTCGCAGTACGGGCATCCTATTCCTCTGCCTCCCCCTCTTCCTCTTTCAACTCTCCAGACTTTTCTTCCACGACCTCTTCTTCCGATGGGATTTCTCCAATTATTTCGAGCTTGTCTGGAAACTTTGCGTCAGGGGGCATTATCCTAACTTTCACGCCAAATATGCCCGGTTTTAGTTGAACATGAACCTCAGCTTTCCGCATGTACTTTAAGGCTGGGTCTCCGCATTTCGGCAAGTATCCAGCACGGAACTTCTCGTACCTTGCCCTTTCAGTTCTCAGCTTTCCGCTTATGATTATTTCCGCACCGAGGGCCCCTGCTTCCATAACTTGGTTTAGAGCCCAAAAACCTGCACGCCTAAAATGTACTCCTCGCTGTAGCGCCGCTGCAACCCTTGAGGCTACAACATAGGCGTTTAATTCTGGAACTTCTATTTCGGAAACAGAAATCTGGGGATTTGAAATCTTAAAATTCTCTTCTAAGATTGTTGCAAGCTCCCTTATTGTTTCCCCTCCGCGCCCTATCACTAGGCCTGGGCGCATCGCGTAAATTACAATGTGGGTACCTAAGGGAGTTTTGGATATGGCTACCCCACCGTATCCCGCTCTTTCAAGTTTCTTCTGCAAGAATTCGTCTATTTCCGCCTTCTTTATTGATTCTGTTATAAAACGTTTGACTATGGACATTACGCTTCTTCCCCTGTTTCTGGTTGCTCTTCCAAAGCTATTTCAATGTGGCAGAGCGTTTCAAATTCAGGAGTTGCCCTTCCAAAAGCTCTTGGCGTATACCTTTTGACTTTGATTCCAGGATAAGCAGAGGCATGGATTATACGAAGTCTTTCAGTGTCTAGGCCTTTATACTCTGCGTTGGCCTCTGCACCTTCAAGCACCCTTAAAATGTACTTGGCTGCTTTTACGGGGTATCTGCCTGCGTAAGCTTTTTTAAGTCCGTGGCGGTGTCCAGCTTTCTTTTTGAACCTTCTAAAGGGAACGGCTGTTCTTTTTGCCATGACCTCTTTCAAAAATTGTTTCGCTTGAGTCAGCATCATACCTTTAATTGTTTTACATATCTCCCGCGCTGATTTAGGGGATACCCTAACCTCTCGTCCACTAACTTTCACGGTTTTTTCAGGGTCTAATTCCTCTTTCGCTATGGAGTATCCCCATTTTGGCACTTTATGCGCGCTCCAACTGTGCAATTGAACAGCGTCATAGCGATTTATAATGTTTTCCTTTAGCTTGAGCGTTTTCAGACAGAGTTAAGCCTTATAAACCTTAATTTTTAGTAAGAACATCTTCGTCACATAGGAGAAACACGAGATAGACGAGGCTTCAGCCATTTTTAGTTATGATTTATGAAAGAGTAAAAGAATTTCGGTTAAGGAAAGTGTTATGCCTACGAGTTGCAGATACTCGAAAGATTCTTCAGGAATAGTCGCAGAGAATGCTGCCAAAGGCAAGGGTTCTATGATAGATACTACACTTCCTTTGGCAGATTCAAATCAAAACTTAGCGCATTCAAGTGACAGGGTTAACGCCTTAGGTGTTCAAAAGCAAATTTTCAAAAAATACCGGTGTTTCCCAAAGAATAGATGCTGCGGCAAGTAGGAGACAGCTCTTCTTTTGCTCCATGGTTTAGTAACAACTTGCTTTAATTTAGATAATTGATGGGCAGCCCTTTACGTATTTTGCGATTCGTTTATGTCTAACTTCCAGAGTTAATGGTATCCGAAGTTAAAGTGAGGGTGAATAATTGGTTGTCAAAAATGAGCATATAACCATGTTGCATGGTGCCGGCGGAACAGTCATGCATGACCTTGTCAAAAATTACATTGTAAAATACTTTGGCGCCACAACCGACTTTGAGGTGCCACTTGAAGCTTTAGATGACGCGGCTGTTGTTGGCGATGTGGTTCTTAAAAGCGACTCTCACGCAGTTAAGCCCATTTTCTTTCCAGGCGGGGATATTGGACGCTTAGCTGTTTCCGGCACCGTTAATGACATTGCGGTTTTAGGAGCTGAGCCTTATGCCTTGGCTTGCGGTTTTGTTTTGGAGGAAGGCTTAGCCATGGCTGATTTTGAAAGAATTTTGGCTAGTATGCAGCAAACATGTAAGGAAGCAGGTGTTAACATAGTTACTGGTGACACCAAAGTTGTGGAAAAAGGAAGCCTCGGTGGCTGCATAATAAACGTTTCTGGAATTGGCAAAAGAACAGCGGCCTTAGAAAGAAACATTAAGATTGTTAAACGTTTCAGGAGTGATTTTAAAGCACGCTGGATTTTGGACTCAAACTTGCGGGCTGGTGACAAAATAATTCTCTCGGGAACAATCGGCGACCATGGACTGGCGGTTTTATCTGCACAAGAAGGATTAAGCTTCGGAAGCGGCATAAAGTCAGATGTGAAGCCTCTAAATCGCTTAATCCAAAGTTTGCTCTCAGAAGTTGGCGGAGTAATTGCCATGAAAGATCCGACACGTGGCGGTTTAGCTGATGCTTTAAACGAGTTCAGTGAGAAATCCCAAATAGGCATACTAATTCATGAAAACAAGATTCCAATAAGAGAAGATGTGCGAGCAGCATGCGAAATGCTTGGTTTAGACCCGCTTGAAGTTGGAAACGAAGGAAAAATAATCATAGGAGTTATTAGAGAAAAAGCGGGTGAAGTCTTAAAATTCCTTAAGGAGACGAACGAGGGAAAAGAAGCAGAAATCATAGGCGAAGCCACTGCAGACTTTAGCGGTGTGGCTATGCAAACTATTGTCGGCGGCAAAAGAATTATTTCTAGACCATTAGGAGACCCCATTCCGAGAATATGCTAAAAAGGCTCATTATTTTGAGCTTTTCCATAAATCTGAAACGCGACCAGCCTTCACGAGTTTCCACTTGCCAAAAAAGTCCTTCTTATAAAAATGGTACAAGCCACAATGGGTGCACTGCATAATCCGCCTACCCTTTTCGAAGTCAACCTCATACAGTACTAAAGGCGAACCGCAATCAATACATACACCAGTGTAAGTTCTGTCATGTTGAGCGCTCATTTTCAGCAAACCTCTATCCCAAGTGAGACATACTACTGTTTAAATTTTTAACATGTAAAATAAAAAGTGGTGCAACTGTTAAGTTTATGGCGGAGACGGTGCGGGCTGCGTCGCGGTTGGTTGAGCGGTCGTTGTTTTAATAGAGAAGAATCCGACGGCGATAAGTATCCATGAAATCCAAATAAGTATAAAACCCACGAAGATTATTGTTAGCACAGCGCCTATCAGCCAAAGCAAACCCGCAGTTCCAAAAATTTTTTCGCCAGATCTTGCTGAAAGGCTGTCTAATGATTTTCTAACGAACACCGCTGAAACAATGACAAATATGAAAAGTATAACAAAGGCTACGAGGATGTACCCGATAAAGGTCCAGAGGTTGTTCATATCCATGAAATAATTTTGAATTGCAAACGGGTTAGATATGTCCAGTCCGGAAATCGCCATCATAACCATTGCCACTAACACTGCAAAAAACGCCACCACGCCCACTATTAGTGCAATGAATCCATAGAGGGCATTGTTGAATATGCCGCTTTCTTGGTAGTGGTCTGCAAAGCCCTTCAAAGCAATCAAAACCAGTATGATGCCGACGAGACACAATAAAAGTGTGGGACCTGCTGCGAAGAAACCAAGAAAACCGATGACCAGCAATATAGCGCCTACGCCGCCTAATGTCTTACTCGATTCGATACTCATCTAATAAACCTCGATGATTGGTTTTGCATCTTTCTAGATAAAAAGCTTTTCCACGAAGCTTTAGCTCACTCTTTTAAAGCGAATCTTCTTAAAGTTCACATTTATTTTGTTGCCTTTGCCCATATTCTGCATGTGCCTTCTATGCTTACCATGCAGGCTCCTCTCGGCTTTTGCGGAGTACACGCCTTCATAAAAAGCGGACATTCTGTTGGCTTAATTTTGCCAATCATAACCAAGTGGCATTGGCACCCTGGCAACAAGTCCTTACCAAACTTGATTTTGACATCGAACTTTTCTCGTGCATCGTAGTAGGCAAATTCTTTTTTAAGTTTCAGCGCGGAGTTTGGCAATATGCCCAAACCCCGCCAGCCTCCCTCGACGGTTTCAAAAGCCTCCTTCATTAGTTGTTGCGCTTTCAGATTTCCTTCCGGGCTGACTGCACGTGTGTATTCGTTTTCTAGACGTGCTTTTCCTTCTCTGAACTGTTTAAGAATCATATATATAGCGAATAATACGTCTAGGGGTTCGAATCCAGCTACGACTGTTGGCATCCGATACGCTTTCGGAAAAATTTCGTAAGGTTTTAAGCCAATAATTGTGCTTACGTGACCAGGCGCAATAAAACCGTCAATGTGCAAGTCACCTATCCCTAAAAGAAGCTCCATGGCTGGTGGGATAAGCCTATGCGAAACCAGAAAACTGAGGTTTAAGGGCGGTTTGTGTAAGACTTCAGCTGCCGTGGATGGAGCAGTGGTTTCGAAACCTATGGCGAAAAACACGAATTCCTTGTTTGGTTCTTGCCTAGCCATTTTAACCGCGTCACCAACGCCGTAAACAACTCGAACATCAGCCCCGTCAGCTTTAACATCCAGCAAAGAGCCTTCAGAGCCTGGAACTCGCAGTGCATCACCAAAACATGTGACTGTAATGCCTTTTTTGGCTAGGCGGATCGCCTCGTCGATTTCAGAGGCGGGAGTCACACAGACTGGGCATCCTGGTCCAGCAATTACTTCAACCGTGTCGGGTAGGAGGTTTCGAATCCCAAAATGTGTTATGGTCCATTCATGTGTGCCGCAGACATGGCATATTTTCACGGTTTCTTTTTTCGGAGCGATTTCCCGAATTTTTTCTGTTACACGTTTCGCTGTTTCTGGATCTCTAAATCTTAACTTTTCAGTCATTTTCGTCAACTATCTTTTTGTTCAATTTCAGCGGAGGCTTCAAGGATTTCGCTCCACAATTTCAACGTTTCATACGCTTCTTCTTCGCTTAAAACTTGGACGGCATAACCCGCGTGGACAAGAACGTAGTCGCCTATTTTAGCGTCTACAAGCGTCACGTTTACCTCCCTTAAAACGCCTTCTCCGAAGTCCACTTGAGCCTTATCATCTTTTATGCTTATGACCTTTGCTGGAATCGCCAAACACATTATCCATCAAAAGAATAGCAATTTTACGGCAATAAATCAGTTATGGTTTAAAATTGGAAAAACCCACCTACAATTGCTTGACCAAAGGATAATCCGCCGTCGCCTGGTGGAACAACTTTATGGACAATAAACTTTAAACCAGCTTCTTCCACGGTTTTCCGCATATAGGAAGCCAATATTTCGTTGCACGCAGCCCCGCCGGAAAAACCAACCGTCTTAACATTGTTTTCTAACGCCTTTTCTATGGCCAGAGTGGCTAAGCCCTTAGCCAGGTAAGCATGAGCGGAGTAAGCCAAATCAGCCACACGCTGTCTCTTTTTGTTCTCAAATATTTCTAGGAGCAAATGCGTAGTGTCTAATTTGTCGCTTTTTATTATTGGGTTTAACTTCAAAACGTCTCTGCCTTTTGAAGCGGCTGATTCAAGTTTCATGGCTGGCTCGCCCTCATAGGTGCGTTCATAGCATATGCCTAACACAGCGGAAACAGCATCCAAAACCCTCCCACAACTGGTTGTTTCGATTATGTTGCTCCCTTTTTCAAGTTGGTGGAGAATTACTTGGATTTCGCTTTCGCCGTGGGGAAAATGCTGTTTATTCTGCAACAGCCAGTCTCTCACATCTGCTTTTTTGTAGAGTATTCCAGCCGCTATTCTTAGGGGATAACGTGTAGCCAAGTCTCCGCCTATTAAGGGTTGTTTTTCAAGGTGAGCTAAACGCTTAAAACTTGAGGATTCACTTGTACAGAGGAGGATTTCTCCACCCCATGCTCCGCCGTCGGCGCCGTATCCGTAACCGTCGCAGCAAACGCCCACAACCTCCTCCACATTATGCTCAACCATCAAGGCGGCTATGTGGGCGTAATGATGCTGCACTTGGATTAGTTGCCAACCGTTTTCTTTCGCCAAATTTTGAGCAAGCTTGGTTGTTGTAAATTTGGGATGTAAATCGCAAGCAACCATTTCCACTTTGCTGTTTGTTAAACGTATGAGGTGTTTTGTTGCGTTTTCTAGGAATTCTCTTGTTTCGACGTTTTCCACATCGCCTATATGTTGGGATATGAAAGCTTTGTTTCCAAGCAAAACACAGGCAGTGTTGTTCAGCTCTCCGCCCAAACCAACAACACAACGCATGGCTTTTTTCTTAAGCATTATAGGCGCGGGCGCATAACCTCTGGAACGCCTAATAAAAACCGTGTCTTCGCTGTGCATCCGTACAACAGAGTCGTCGCATCTGTGGGCTATTTTTCGGTTGTGGAAGAGGAAGTAGTCAACGGTTTCTCCAAGCGTTTTTAACGCTTCTTCGTTTTCTTTTATTATGGGCTGGTTCGGCGGGTTGGCGCTTGTCATTACGAAGGAGGGGTCTTCCACTTTGTCAAAAAGCATGTAATGCAAGCCCGTGTAAGGCAACATAACTCCTACATTATGCAGTTCAGGAGCAACCAAGTCTGAAAGATAATAGTCTTCACTTTTGTTTAGCAGAACTATTGGGCGCGTATAGGAAACTAGCAACTCTTCCTCTTGTCTGCTCATTCGAGCGAACGTTTTTATCGCTTCCAAGCTTCGAGCCATAATGGCGAAGGGCTTTTGTTTTCTATGCTTTACCCGTCTAAGCCTTGCAAGAGGTTCGTCCTTTAGGGTTGAGGCGGCAACATGGAAGCCGCCATAACCCTTAACAGCCACTATAAATCCTTCTGAAAGAAGCTTGCCAGCCTCCCGAACTGGGTCAACAGCCTCAATTAACTCGCCCTTTCTCGTTGTCAAGTAAACTTTTGGACCGCATTTTGGGCAAGCAACGGTTTGCGCATGGAAACGTCTGTTTAAGGGGTCTGTGTATTCCTTTTTGCATAAGTTGCACATTGGAAACTCTCGCATGGTCGTGTTTTCACGGTCATACGGCAATTTCTCGATGATTGTGAACCTTGGACCGCAGTCAGTGCATGTGATGAAGAAGTACTCGTATCTCGGTTTTTTTGGGTTTCTGAGTTCTTTTAGGCATTCGTTGCATATGGCTATGTCTGGAGGGATAACAGAGCCCGAAAGTTCTGCTTCCTCTGAACTTTTATAAATGGTGAACTTTTCATATTTCTCTTCGCCAATAACTTCTGTTGTGATGATGTCATAAATTTGGGCAAGAGGCGGCTTTTTCTCATTCAAATCACGCATAAAACTTTTAATGTCATCTTCTTCGCCTTCAACGAGAATTTCAACTCCCGCATCACCCCTGTTCCTCACATAACCTCTAAGCCCGTTTTTTACGGCTATGCGATAAATGAATGGGCGGAATCCCACTCCTTGAACTATGCCAGCGACTTTAATCTTTAATTGCAAACGTTTTCATCTCTTGATGTTTAGAAAAAGAACTTTTAACTTATACATTTCGAGAAAATGAAAACATCTTACCATTAATTTTTGGAAATAAAAAGAGAAAGAAAGAGGGGCTAGGCTTTTTGTCCACGAACTTCGATGATTTTGTTTTTAAGCACTGGCACAATCTTAAACATGTCTTCAACTACGCCGTAATCTGAAAAGCTGAATATTGGCGCTTTCGGGTCTTTGTTTATTGCTATGATTAGGTCTGAGTTTTTCATACCCATGACATGCTGGAAAGCGCCGCTTATGCCGAGAGCTATGTAAAGCTTAGGTTTAACAGTTTTACCTGATGAACCTACTTGACGGTCTGCTGGAAGCCAACCCTTATCCACTATTGGACGCGAACATGCGAGCACCGCACCCAACATTTTCGCCAGTTCCTCAACCATAGGCATGTTAGATTGATCCTTTATTCCGCGGCCTATGCCTACAAGCCTCTCTGCGGCTGTTATGTCCACTCCGCCAGGCGGTGGGAGAACATACTGTATGAAACGTTTTGTTGTTATTTCTTCTGTTAGCGGAGATGGAACTTCAATTATTTGTCCGTTTGCTGGCGATGCTGGCTTTTGAGCTGTGAAGACTGCTTGGCGTACGGTCACCATGTAGCTTTCGGATTTGCGAAGCTTTGCTTTTACATTTACTTTTCCACCGTACATTTGTCTTGTCACAATAAAACTATCGTCTTCGAAGGCTAGGTCTATACAGTCCGTTGCGAGGGGAATATTCAGTAATGCCGCAAGTCTCGGAGCCAGCTCTAGACCGTAAGAGGTGTGTCCGATCATTGTTAAGCGCGGCTTATGCTCCTTAATTAGTGGGGCAAGCACTTTTTGGTAGGCGTCAGAGTTGAAGTTCTCAAGCTTTGCATCTTCAACCAGTAAGACTTTTTTGGCGTATTCCGACAAGGTCTTGGCGTGTTCTTTAACGTCTTTGCCAAGCAAAACAGCAGTTAGCTCTGCGCCAGTTTTTTCCGCTATTTCTCTTGCTTTGGTTAACATTTCAAAGGTTGTGTCCCGCATTTGCCCCTGTCTATGTTCGGCTAAAACAAACAGTTCTGCCATTTTAAATCAGCCCCCTAGTTTTTAGAATTTCAACAATTTTGGCTGCGATTTCGTCTGGGCTTCCTTTGATAAACTCAGCTTGTTTTTCAACTGGTGGAACATACATTTCCTGTATGCTAAGCCATGAGCCAGCCACGCCAACATCATTCTCTGTTAAGCCAATGTCCGCTAAACCCATCGCTTTTATTTCTTTCTGCATGGCTTTTCTAATGCCCATAATCGAAACGTAGCGGGGCTCATTTATACCCGTCTGAACGGTGAACAATGCTGGAAGCTTAACCTCCAACTGTTCTTCGAGACCACCCTCAAGTTCGCGGTTAACTTTAGCTAAACCTGTGCCTAACTCGATCTTTTTAACCATAGTCACGTGGGGTATGCCCAACAACTCCGCTAGGATTGGACCTACCATGGCACTGCCGTCGTCTCCTGCTTGTGCTCCAGTCAGTATTAGGTCGAAATGCAGAGTTTTAATTACACCCCAGAGAATTTTCGCGGTTGCAAAGGCGTCTGAACCCTCAAATTTCGGGTCTATTAAGTGTATAGCTGTGTCTGCGCCGCGAGCAAGGCACTTTCTCAATGTGGAGTCTGCGTCTTTGGGACCCATTGTTATGGCTGTAACTGTTCCACCAAATTTCTCTTTTATTCGCACAGCCTCTTCCAAAGCGTAGTCGTCCCACTCGTTGATGTCGAAGACAAGCCCGCTTTTGTCTATAGATTTGCCGCTGGCATCTATTTTCAGTTCTGCTTCTGCTGTGTCTGGAACATGTTTAACACAAACAATTATGTCCAAACTACTTCACTCTCCAAGTGATTGAAAATCTGATTAACAATTCGTCAGCATATAGTTTTTGCTTTGCAAACGCGCTTTTAAATGTAAAAAGGTTAGGAGAATTCTTAATGCCTACAAGAATGGTGCATACAACACAGCCTAAAAAATGGAGAGCTGGGTTTTACGGTATCATTAACTACAATGGCGTTAGTTTTTTTGCTATCTATCTGGTCTGCTCTTAAGCCTAGCAGCTCTAGAGTTGCCACGCTCAAAACAATCGTTTCACGAACGCACAACTAACAATAACCACTAAACAAAAATACGCAAATAAATGGCAATAAAAATATTAACATTCAATACATTCCATTTTCTAGCGATATATAGAGTGTTGTTGGCTTATTTCTTATCCATTAAATATTGATGGATTGCCCTTGCCGCCTTCTTGCCAGCGCCCATGGCGCTTATCACCGTCGCTTCACCTGTTACAATGTCGCCTCCGGCATAAACTCCTTTAAGGCTTGTCTGCCCATTTTCATCCGTTACAATCGTGCCCCACTTTGTAACTTCCAAGCCTTCCGTTGTGCGCTGAATTATTGGATTTGGAGTGCGCCCGATAGCTATTATAACTGTATCAGTGTCCATCAGGAACTCTGAGCCTTTAATCGGGACTGGGCTGCGTCTACCAGACTCATCTGGAGGACCTAGTTCCATTTTTATACATTCCATCTGTTTAACCCAACCCTTCTCGTCACCAATAAAACGCGTTGGAGTTGTTAAAAACTTGAATTTCACCCCTTCTTCTTCAGCATTTTCTATTTCCTCTTTACGTGCAGGCATCTCCTCCCTGGACCGGCGATAAACTATGTAGACTTCCTCTGCACCGAGGCGTAGAGCTGACCTTGCAGAGTCCATAGCCACGTTGCCAGCGCCTATAACCGCAACTTTTTTGCCAACCTTTATAGGCGTGTCATATTCTGGAAACCTATAAGCCTTCATTAGATTAACCCTAATTAGAAATTCATTGGCAGAATATATTCCGCTCAAGTTTTCGCCCGGAACTCCTAAAAACTGAGGCAGCCCTG
Source organism: Bathyarchaeia archaeon (assembly GCA_038883855.1). Classification (GTDB taxonomy): domain Archaea; phylum Thermoproteota; class Bathyarchaeia; order Bathyarchaeales; family Bathycorpusculaceae; genus JAVZLH01. The sequence goes on from JAVZLH010000003.1 coordinate 70,420, forward strand.
CACCTGTTCCTATAAAAACAGCGCTGAAGCCGCGTTTAAGCAGTTCAGGAATCGTGTAGGTTCTCCCAATGAGATGGTTTGTGCGGATTTGGACGCCGAGCTTCTCTATGTAATCAACTTCTGCTTGCACTATGCTTTTTGGTAAACGGAATTCTGGAATCCCATAGATAAGCACTCCGCCTGAAAGATGCAAAGCCTCAAAAATCACAACCTCATGTCCAAGTTTAGCTAAGTCAGCAGCCACCGTTAGCCCAGCTGGACCAGCACCTATAACAGCCACTTTTTTGCCTGTTGGTGGTGGTTTATCCGGAATGTTAAAGCCTTTTTGCCTCTCCCAGTCAGCGACAAACCTTTCGAGACGGCCTATACTAACCGGGTCGCCTACTTTACCCAACGTGCACTCCTTTTGGCATTGTTCTTCTTGCGGGCAGACGCGCCCACATATTGCTGGAAGACTGTTTTTCTCTTTAATCTTCCTTATTGACTCTTCAAATTTTCCTTCTCTTAAAAGTTTGATAAAGGCAGGAATGTCGATTTCCACAGGGCAACCTTTCACGCATGGAGAGTTTTTGCATTGTAAGCATCTGTTGGCTTCAGCCAGCGCCTGTTCTTCCGTATAACCCAACGCAACCTCGTTGAAGTTCCTGATTCTAACTTTTGGATCTTGCTTTGGCATGGGCACAGATTTCTTTTGAATTTTCGGCTTAACATCAGCGTTACTCACGGCAAGAACACCTCCGCGATTCCCAAATTTCCAAAGCTCTTTTTTCCTCTGCCAGAAAACTCATCTGTCTCTTGAGTAACTCTCCAAAATCCACTTTATGTGCGTCAAATTCAGGACCATCTACACATGCAAACCTTGTTTTCCCGCCTACGGTTACTCTGCACGCGCCACACATGCCCATCCCGTCAACCATTATCGAGTTTAAACTTGCAATGGTCTTGATGCCGTATGGTCTTGTGACTTCGGCCACTGCCCGCATCATCACAGCCGGCCCTATTGCATAAACAAGGTTAAAGTTGTATCCTTTCTGAATTAGCGTTTTTAAAACGTCGCTAACGAAGCCCTTTTGTCCTTTTGTTCCGTCATCAGTTGAAATGTGAAGTTCATCCGAAACCCTTCCCATCTCTTCTTCAAGTATCAGTAACCCGGCAGTTTTTGCGCCTATTATGGAAATGAGTTTGTTACCCACCTCTTTAAGAGCCCGCGCTATTGGATATGCAGATGCCGTGCCTACGCCGCCGCCCACAACGCATACCGTGCCATAATTTTTTATTTCGCTAGGGTTTCCAAGTGGGCCAGCAACATCCAATAACGCCTCGCCTTCATCGAGTTTCCCAAGCTTTTTGGTTGAAACTCCAACTTCAAGAAAAATCAAAGTTATCGTTCCCTTTTCCCTGTTCCAGTCTACAAGCGTTAGGGGAAAACGTTCTCCTTTTTCATCCACTCGCAAAATTACGAACTGCCCAGGCTGGGCTTTCTCAGCAACATGCGGAGCTAAAACCTCAACCAACTTAATGCTCGGAGCCAATTCCTTTTTTTTCACTATTTTATACATTCCAAGCCCCTCATAGGTGGCTCAAGGTTTTAAAGCGAATTTAAACGAAGTAATAACTGAGCAAAAATATTATATAAAAGAGTTATGCCTTTTTTCGCAATTTTTCCTTAAGAAAATTGCGAAATTATTCTTTGCGGTAGTATGGACGCCTGATGTAACCGTAGGCTTCTAAGGCGGCGGTTATGCCTTGCCCCACGGCTGTTCCAACCTGCTTAACAGGATGATTTGTAACGTCTCCAGCAGCATAAACCCCTAGAATGTTCGTTCGCTGAAAAATATCCACCTTAATGTAACCTTTTTCATCAACCTCAACTCCAGCATCCTTAGCAAACTGACTATTTGGAACCTCTCCAACTTGAACGAAAACACCATCCATATTTAACTCTGCGGTTTCTCCAGTTTTGTTGTTGAAAACCACCACTTTTTCAACAACTTTTTCGCCCAGTATCTCCTTCACTTCAGTGTTCCACAAAATTTCCACGTTCGCCTTTTTCCTCAAATCTTTCACTAACGCCTCTTCAGCGCGGAACACGTCTCGGCGATGAGCAATTTTTACTTCGGATACTATCCCAGCCAAGTATAGAGCGGTTATTACTGCCGAGTTCCCCCCACCAACAACGAGAACTCGTTTACCCTTAAAAAAGGGGCCATCGCAAATTCCGCAGTAGCTTACTCCTCTCCCGCGAAATTCCTTCTCGCCCGGCACTCCAATTTCGCGATAATGGGAACCGGACGCGATTATAAGAGCTTTCGCTTCATAAACTCCACGGTTTGTTTTCACAATTTTTCTCTCGCCCTTCAAATCCAAACTTGCCACTGCTTCAAATTCGTGGATGGTTGCACCAGAGCTTCTGCATTGAGCCGCCATCTTCTGAGCCAGCTCCACCCCAGTTATGCTTTGAAAACCCGGGTAGTTTTCAATTATTGGCGCGTCGGCAACAGTGCCTCCTGCCAGCTTTTCATCTAAAACTAAAGTTTTTAGTCCACTTCTTGCACCGTAAATTCCAGAGGTTAAACCGGCAGCACCCGCGCCAATAATTATCAGCTCCCAATTTTCCATGTTAAGCCAACTCTATCAACTATATCAATAGTTAAAGGGTGATGTTAAAATTATATAAATTACGGTTTATTTCTAGTGGATGAGTTATTTTGAAGCATGTGACATACGGTACTGCTTGCAGAAGGCAAATAACATCGATTAAGAAGTGCTGGTTTTCTTCCTCTCTTTTTTATTTACTTAATAGAGGAAACGTATATCTACGGTGAGGCTTCAATTTTTAGTTGCTTGATTTAGGGGATGAGTTTGCCTCGAAAATTTACATATTCTCGTGCTGGCGTTGACAGAAAACTGAGGAGGGAGTCGAAGAGGGCGTTGACAGTTTTGGAGAAAACCTACGGGTTTAGCTGTTATGGTGATGTGGTTCGGCTTCCCTACGGGAACATTTTCCCTTTTAGAGAAAACTGTTACCTAGACCTTGTTATTGAGGGGGTTGGCACAAAGGTTCTTTTGGCACAGTTAGCGGACAAATATGACACCATCGGAATTGACGGGGTTGCTATGGCTGTTAATGATGTCATCCGTTCGGGCGCCCGACCATTAGCCGTTGCAGACAACATTCATGCCCAAGTTTCTGATCCCGTTTTGGTTCACGAGTGGATGAAGGGTATATTGAAAGGCGCTGAAGAAGCGAACTGTGTTGTGCCAAGCGGCGAAATAGGCGACGTGGGAGATTTGATAAAAGGGTTGGCTGAGGGTAAGGGTTTTGACATGGTTTTTGCGGCGATAGGTGAAGTTGAAAGGGATAAGGTTATTTTTGGAAAGGATTTAAGGGCTGGCGATGTTGTTATAGGCTTGCGGAGTTCTGGAATCCACAGCAACGGGATTTCTCTTGCACGGAAAATTTTATTCAAGCATTGGGGTGGAAAATACGAGCCTTTCGACATTCCAGGAGGCTTTTACAGAGAGATAGTTTATGAGGTTTTGGAGCCAACTAGGATTTACGTTAAGCCGCTGTTAAAAGTAGCTGATGAGGTTAAGGTGAAAGCCGCAGTGCACATTACTGGCGATGCATACTTAAAGTTTGACCGTTTAATGGCGTTTTCGAAAGGTGTGGGTTTTGAGTTTGACAATTTTAAGCCTCAGCCAATCTTTGAGTTAATCCAGAAAACTGCCTCGGAGCTTGGCGGAGTTTTAACCGATGAGGAGATGTTTAAGACTTTTAACATGGGTTGGGGTTTCGCAGTAGTTGTGGATAAAGAAAGCACGGATAGGGCTATGGATGTTTTGGATGGGGCTGGAGTGCACGCAGAGCAGATAGGGCTTGTGAATGATTCTGGGAAAATAACAATTCGTTATAAGGGCAGACGATTCATTTTGAGTTAGTGACTGTTTGCATCGTTAATGATGAAAGCGTTTAAATTTCCTAGAAATCAAACTTAGCCTATGAAATACCGTTTAAGAATAGAAGTGAGTCTAAAATCTGGGCACATCGACCCAGAAGGCGAAACTACAGCGCGCTTGCTGAAAGAGCTTGGTTACCACGTTAACGGTGTTAATGTGGGTAAGGTTTACACTGTTGTTCTTGAAGCTGGTTCCCGTGAGGAGGCTGATGTTAAGGCTGAGGAGATGTGCAGGAGGCTTTTGGCGAATCCAACTAAGGATAATTACAGGTTTACGATTGAGGAAGTGAAATGAGCCTCTACATTCGAAGGAAAACTCCTTTCCCACTCTTCGAAATAAATTTGGCTGACGCTTCTGACGAGCAACTGCTAGAGATAAGCAAGGAGTTGGGAATAGGCTTAAACTTGCATGAAATGAAAGCTGTCCAAGAATATTTCCGAAAGCAAGGGCGAAATCCGACGGATGTGGAGCTTCAAACCATTGGACAGACGTGGTCTGAGCATTGTTTTCACAAAACTTTTAAAGGCAAAATAATGATGGATGGTAAGGAAATTGACGGCCTCCTCAAAACCTACATTATGAAGGCGACAGAGAAAATTAAGCCAAAATGGTGTTTCTCTGTTTTCGAGGATAATGCGGGGATAATTCGTTTCGAAAGGGATTATGGAATAGCGGTTAAAGTTGAAACCCATAATCACCCATCTGCAATTGAACCGTTTGGAGGCGCTGCCACAGGCGTTGGCGGCGTTATACGCGACATCCTTGGGGTTTGGGCAGACCCCATCGCGTGCACTGACGTTTTGGGTTTCGGACCGTTGGATTTTGATTATGAGAAACTGCCGTTTGGTGTTAAGCATCCGAAATATGTGTATATGGGTGTAGTGGCGGGTATAGGAAGTTATGGCAATAACATGGGAATCCCAACAGTGAACGGCGCCATATACTTTGACGAGAGCTACACGGGGAATGTTGTTGTCTACTGCGGGTGTATCGGCATATTGCCACTAAAAAAATTCAAGAAAAACGCCAAGCCAAACAACGTGATAGTTTTGGCTGGCGGAAAAACTGGGCGCGACGGCATTCACGGCGTGACCTTCGCTTCAGCGGAGCTAACTGAGAAATCGGAGGAAGTTTCAAGACCAGCGGTTCAAATTGCGAACCCCATCGAAGAGGAGAAGCTGAAAAGGGCAATAATCAAAGTTCGAGACCTCGAACTTGCCTCTGCAATAACCGATTTGGGTGGAGGCGGACTTTCATCTGCTGTTGGCGAAACTGCTAAGAAGTTTGGCTGTGGAGCTGTTGTTTGGCTTGAAAAAGTTCCTTTAAAGTATGCTGGTTTGGCGCCTTGGGAAATTTACGTTTCCGAATCCCAAGAAAGAATGCTCCTTATAGTGCCCAGTGAAAATCTTGAAAAAGTTTTGGAAATCTTCAACGAAGAGGATGTGGAAGCCACAGCCATAGGAAAGTTCACCGCTGACAAGGTTTTGAGAATCTTTTACTGTGATGAAAAGGTTGCTGAGGTTGACATCCCATTCCTTTTTGAACCGCCAAAAGCCATTAGAAAAGCAGAGTATAAACCCTCAAGTTTCGAAGAGCCAAATTTCCCAATTCCAGAAAACCTAACTGAGACACTCATGCAGATTTTGGCTTCGCCGAACATTGCAAGCAAAGAAAGCGTGGTGCGCACCTACGACCATGAAGTGAAGGGAAACACCGTGCTTAAACCTCTACACGGAGAACATGGAGGTCCAAACGATGCAGCAATCATAAAACCGCTTAACGATTCTTGGAGGGGCTTGGTTATTTCATGTGGAATGAAACCGCGTTACGGCAAAATTGACACTTATTGGATGGCGGCTTCCGCCCTAGACGAGGCGATAAGGAATAATGTTGCTGTCGGCGGAAGAAGAATAGCTTTACTGGACAACTTCACCTGGGGCAACCCTGAAAAGCCCGAAAGGCTTGGAAGCCTCGTTAGGGCTTGCGAAGCGTGTTATGATTTTGCAACAGCTTTTGGCACGCCGTTCATCTCGGGAAAGGACAGCCTATACAACGAGTCTCCGCTGGGTCCTGTGACGCCTACGCTTTTGATTACGGCTGTTGGGATAATTCCAGATGTTCGCTTGGCGGTTTCTGTTGATGTGAAAGAACCCAACGACTTAATATACGTTGTTGGCGAAACTTTCAAGGAGCTCGGCGGCTCTGAATATTATAGGCTGAAGGGTTTTATAGGAAAAAATGTGCCTAAAGTTCGCCCCAAAAAAGCGAAGAAAACCTTCAAGGCAATTACTAAAGCCATCGACTTGGGGCTTGTTAAGGCATGTCACGACTTGTCTGAGGGGGGATTGGCGGTGGCTGCGGCGGAAATGGCTTGTGCTGGCGGCTACGGTTTAGAGCTGGATTTGCGAAAAGTGCCGGGTGAAGCCTTAAACCGTGATGATTTCATCTTGTTTTCTGAGTCGAACAGTCGTTTTCTTGTTGAAGTTTCACCTAAAGCCGAGAAGGAATTTGAGGCTTTGATGAGGGGAAAAGCTTACGCTAACATAGGGAAAGTCACTGAGGAAACGCGGTTGCGGATTAAGGGTTTGAAAGGAAAAATTGTTGTTGACGCTTCAATTGATGGTTTGCTGGCAAGTTGGAAAAGAACGTTAAGCGGCGGGGTTTAGCTTTGAAAACCGAAGACGTCAAAATCTGCATTTTACGCGTAGGCGGAACAAACTGCGATGCAGAAACCAAACGCGCATGTGAAGAACTCGGTGTTCAAGCCCGCATAGTGCATGTAAACGAACTGTTCAAGAAAAAGAACTTGCTGGAATACAACGCCTTAATTTTTCCAGGCGGCTTTTCATATGGAGATTATGTGCGGGCTGGCGCCATATGGGCTAAGTGGATTATGGCAAAGTTGGAGAAGGAACTGAAAGCTTTTGTAGAAGAAAACCGCCCCATCCTCGGAATTTGCAACGGCTTTCAAGTTCTTGTCGAAGCTGGTTTGCTTCCAGGTTTTGAGGGAATAAGCCCCTATCCAGAGGCTGCTTTAGCAACGAATGTTCCACCGGGCTACAATTGCCGCTGGATTTACCTCAAAAACGAAAACAATGGAAAGTGTATTTTTACACGAAAAATTTCAGGTGGCAAGGTTCTTCGCATGGCAGTTGCCCATTCAGAGGGGCGTTTCATCTTCGCAAAGGAGAAGGAAAAACAGTTTTTGGAAAGGCTTTACGAGAACGACCAGCTTGTCTTCCGCTACTGCACGAAAAATGGCGAATATGCGGAAGGCAGTTACCCAGCAAACCCGAACGGTTCATTCCACGACATTGCTGGAATATGCAATCCAGAAGGAACAGTTTTTGGTTTGATGCCCCATCCAGAAAGAGCGTTTTACTGGTGGCAGCAGCCAGACTGGACTAGGTATAGGCAGTTGCCGCAGTATGGCGATGGAAAACTAATATTCGAAAGCTTAGTTGAACACTTAACCAAGAAATTTTAAATCCTTAAGCCGTGGAAGCCCAGGTCTAGCACCCATCTTCATTATGCAACGGGAAGCCACAAAATTGCCCAACCGCCCACACTCGTAAAGGTTTTTGCCCTTAATCAAACCGTAAAGGAAACCAGCACAGAAGGCGTCCCCAGCACCAGTCGTGTCAACAACCTTAACCTTGAAGGCATCTATCAAATGATTTTCTCGCCCATCAGCCACATAGCAGCCTCTGCTTCCAAGTTTAACAGCAACTATCCCTATACCTTTCTCCAGTAGGATTTTTGCGCCTTCCCGATAATCGGAAACGCTAGTTAGCAATTTGAGCTCGTTCTGGTTTGGCATCAAAACAAAAGTGCGCCTCATTATGGATTCAAGTGCATCAAAACCTTTTCTCGCGTAAAGCTCACCCGGGTCTAAGCTGACTTTAACATTTTCTGGGAGTGTGTCAACAAGCTTTTTCTGGGTTTGGAAAGATTTTTCTCCAACAAAGGATGTTAGGTGCAAAAATTTTGTGTTAAAGGCGTATTCCTTGTTTATTTCTTCAAATTCTATTGTGTCATTCACGCCAGGGTCAACGTATAAGGCTCTTTCGCCCTTATCGTCCACGAAGCCCATGACTTTTCCGCTTCTGCCTCTTTTCGCGATAATTATTCCATCCGTGTCGACGCCTTCTCGGCGAAAATCTTGGATCAACATTCTGCCTTCACTGTCTTTGGCAACCTTCCCCATGAAGCCAACTTTGCAGCCTAGCCTTGCTAAACCCACTATTGTGTTGGCTGCTGAGCCGCCGCATGCCTCTTTAAAATCTTTTATGAAGCCTTCTTCTTCGGCTCCAGCTATCTTATTAACCCTAAAAAGTTTGTCAACGTTTAATGCTCCAAAACCAACAACATCAAAGCTTTTCATTTAAACAACTCACGCAAATAAATTTTGTATTCGCCGAGTTTTCCGCCGTAGTTTCCAGCTGAAATTTTAACCACACCTTCAACAGTTAACGCTGCTTCTATGCCAGCCCTCATAGCCTTTTTCACAGCATCCAACGAAACGCCGTTTATCACTATTTCGGGGATGAAGCCGACGCCTTCAGGAACCTTGGATTCTCTGCCAAGCTTCTTTTTCAGCGATGGGCAGTATGGGTGGTTTGTCGTCGGTCCTATCCACGGATAGCGTGTTTCAGGCTTGGAGCCAGCGGAGCAAATGTCGAAGGGTGTTGTAACGCCTTCAACTTCATGTATTGCTTTTAGAGCTTTTTCACCCGCCTCTCTTAGGGCTTCTTTATCTTTGCACATTATCCAGAAGTTTGCGCCCATGACACCGCGGGCATAGCCTAAATAGCGTTCAATTATGAAGTCTGGAACCATTATGGGAACAACTATTACTTTGCGTCCATGCCGTTTTTCTGTCCATTCGTAGCCGTCTCCGCAATGCCCCACCCGTTCCATCATGTCAATTTTTCCTTCAGCTTTCGGCAACGCGTCATAAACTGCGGTGAAGGGCTTTACTAAAATGTCTTGGCGTATTCTGTAGGAAAGCTCGATTTCAAACTTTTTAAGAGAGTCAGAGAAGCCTTTCTTCTTGTCTATTCCGCCCCAGAACTGGATTAAGGCGCCTTTGCGCTTGTCAGGTGTTTCTCTTGCAGTTAGCCATTTTTCGATTCCGCCTTCCACTCTTCCAATAACTATGGAAGGGGTTGCTGTGGCGTCTTCAGCTGCTTTCCTCAAAGTTTCTTCGTCGTCTGCCGTTATAATTACGTGGCAGTAGATTCCTTCAAAAGCTTCTGCATAAGTGTCCTCTATGAGGATTTCTTTAACCATTACCCAAGTCTCCCAATGGCTTCTCCTCTCACTTTTTTCCTGAATTCCGTGCTTTCTTTCGCCAGAACATCCATATTTTCGCTGGTTACTATTTTAACTTTGGGCAGTTTTTGCGGGTATAACTGGAGCAGTTTCTCGCGCAAGTTCGGGTTTACTGGACTTTTAGCCAGTGTTTCGCGGCTCCAATTTTCAACCAGCTCGAAGACTTGGTTTTTTCCAAACTTGCAGAAGATGTCTGCAACTGCTGCTGTGGTTAGGCTGGTTTCTGATAGGATGGCAATGTCAGCGTTTTTTACGGCGTATTGGTTGCCGTTGAAGGAAACCGTTAAACCGCCCCCGCCTTTAACAAGTTGGAAGGCTTCAACGTCTGTTATGCTGTCGCCTACATACATGACGTCGGAAAGCTCTATGTTGACTTTCTGCGCTGCATCCTTTACCGCTTCAGCCTTTTCAAAACCGCCTATAGGGTTAACTTCCTCTAAAATTTTCCTTGAAGCCATCACCGCCATTTCTTTCCAGAAAATCTCATCTAAACGCCTAATTGTTTCGCGGTCTCTTTTCGCAAAGTCTTCTATGGACTTTGCTCCATTTGGGATTTCAATGACGGGCATTTGCGCAATTTCCAGCGCCATCTTTCTGAGTTCAATTATTTCTTTTTCTGGCAGCACATACTTGTCGATGTTGACTTTTGTGCAGTAAGTGTTTTCGTATGGGAAGCCTATGGTTTGGCAAAGCGCCCTAATATAATGCTCGTAACTTGTGCTCACAATAAAGGCGTGGGCTACGCCCCGCAAATAATCTAGCGTTTCCTTAGTGTTTGCTATTAGAACTAGGCTTTTTGCAGAAAACTCCCGCATTTTCTCGTTTGAAACATCATAAGCCTTGAGAAAGGGAAGGATAAGCCTTAAAGTGTCTCCAGCCTTGTAACGCGATCTCTTAAAGACGTCTGCAAGAACATCATCGTATTTGCTGATTACCGTAAAGAGTTTGTCGCCGTTTGGAACAAAGTGGGCTGTCAGCTCGAAAGCATTATCGTTTTTGGATATTGGACCTTCACAGTCTGATATGAAGGCTTTCTTCACTTTTTGCGCCTCAAACTTTCCATGTGCCCCATGCTTTTCGCTATGTGCTGTTTAGAGGCAATATCCGTCCGGTGCCAAAGAGCCCCGCCCTCTATGGCTTTTACTCCCTCCAACGATATTTGCCTAGCCTCTTCAATGCTGCTGCCAACTCCTAAAACGCCGACAGCCCTGGATTTTAGGGCGTAGACTTTGCCATCGCGCAATTCCATGGAAGCAGGGTAGACGCGGATTTTATCACCATACTTTTTGGTTAAAGCATATGCTTTTGTTAGGTTGACTGGTGTTCCTATTTCGCTTTTATTCACAAGGTTTGGGAAAGCTTCGGCGTATCCGCCATAGTTTGGAGGAACTTTATAGGTTAAGACCGTTGCCGCCTTCTCTAGTTCAATGCGCGTTAGGTTTCCTTCCAAGATTTTGTAGCAAATATCAACGAAATCGTCTTTCAAAATTGGCAGAATATTTATTATTTCAGGGTCTCCAGGACGGCTGTTATTTTCTAAGATTTTTGGCTCTTTGCCCGTATGCATAAAAGCCACGTAGAAGGGGACACCCCTAAAGCCAGAGGGATCGTTTGCTTTTTCTTTCCATTTTTCAAAAAGCGTATTTACTATTTGCAGTTCCTTTTCCCTATCTGCTTTCGTCATGAAAGGCAAAAATTCGTCAACATCTTTGTAGGAGCCCATTCCACCAGTATTCGGTCCTTTGTCATCGTCAAAAGCACGTTTGTAATCCCTAGTTTCCGGTAGTGGAATTAGGTGTTTGCCGTCGCAGAAGGCTTGGAAACTAGACTCTTCCCCATCTATTTTTTCTTCAATTATAACTGCGCCATATTGGAAGTTTGACAAGAAATGTTCTAGGAGTTGTTCGCGGCTTGTGAAGTGGTCTCCCCAGACGCCCACACCTTTTCCAGCAGCGGGCTTGTCTGGTTTAACGACTGCCTCGTTTCGAAGTTCATCAAGCCAACTATAAACAGCTTTTTTCACAGCATCTTCTGTTTTGTAGTCTTTTGGGTCAAATATTTTGAAACGCGGATTAACTTCTGGAATGATTTCTTGAAAGAGCATTCGCTGCTGAACTTTGCTTGCTTCTATGGCATATTCCTTCTTTGGACAAATCATCGGTATACCAGTTCGCTCTTCCACAAGGTCGCGGACGCCGTCTATTATTGGCTTTTCCGAACCAACTATGCCGAAGTCCATTTTGTCTTTGTTTGCTTCTGCAAATTTGCAGATTTCTTCAACATTTAAATCTGGTATGACAACATGTTTGGCGGCTTTTTCAACGTTGAATGGGTTGCGTTGTTTGTCTGCGATATACAATTCAACCTTGTATTTTTGACTTCTTGCAAACGCGTCTACCATGGCGGCTTCTCTCGCCCCATAAGAAACTACGAGTATGCCAACCTTCTCCATTTAAAGCACCCCTTAGTTAGGGAGTTAGGTTTTCGGCAAGCTCCGCCATCTCGTAAAGCCTCTCAGTTTCTTTGTATCCTGCAAGGAAGCGTTTCTTCATTTCATCCGCTATTTTCTGAGCGAAAGGCGTCGGATACTTGCCAGTAACGCATCCGAGGCATAATTGGTCTTGTGAAAAGCCCGTTGCCCTAACAAAGCTTTCTATGGACTGGTAACACACCGCATCCGCGCCTATTATTCTCGCTATTTCCTCAGCATTGTGTTTTGCACCTATTAATTGGCTGTAGGTTGACATATCAATGCCATAGAAGCAGGGACCAATGATCCTTGGGAAAGTGACGAAAACATAAACTTTTTTGGCACCCATCCTTCGCAGCTTCTCAACCACAACTTTTGTTGTGTCGCCGCGAACTATACTATCGTCGGTTATTATGACACGTTTTCCCCTAACTTTTGGCGCTAGAATGTTAACCTTCTTATCTATTGTCGCGTACCGTTCCTTATTGAGGAGGATGAAGGCTCGTTCAGTGACGTAACGGTGTCTGCGGGAAGCCCTCTCCCACTTTAACCCAGACTCTTCATGAACACCAAAGGCGGAATCATCACCAGTTTCAGGCATAGAAAGTATCATGTCAGCGTCCTTAACTATGTCGGGGTTTTCTCTAGCAAGATTCCTTCCAAACCCCTCACGTATTTCATAAACATATCTATCGTCAAATCTTGAGTCTGGCCTGGCGAAATACGCAAATTCAAAGGCGCAAAAAGCTTTTTGCGCTCCTTTTACAAGCTGTTCCCTTTCAAATCCTTCTTTGGAAACTTTCACAAGCTCGCCCGGTTCAAGTTCAAAATCCCTTTCTAAACTGTTTATGTCCAGACCCGCGGTTTCTGAAGAAAAGGCGTACGTGGTTCCGTCGGTGCTGTGTCCAGCGCATAAGGGTCTTATTCCATGCGGGTCTTTGAAGGCGAAGAGTTCTCCTTTATTCGTTATGCCGGCCACAGAGAAGGCTCCATCCATTTCTTGCATACAGTTTTTTACAGCTTTTGCAATATCTTTGTTTTTTGCCAGTTCGATTAGGAGTTTGCGGCATATTAATTCTGCATCCGATTGGCATGAGTAATCTCTGAAATGCTTGCTTATTTTCTTTTTCAGTTGAAAGACGTTTACGATGTTGCCGTTGAAGGAGATGGCGAGTTTTAAACCGTTTTTTGAAGCGGTAATGGGCTGTGTGCCTTTTATTAACGATTTCTCATCCGACTTTCCAGATGTTGTGTATCTTACGTTTCCCATACCTATAGATCCTGGCAAACGTCCAAACCATTCCTGGATAGAGCTTGTTTTTATTTTTGGGACGAGGTCCAATCCCTTGTAAACGAAAAATTTTCCCCATTCATATGTGAGGAAACCGTGGGATTGATGTCCCCTGTGATTTTGCGCTCTTAAACCCCAGTATATATAAGGGAATACGGGCTGATTAGAGAAGTTTATTGCAGCAAATACTCCGCATGCTATTTTTAATTCCTCACCCATACTCGACAATAAGAAGGCCTGTATTTATCAGTTTTTATAACATTTTTAACTAAAAATGCACTTATCCTAAAGTTAATTGAAAAGCATGTTTAACAAGGCATTTTCCGTCTGCCTATTCCACCGCGCTTGAAGTTATAGTTAACTCCGCGTTTGGAACCACGTGAATCCACCAGTCTAATGCTGTGAAGGAATCGTTGTAGTAGACTATGAGCCTTGCAACTGAGCCTATAGGCGCGTCACATGGAACCGTGCCATTCCACGTTAAAGTTTTACGCTGATTTGATTCAAGAGTCAAGATTTGAGGTATCCCACTCCAAGTCCACAATTCGCCTTCAAAAGCTATGTTAACATACCATGTGCCAACACTTTGTCCAGTGTTTTTAAAGTAAATCTTGACAATAAAAGTCTCACAAGGAGTTTTGTCGACAACACCTTTGCTGCAGCAGGCTAAACAAACCAGCTGCTGACCATTAGAACCCGAAGCTGCGAAAAATGCCATAATTATTAACGTAGCTACTGCAAGAGTGAACAGAATAATCTTTTTCATTTTTGATTACCTTCTTCTATAGAATATACTTAGAAAGTCTGTTTTATCCGTTCTGCAAAATACTTCTATAACAAAAAAATAGAAGTTTCGAGAGCATTCCAGATAACAGGTCATAAATCGTATCGTAGAATAGGATGGAAATATTTTCACCTGCAAACTCTTTCTTTTTCTATTTCTTGGAAATAAAACAATTTATTCTATTCTAATCTCTAAATGTCAGCAAACTAAAAGAACGTCTTAAACCTATGCTGATGTGCCATTTATTTGTCCAACCATTTGATGGTTTCAATTCTTTCTTCTCTTTCTTGATTTTGATTTTTGGACGGTTTTCTAGTCTAAACACGTCCAGAGTCAATTTATTGATTTCTCTTTAAACCGAATCATGTTCTTTGATATGCCTAAACAGGTCTTAACATCAACCGTACCGATCTTATTGAATACCGTCAATGCTGCACGCAAAGTATCGACGAATGGAAAATTTTATAAATGATAATGGGTATAATATTTGGCAATCGAAAAGGGGAGGAAGAATAATGGCGAAAATGAAGTATTTGGCAGCATGGCCGGGTAGACTTGAGGTTCGAGAATGCGATATTCCAGAGCCAAAAGAAGGTCAAATACGTGTAAAAATAGAGTACGGTGGAATTTGCGGCACAGACATACACGTCCTCGAGGAAGGGTTCGGTCCCCATAGAATTAGTGGAGCAGCAACTTACCCGCTAGTGTTAGGGCATGAGTACTCTGCTGTTATAGACAAGAAAGGGCCAAAAGCAGATGAAAAGATGTTCTACCATACAGAAAAAATTCCAGAGGTAGGGGACCGGGTTTATTACGGCGTAGACTACTACAACTACATGAGTCCTTTCACAATACGTGGCGCTGGTCAATGGGGAGGCCAATGGTTTTACGGTTTCTGTCCAATTGAAATGGGAGTGCGTGGTGCATGGGGTCAATATGTTATCCTTGAACCTTACACCCATATCTGGAATATGAGCGAAGTTTCAGCCGAAGCCACAACGTTTGCCGAAATAAACACCGTTGGGCTTAGACAAGTCAACAGAGCTCTGACGATGGCATCGGTATCCAGTTTTGATAGAGAGTTTGAGCTAGGAAATGCTTTGGTTTTGATATACGGTGCTGGACCAATAGGCAATGCCGTCCTTCTCAACGTAAAACGCCACATGCCACTATCAGAAGTGATTCAAGTGGACCTGAATGACCATAGATTGGAAGTTGCAAAGAAAAATGGTGCGGACTATACAATTAATGCTAAAAAAACTACGCCCGCTGAAAGAGAAGAAATAATAAAGGACATAGCCACAAGGAAACCGAGACCAGACCTGGGAAGCGCGTGGGGAGTGGACATAGTATTTGATTGTACAGGAAGGAACGCAAATGACGTGATTCCAGAAGGCATAAAAATGTGCAGACCTGGAGCAATTTTCATCGAAACTGGAGCATACGTCTTTAAGACAACCGGAACATTCACTTTGGATCCTCATGAATTCTGCACCAGAGAAATCATCATTACCTCCGGCTGGGCATACCCATTCTCCACAATAGACGAATCCCTGAGGATGTTGCTGAAGGACAAAGATCTGCAAAGAAAATATGCTGCAATGATAACCCACAAACACGCTCTTGACGAGGGAATGGAAGCAATAAAATCAGCCATGCCACCGAGGTATGAGGGAGTAAAACACGTTTTTGACCCGTGGAAGTAAAATAGAAACCCAACATCTTCCTTTTTTTATATAATACCTTAATTTTTGTTAAATTTCTTTTATACTAAAAATTACCAAACTATCTTTAAATTCAAATCTAATCTTTAGGTTAGTCTATCGTTGACATCAAGGTAAAAGTACTTCCTAGAAAAGCGGCAGTTTTAAAACATTGTCGATCGCTTACAATATATAAGTAAAGTTAATTAATGTGGAGGGAAACTTTTTATTTTCCCAAGTTAACTAGTCCCAAAGGGAAGGTATAATGGACTTAATTGGATACGAAAGAGATGACGGATCTGTAGGTGTACGCAACCATGTGCTAGTGCTTCCTTCTGTGGCATGCGCGATGGAAGTTGCAATGCGTGTTGCCAACCAAGTGGAAGGGGCGAAGGCTCTCATTCACCATCAAGGGTGTACTCAAATGGGATTAGATCTTGAGATTACGCAACGTACACTGGCTGCTTTGGGTAGAAACCCAAATGTGGGAGCTGTCCTAATAGTTAGCCAAGGTTGCGAAAGTGTATCCGTAGAACGATTAGCTGACGACATCGCCAAAGTTGGAAAGCCCGTTGAAATAGTAACAATTCAAGAGTTAGGAGGAGTTGTTAAAACAGTAGCGCGCGGCGTTAGCATCGCAAGAAAGATGGTGCAAGAAGTCTCTCAAATCAGGAGGAAAACTTTCGATGTGAGTGACTTAACTATAGGTATTAAGTGCGGTGCGTCTGATGCAACATCTGGTATAGCTTCAAATCCAGCGGTTGGGGTAGCGTCGGACAAAATCCTGAATAATGGAGGAACTGTGATTTTCGGTGAAACTACTGAATTAATAGGAGCTGAGCATATAATAGCTAAGAGAACTGTTAGTGATGTGGTAAGTAAAAAAATCTATGAAATTGTTGAAAGGATGGAGAACAGGGCAAAGGAGGTTGGAGTAGACATGAGAGGTACACAACCAACCCCAGGAAACATAAAGGGAGGGTTGACAACAATCGAAGAAAAGTCTCTAGGAACTATACGCAAAGCTGGGACATCCTTAATACAAGGAGTACTTGAATACGCTGAAAGCCCAAAGGGAAAAGGACTATATGTAATGGATACTCCTGGAAGAGAACCTGAGGCATTGACGGGATTTGTTGCAGGAGGAGCGCAAATATTATTATTTACAACTGGAAGAGGTGCAACACAAGGATATCCTATTGTACCTGTTATCAAGATAACCGGAAACTCAGAGACTTATAAAAAAATGATCGATGACATTGATATAGACGTAAGCTCTATTATTGAAGGAAAAGAAACAATTGAGGAGGCGGGTAACCGAATATACCTCGAAATTCTAAAGGTAGCTTCAGGCAAAAAAACTAAAGCTGAATCTTTTGGGTGCGCAGAACCCGCGGATATTTACAGAATTGGACACACTTTTTAATGATAAGGAAGGGAATTGTATGGGAAAAGCAATAGTAATCGATCCTAAGGATAATGTCGCAACAGCATTAAGCGAAATTAGCTCAGGGGAAGTTGTTGAAATAAAGATAGGAAAAATCGTGAAAAATATCCAGGCAAAAAACACTATACCTTTTGGGCACAAACTCGCAATAAAAAGAATAGAAAAAGGAGAAGCTGTAATAAAATACGGAGAAGCAATAGGCAAAGCTACGAGAACAATAGAAGAAGGAGAACATGCACACATACATAACATAGAAAGCACACGAGGCCGATAAAATGGCCACAAAAATTTGCTTCGCTTTACAAGCGAGTTTGACAGCATCAAACCATGTCTTCGGTGGTCATCTGAAAAGAAAAAGTCAATTGACTCCTCATGCAATTACTTTTTATTCGGCAAGTTATCAAAGTAAAGAAAGAGATGCATGTGCAATGCATTCACCACTATACTTTAAATTTGGAGGAAAATAAAAAATGGATTTGAGAGAGAAATTGAATTTACATATATCAGAGATAAAAAAAGCACTGTTTGGTATGGATGAAGTAATAAAAATTTTTTGTCTTACAAAAGCAGTTGGTCTCTCCACTCTACTTCTAGGGGATCATGGAGTAGCAAAATCCGATCTATTCCGGAAATGGTCTATTAGCTGCGGACTTGACTACAGGATTGTGACAAGTTCTGAGGTTGATGAAGGGCTTTTAGCCTATATAGATCCTGCTCATTTCAGAAAATATAACGAGGTTAAAATGAGACCTGGTGAACTAATGCTCAGGGACCACATATTAATTGATGAATATTTCTTGTGGAACAATAAGTACCGAGCAAAACTTCACCAGCTTCTGGAAGAAGGGACATATGCTGGATGTAAAGTCCAAACTAAAGCATACACATTTTCTTCAACTCCACTAACCGAATATTACGCTGGGCAAATTTCCGACGTTAACATTGCAACCCAAGATCGGATTGATACGGTTCTTCTCATGTTCCAACCTGACATTACTTCCACCGAAAAGCTTCTTAGGAAGTTTTCGGAGCAAGGTGCACATGAAGACGTCCCCCAGGAAAAATATACGCCAAAGCAAGTCATCTCATGGGATGATTATATCCAAATGAAGAAAGAAATTCTAAAAGTAGAAATACCGCCAGAAACTGCTAGATGGCTTATTCTTTTCGCTGAATCTATGTCTTCTTGTAAATATGTCAATTCTAAGTTTGGTGTATCGAAAGCTGAACTGCGAAAATTGTGCCGGGGATGTAACGAGCAGGAGAATATTTGTTCCCGAGTAGCAATCAGCAAACCTAGGTTTATACGAGCTACTGTATTACTAGCAAAGGCGATTGCTTGGTTTAATAAGAGAAATTTTGTAGACGTTAGTGATGTGCGAGAAGCTATAAAGTATACTCTACCACATCGACTTGTATTTCTAAGACGAGAAAGAAATATTCAAGAAGCATTTAGTTATGTAAACAGATTAGTTGCAACATTTGATGAGGAGTATGATAACTGGAAAAGCAGAGGGATATTTCAAACGTTGGAAGCCATTTCAGCAAATGCCAAATCTTATGGCGAAAGGCAATCTGAACAAGAGTTAGTTGATAAACTTTTGGTAGAAACTCAGGAGTGCTTGCCGATTAGCAAATATGTTACTGAAACCATTAAAAATCTAGAAATACCGACGAAATACGATAATTAAATTCTTTAGAATATCTCTTAAGCATGTTTAAAATTAAAATTTAAGTGTGACTTTGATGGAAGGTATATTAGGCATCGAGATGTTAGATTCCGAAGAAATCGTTCTCATAACTCCAGATAAGGTAGCCCAGATAAGACAAGAAATAAAAGATAGTCTAATTAAGTGCAGAAGAATATGTAATCCTATCAGTCCCAGAATGCGTTTGGTGTTTCATGTTCATCCTGAAGAAAGATACGAAAGCGACGTGGGTGTTCTTAAAATTCTGACACCTGTTTGGAGAGGAAAAACTTTTACAGAAGCAGTAATAATGCATGAACTTCTACGTTGGTGTATATATCCAAAAGATAAACATAGATTAGAGAAGGATATATTAACTGCGAGAAGGATGTTGGCCAAAGAATTGTCTTTCAAACCCAAGAAAACAAATTCGCTATACGACGATGATTGGACAGGTTTCGGGTATACTCTCAATGAGTTAGCGTTTGCGGCAGATATGTTAGGCCGTTATTTAGTTAATCTTCATTTATATTATCATTATAATGATTTGTGGAATAAAATATGGCATTATTTCCATCCAGATGCCGCATTTCTTAGTAGCAGCAGGTGGCCACCTAAGATCGACTATATTCGTCTTTTGTACTTAGTTACGTATCCAAAGTTGATGCCTAATTTACAAAAAATAAATCTGAATGTCGCTGAGATAGAGTCAGATTCAAGAAAAATAGCGACTCTCATTGAGAAAACCCGAAAAGGGGAGATGAGCAAAGCATTTGCTTTAAAAGAACTAACTAAGATAATTCATAAATACCTAAAAAGGATGGATGAAGAAAGAAGGAATAAAGGAAACGGATTTGATCAGGAGAATACACCCAAATGTCCACGATGTGGAAGTGAAGAATTTGAGATAGTTGCATACCAAGACGAAAAAACAGGTAGCTGGATCACTTTAAAAGAGGGTTCTACTTGAAAGTTAGGGTTCGATGTTGCAAGTGTGGGTGGGAATCGACTGGAGAGATAAATCTTTCTCCACTAGACGTTCTTGCACCAAAAGAACCTAACCTCAACCTTGAGGATCAGAAACAGCAAATTCAGAACCTTCTAGGTACCGCTACGGGAGCCTCTGATAGTGGAATAAGGAATCCAGACATTAAGGTCACTAAAGAAAGTGATATAGAGGAGGATGAACTCAATGAAATCTACGATTTCATACTGCGCGATATAGTTTATACTAACGATAGGAGATTATCCACTGGAGATAAATACAAAATATCCGCTGTCCCATGGAGAATGGGTGATCAATTCAAGGATGTGGATATAACCTCTTCAGAAGTAAAGGCGCTAGGAATTGAGGACTTAAGATGGATACCTGGATTTAGTCTTCAGGTTAAAGAATACGATTTTGTCAAATCGAATGACAAAGAAATGTTGAGGGGATCGAGATTTATCGTTTTTCTTGACGTCTCTGGCAGTATGTTTGCAGAGGGTTCTATGGACAGACTGCCTTACGCGGGGATGCCTAAATCGATGCCGAAGACAAAGATAGGTAAGGCATTACTAATAGCTGAAAGAATTTATCAATTATGCAAACGTTTAGATGTGGAGTTTAATCTGGCAGTTTTTTCGGACACGGCGGCTAGAATACCTGCCGATAAGTTAGATACTTTTTTCAACCTAACGTTTTCCCCCGGTCTATTTGCTGGAGGAACAACCTTATCTAAGGCTCTGTCTTTGTATACTAGCAAGGAATATAAGAATAGCAATCTGTTAATTATAAGCGATATGGATTTGGCTGATGCGGAAAAAACTAAGGATCAAATAAAAAAGATAGGCAGGGTAACCAACTCTTTCAAAATATTGCTTTTTCCGAGTTCTCCACGTGCGCATACACCTGTTCAGTTTGAAGATCTTAAACGTGAACAACAGCGTAAAGTCAAGAATATATTTTCAGGCTACAATGTCAAAATTTTGAGGATTTACTTAACTAAATAAGCTCTAGTTTCACTCTAAATGCCCATTTTAAAACTGCATTTCAAGTTAGGTGTCTAACATTTAAAATTTAACTTATCATGCTCTAGGTGAACGCAAATTTGCTTAACTTAGAAGTGGGCCCCATCAGCACCTCTTCGGCATAAACCTTTTCAAAAGTTGTGTTTTAACCCGCGCAGTGTTTAACAAATACTCGCGACTGTACCCAGAATCATTAAGTGCGTGTCTTGGTTAAATGGCCATTTAATAAAGTTAAAAAATGGGAAAAATGGGGGAAAGGGGTGGGGGTTATTTTTCCGTTTTCGGAAGACTGGGCCTAATTAGGAAGTCGTAGAAGTACGCAGCGATGACGCCGCCAACTATTGTGGAGATAGTTGGAACCCACCAGAGACCTCTGGAACCTGGAAAAGCCATTTCACCCCATCCCATTAGGTAAGCCCAGATTCTTGGGCCTAAATCTCGAACTGGGCCAAATGCACACATGCCGATAGGTGCCTCAATAGCGATCCCTATGGCAATTACAAGTCCAATGATGACCGCTGCACCCAAGCCACCTGGTCGCCCAGGATTCCTTTCGTCAATCAAAGCGAAAATCATTAGCACCAAAAAGAAGGCCATTGCAGCTTCTGCAAAGAAATACAGCGCTGGAGGTATGATGTCGTAGGACCACCCCATAGCTGACCTAATCGCTGGATGCGGACTGCTACAGTAGAACAACATTCCACTGAGTTCACTGCCCACCTGACCCCGTACTATCCCCATTTTTGTTTCAAAATCTACAATGTAGGGTTCCCACATGTAGTATACTAGCGCTCCACCACCTATTATCGCGCCTATCAATTGAGAGATCATGTATGCAATGCCATCTTTCACGGGCATCTTTCTACGCAGCATCATTGGGATTGTTACTTGCCAGTTAAGTTGTGCGCCTGAAATGCTTCCAACCAAATAAACGGCGAAAGCCACCGCTCCTCCCCAAATTAGTCCAACGGCCCATAAGTTGTAGAGATTAACAGCACCCAAAGCTACTCCGCAGACTACGCTGGAGTTTCCGATGAACAGCACAAGGGCGATTCCAACGAATTCAGCAAAGCATCTTTTTCCTAAATTTGGCGAACTCAACTCAAAGCTCCTCTCCTTCCACTTTAACAAACGTTCTACATTTTTCGTGTATGACGTATAAAAGGTTTTCCTAATATCTGATGTTGACCCAGAATTTTTGGCTTTCTTTGATGTTATATAAGACTCCAGCGGCATATTTTGGCAGATTTCGTCTTTACGTTTGTTTTGTTCTACCTCTCCAATCTTTCCCTTTATTACATTTGTTCTTTTTCTAACAATAGGGTTTGAGTTTGCCACCGCTCTGCTCTGATTATGCCTTCGTAAATCCCTTTAAAATAAGATAGCCAGTACAACGATTGCAAATAAATTGCTGTGTGTGTACTAATTATTTTTCAGTCTTCAGCTTTATGGGAATAGAAGTCACTCAATGGCCGAAATAACTATTTCTGTGATATCCTTTACTGACAGCTTGTCATCTAACCCCTCTTCTTTGGCAGCTTCTTCGAGCATAATTAAACAAGAAGGGCATGCCACTGCCAGAATGTCAGCACCAGTTTCATATGCTTCTCTAACTCTTGACCTGCTGGGGCTTCTCTCGTTTTCGGTTATTAAGCCGCATCCAAAACCTGTATAACAGTTTCCACTTCCTCCTCCGCAACAGAAAGAGTTTTGTTTGTTCCTTTTCATCTCGACAATGTTGATTCCCGGAATAGCTTCCAAAATGCTTCTTGGAGCTTCATATTCATTGTTCCATCTGCCCAAAAAACAGGGGTCATGATATGTTACGCGCTTGTGGACCGCTTTTTCGCGGAATCTAAGCTTTCCGTTTTGGATAAGCTCCCAGAGTAGTTGTGTATAATGCTTCACGTCAAACCCGCCACCAAAATTGCCATAACAGTTCTTCATAACATTGTAAGAGTGAGGTGACAGGGCAACAATTTTCTCAACATTTAGCCCTTTAAATAACTCTACGTTAGACTTAGATATGTCCTCAAATAAGCCCGCCTCACCAACCTCGTATGCCTCACTGCCAGAACAGCTTTCATGTACGCCTAGAATTCCAAATGAAACCCCTGCCAAAGACAATATTTTTGCTAATGTTTTTGCCACAATCTGAGCTCTTGGATCATATGAACCCATGTCGCCTACATAATAGAGAAACTCTACACCAGGTTTATATCTAGGTACATTCGCATCCGCCCAGCCATCCCTTTTTGCAGGGGGCAACCCGAAAGGATTTCTGTATTTGTAAATGTTCTCCAACATGTCTTTGACTTTAAGCGGCAAACGGCCATCTTCAATGCTTTGCGATCTAAGTCTTCTACAAATTTCGGCGCTGTCAACATTAACAGGGCAGGAACTCTTGCACGCCTTACAAAGAAGGCAAAACCACGATAATGATTTAGCGTTTTCCACACTCTCAGTTATTGCGGTCAATCCTACGCCCATAGGTCCTCCATATACTTTTCCGCCCCACACATTCGCACTAATGTCCCAAATTGGACACATAACTTGGCATCGTCCACACTTAATACAAAGCAACTGTTCTTTTAATACCGGGTCTTTTGCGGCTTTTATTCGCCCACCATCATAAAGTATCACGTGAACTTTCTTAGGTCCATGAACACCATAAACTCTATAATACTCTATGTCTGCTGTACTACTAACGCCGCTAATTACATTGACGTAAGTTGGTGGATATAACCCGGCATATGCGCTCTGCACCATCAGTTGTAAGATGGCGTCTTTAAATGTTGGCATAATTTTGTCAACACTCGCCACTATTATAAGGACCGGTGGAAGAGCAGCTACGTTGCTTATGTTGCCTTCGTTATGTACAAGGAACACAGATCCTGTATCCGCAGCAATAACATTTGCTCCGGTGATTCCAATATCTGCGTTCACGAATTTTTCTCTGAGAAACTCTCTAACATAACTGACTAATTCCTCATGTTTCGCCTCCTTGCTTATCGGCAACCCTATGTGTTGTCCAAGTAATTGTGATGCCCGCTCCCTGCTTATATGAATCGCCGGAGATACAGTGTGCATCGGTTTTTCTTTGGATATCTGTATTAATAACTCTCCTAGATCAGTTTCATAAACCTCGTGTCCTTTTTCAGCTAGATGTCCACGCAACGAAATTTCGTCGGTTACAAGTGATTTGGATTTTACAATTATCTTCTTTCCTTCGCCAATGATCTTATTAATAATTTCCACGGCTTCTTCTGGGTTGCTTGCAAAGTATGCATGTCCACCAATAACAGTTATACTCTTCATCGTTTGATCGATGTAGTATTCTAGATTGCCCAGAACCTTCTCTCGGGTAGTTCTAACGTATTCCGCTATTTCAGCATGTTCTCGTAACCTACTTAAAGACATATCTACAGCATTGGTGAAATTGATTATCGCCCTTGTAATGCCCACCTGAAAATCTGAATCATTTTGCGCTTTCATAATCCACTCGGCAATTTCCTCAACCCTCATTTCCTCAAGCCTCATTACTTTTCATAACGAAACTCGGTTCCATTCTTCAACTGTTGTTACTTTTTCTTTCTTTTAAATTTTTGTGCTTCTTTAAGCACCATTGATGCATATCTCTGTATGTATTCTTAAGCGCACGCTGATATCCACTTAATGGCCTTTTCGACTTTTTGCCAGACGTTAGAGCTCTTTATATGCTTGTTTGTCATTATAGTTTGTTGACTGCGCGGCATAGAGTTGCGTTAGTTTTGTTTTTAAATTCTTTATGCAGCAGAATTAGTGTTTTTAACTATTTGATGAATGCGAATGTTTGGTTTATGAAGTAGTGGGATGAGGCTTGGGAAAATGTGTTTCTGGAAGTTGAAGCTTACGGTACTTAAAGTAGATGACCATTACCCGCCAGCCATAAGAGTTAAAAATATTATTTCAGCGTTATCTTCAACTTTTGCTGAAATATCTGAAAATCTGCCATTAACTATAACTCTACATTTGTCTATGGCTTCCATTATACCAAGTCTTCCCTCACCCTTAAACTTCTCATCCATTAGCTTTAATATAACATCTTTTATGGTAGATCCCTCATTTACCTCAACCTTTATGTTAGGACCAAACTTTTCACGAAGTGCTCCCACAAATTTAACAGCTACTTGAAGCATAGTTTAAAATTTCGCAAAGCATTTTATAAGTTTTTTCATAAGAATTTGTTAAAAGTTCTGTTGTATAGTTAAAAGAGCCGTTGTTGCGCGGTGCTTTTTGCTTTTGGTTAAGAGGATCATACGGTTGATACTTAAACTTCGTCAACTCTCGATTCCGTTAAGGGCTCATAGGGAAAGCGGTTAGATTTAAGTTTTTATTCTGCTTCTCAGCTATTCTGAGAGATGTTGTGCGGCGCCGAAGCATTCTCATTGAGTTCATGGACAATAACTTGTTGCTACACATAAAGGCTGTGAAGAACCAAATCCTCAAAGAAGCTTTTGAATGCTTTAGGAACAGTTCTACTCCCATAGTCTAAACCACCCTCATAATGCTGTTAGAAACCTTCCTCAAGCCCGTCTAAATTCTTTAACCACCTTAATAGAGACATTAGAGAAGACGCGGACTATCCGAACACGCCTCAAAGTGTGAGTGAGCATACATCCGAAGACATGAAAGAAGCAATTATTATTATCAGTAAGCAAAAATAGCAAAAGCCTAATGAGCCCAATTTAACATGTTAGTGAGAAAGTTTTAAATATTTTACGAACAATAAGATAAAAACACAAAGTTAATAGGGAGGATAAAGATGAAAATTGGAGGATACGCAGGAAATATACTCAGAGTTAATCTTTCGTCGAAAAAAACTAAAAAAGAGCAATTAAATCCCGATGTCGCTAGGAAGTTCTTGGGAGCTCACGGGTTAGCTGCATACTATCTGTTTAATGAAATACCCGCGCGAGTACCTGCGTTCAGCGAAGAGAACAAGTTCGCTATATTTAATGGTCCGCTTATAGGAACAGATGCTCCAAGCTCTGTAAAGACGAATGTTGCGACAAAATCACCGCTAACGGACGGCTGGACGGATGGTAATTTTAGTGGCACTTGGGGAATAGAATTAAGGAAGGCAGGATATGACGGTATTATCATTGAAGGCAAAGCTGAAAAGCCTGTTTATCTACTCATTGAAGACCAAGAAGTTAAGTTACTTGATGCGTCCAAGCTTTGGGGTGCAAATACCTTTGAAACTATGAGACTGCTTAAAGAGGCGCACATGACTGATCGTGAACCTAAAGTTTTATGCATAGGTCCTGCTGCTGAAAAACTAGTTCTAACCACAACAACTATGGCAGAAGTTAGAGCTGGTGGACGTGGAGGTACGGGAGCTGTTCTAGGTTTCAAAAAATTGAAGGCTATAACCGTTATAGGTCATGGAGAAGTCTCGCTTGCTGATCCTGACAAGTTCGAAGAAGCTAGGAAAAATGCTGTGAATAAATTATTAAAAAGCCCCATAACGGGCACTGGTGGTAGTCACCAAATGATGGGAACTTCAAGTATTGTAGCAGGAGTGAACGCTGCAGGAGCTTTGCCCACAAGAAACTTCCAAACGGGCGTATTTGAGGCTGCTGATGAAATTAGCGGCGAAGCATACAAAAATAATTTATGGCAAGGCGGCACCAGACGTAGACCATGCCCGAAATGCATAAACATGTGCACGCACGTGTCAGTTATTGAAAAGGGCAAGTGGGCTGGAGTCGTGGATGAAGGTCCAGATTATGAGAACATAGTATTACTTGGTTCTGATTGTGGTGTTGGAGACAGAGAAGCTATAGCCACTGCCGAGTATCTAAGTGATTACTATGGTATCGACGGCATTTCAGTTGGAAACACCATAGGATTCCTTATGGAATGTTATGAGAAAGGACTAATATCCAAGGACGATACAGATGGCATAAATCTCCGATTCGGTGATGCAGATGCAATGATAGAAGCTCTCGTTAGGATTAGTACGAGAACAGGAAAACTCGGCGAACTTGGGGCCCTCGGTGTAAGAAGAGCCGCTGAGAAAATAGGAAAGGGCTCAGAAAAATTTGCGATGCATGTTAAAGGGTTAGAAATGCCAGCATATGATCCAAGAGCTGCATTTGGTATGGGCCTCTGCTACGCAAGATCTGATAGAGGTGCATGCCATTTGAGACCTTGGACATTTGGGGCTGAATGTTTAGGCTTAGCTCCGGCGCAGGAACCATTCTTACCCTACAGCATAAATGGTAAGGGCCGTTGGGTCAAAGAACAAAATGATATAATTTCGGCGTTTAACTGCTCAGGCTTATGTCAGTTCGTGGCTTTTGGTCTAGATGCTGTAGCTGATGTTGTTGCAATGGTTAACGCAGCGACCGGTTTTGAATTAACAACAAACGAATATTTGAAAATCGGGGAGAGGGTACACAACTTAACAAGGGCATTCTGGTTCAGAGAGATACCAGACTTTGGAACAAAGTATGATATGCTACCTTGGAGATGTCTCCATGAACCCTTACCGGAGGGTCCTGCAAAAGGTAAGACGGTGCCTTTAGAGCCTATGCTAAGGGAATATTATGAAGCCTCTGGCTGGGATAAAAACGGTAAACCAACAAAAACTAAGTTACTAGAATTAGGTTTAGACTTTGCAGCGCAGCAAATATACTAATCCTTTTTTTATTTTTAACAAGTCTACTTAGCTTAAATTTTTCCGTTTCTTCAGTTCTGTTGTGACCCATCTTTCCTGGTTTTCGGTTTGCAAATTATTTTTCTTTCACCCACATTAGTCTTAACTACCGCAGAACGAGTCCCCTCTAATTAAATGAAGTAATCCATTTAGGTCGCGATGAGAATCTTTCAAAAGGAATTACGGCTAATTTATTTTAACCAATACAAATATTTTGGGAAGAGTAAATGATTTACGTTAACAGGATTGAAAGCATCTTTTCACTGTGAATACTTTAGAACAATCTGCAATAACATGAGCATGATACTCTGCGCTAGAATACCACCTATAAGAGATGGGAGAATTTGAGAGCCGAAAGCGGTTGTCCCAACAACTATGGAAAGGACGCCGTTTCGAAGAGTAGTTGCTATTCCGATGGCAACAGTTTGGGGTTTTCCAAATTTTCTAGTTAAAAAATAAGAGCCGGCGAGAGCTACGACTAGAAGCGTGAATATCAGAACGGTTAACATCCCAAGCTCTAACACATTCTCTATTAACTGCACTCCACCAGATATAGACCCCCATAATATAAGGAGCATTAGTAAAATAGATATTTTGAATCTATGGAGAACCAACTTTTTTGTAACTTGCGGAAACTTTCTCTGAAAGAGAAAAGCCAATAGCGCAGGCAGAAAAATAAGTTTAGAAAGATCAAGAACCATCGAAATTAAATTTAATTGAATAACTCTACCTATTACCAAGAACATGGTTAAAGGGAGAGTGAATACGGATAAGAAGGATCCAACCGTTATAATCATAAGTGCTAACTCCAAGTCGCCATTAAGGTGCTTTGCCCAGAAAGCTGAGGCAACAGCAGGAGGTGTGCTCAAAGTCAATAGAACACCAGCAAAAGTGATCGGGTTAAGAAAACCCACTGAAAGGGATAATAAAGGCGTTAAAATAAATACAATTAACAGGGATAAAAGTAATAGTTGAGGACGACGCAAAAAATCGAATAATTTCTTCGGATAAATCTCGAGTGACGAAAAAAACATAAGCAGTATTAACACGTATGAAAGATATGGGCTCAAAAGCGCTCCTATTTGTGGAAGAAAAAACCCTAGCAGAATACCTACCAAAATTACTACAAGAGATACCTCTGCCCGCATGTTATTCACAATGGACGGTAAATTTTTATTTTTTGATATAAGGCTTTCGAGCTGAAAATACCTTAACCTAAGGATAAAAAACGGTTGCAAAATTAGTTCTGGTTTATCTCGGTTGGAAAAATTCGCTAGGATCGTGATTTTCACTGAAGAAAAAGATGCATTAATGCTTTGAAGAATGGATAGGTGAGAATATATTCAAATTAGAGAAATTGCAAGCGTGTAGAATCTTTGTAGGAGGGGTTGCAGATTGACAAACCACATTGATTCGAAAGAACTGAAGGTAGATACCGTGTGGTTCTTCAAGTACATCTTCAGGGGCATCTTGGTGATACAGTGACAATTGCTGAAAGACAGTTTGGTAGAAGATGTCTTAAGCTCATAAGGGATTAATGGGAAAAAGCTCTGCTCGTTTAGCGATGCTGGCTGTTTCAGCTTCTATCCTAAGAAAAGGCTTGCAGCCAAAAAGGAGGATATCAAAGGCATCACTGGGTCTGTGACCTTGTGGTTAAGAAATAAGCTATGCTTTTGAGGGTTTTCAGGTCGAGCTTTGTTCCAGCAGATCTTCCTAGCAACTTTAAGCCAAGTACGAACAACATTAAAATTCAAGCTCTTAAAGTTATGGAAAAAGCAAACGATTTTGCTCAAAAAATCGGCAGCATTCTACCGATTCCTTTAGCTTTAGCCCTCTTGTATACTTGGAAGGCTAATGAAATATCTTCACTAGCATAGCCCGTTAAAACGCACAAAATTTTCTCAGTCTTAGATTCTCTACCGACTTTTTTCAATGCCATTATTTCTCCTAACTCGGCGTATATATCTTTGTCAGACAACATTCCTTTTGAGAAAAATGTTGCAAGTGTTCCAGTATATTTAACTTGTTCTCGATTATCCACTATGATTTTATCCATCGATGTGATTAAGTCGTAGTCTACTTCTTGGAAAGTTCCTAAAGAACATATTAAACATCCATCATCATTATCAAACCATTCCTTCTTTATTAAACCTTCATTTGCCGTTGTCACAGTTACTATAACATCACTATCCTTGATCCCATTTTTTATGCTTCCTACGCCCTCTATTTCCAGATCAGCATTTTCATTCATATCCTTTATGAATTTTTCTTGTACAGACTTTCTAATGTCAAATACTTTAACTTTCTCGATTTTTAATACCTCTCTTAACGCCAATAATTGATATTTACTCTGAAAGCCAGCACCTACTATGAAAACATTGCTTGAATTCTTGTTAGTTAAATACTTAACAGCTACTGCTGTAGCGGCTCCGGTCCGCATACCTGTTAGTAAGTTTCCACTGATGATAGCCATGGGAATAAATGTCTTCGGGTCATTTAATATGATTATGGAAAATAAATAGGGAAGATTTAATTTATAATTATCGATGCTGCCTCCTATCCACTTTACCCCACACACTTTGTCCGAGTCAACATAGGCCGGCATTACATCGCCGTCACAATTATAGCCAAAAGGCCGCATATCGAGAAATAATTTAGGCGGCAATACATCCTTGCCTTTTTCATGAGCTAAAAATGCGGCCTCTACGATATTTATAACTTGTTTCATTGTTATATTTGTATGTTCAACATCACTTTCTGATAAATATAAGATTTCTTTTCTCAATCCTCGTCCCTCTAACCGCGCCAATTAAAGAAGAAATTAATTAAAGAAGTTAATTAGAGAATATTTCCAGGATTCAAAATATTATTAGGGTCAAACAGCTCCTTAATCTTCCTCATATCCTCCAGTTGTTTCTTGCTTAAATATTTAGGAAGGTATTTTTTCCTTATTCGCCCTATTCCATGTTCACCTGATATAACACCGCCGAGACTGACAACAATATCATATATCTCATAGGAAATTTTCTCAAGGTCTTCGCGTCTAATACCTCCCGCTCTTTCATCCAAGATGTGAGGGTGTAAATTGCCGTCTCCTACATGTCCGTATGCTGGAAGAACTATCCCGTATTTTTTGGCAAGCTTTTCTAATTCGTCTAGAAGCTTTGCCATGTTGGCTGGTGGAACGGATACATCCAGCACATCCAATGTATACTCCGTTGTTTCACCAATCTTACTTCGCACATCCAATATAGCCTTTTGCTGTCGTTTTCCTTCCTCTATCAAAGTTTCATGAGCTCCACATTTGCGGCATATCTCATCTATCTTCTCAGCGACAGCATATACTTCTTCTTGGCTATTTTCTGCGACTATAATTATAAGGAAAGCTTCCCCCTCAGGCCACTTTCGGCCAAATCCTATCTCCTTCACCGCTTTTTCCACCGCTTCTCTCTCCACGTACTCTATGCCTAATGGCGTAACTCCTTGTTGCAATATAAGAGGCACGCTTTTTACGGCATCATATCTGTTCTTAAAGGATACTATCAGTGTCGCATCAGCTTTGGGTCTGGGTCGCAGGCGCAAAATTGCCTTAGTTATAATGCCGAGCGTACCTTGACTTCCTATAAACAATTGCATTAAATCATATCCTGTCGCATTTTTAAGCAACTTTCCACCATAGGTTACAATCTCCCCTGTGGGTAGTACGACTTCTAAGCCCTTTACATAATCCCTAACTACACCGTATTTAACACATCGGGCTCCTCCCGCATTGCATGCTATGTTTCCTCCAATGGTAGCTGTTTCATCTCCTGGATGGGGTGGGAATGAAAGACCGTGTTTCGCGGCTTCCTCATCAATTTTTGAAAATGGTACTCCGGCTTCAACGACGGCCATCATGTTCTCAGTGTCTATCTCTAATATTTTGTTAAGCCTTTCCAAGGAAATGACTATGCCATCCTTTGTGGGAATGGCGCCTCCCACCAATCCTGTTCCAGCACCTCTCGGAAAGACAGGAACTTTCAATTCGTTGGCAAGCTTCAAAATTTCGGAAATCTCCTGAGCACTCCCAGGTTTAACCACCACAACACGCTCAGCAGGCTTAGGACGAACCGTTTTCTCGGTTTCATCTCTCAAATAGTTCTCAATTTCGTCCAGCTTAGTCATTACCCATTCTTTTCCAACGATCCCTTCTAATTTAGAAATAATTTCAGTGTTCATCTTCCATCCCTAATAATTTAATCCTTTTTAAACTAAAAGGCAGGTCCGTCGAAATAAACATAGAAGACGCAATCTTCGGGTGCGTCAAGAGGACCGTGCTCCACACCTGCAGGTGTGAAGAAGTACATGCCTCGTTTAATCTCATTCCCCTTATCATCGACAAGCTTTCCATCAAGCACTATGATATGGTGGTTTGAAGGATGCTTATGCTTGGGTTCACGAAAACCCTTGTCAAACTTAACTATCGCCGCCATAGCTCCTGTCTCATCATTAACATGTAATGTTTTAATCCAAGCTCCCTTTGGGAACTCTTCAATGGGCTTCCAACTTATTTTGCTAGGATCGATAACTTCTGTATTCTGCAATGAATTCACCTTTTTCGTTTTTAAATGATACGATGGCTTATAAATTTTTTGTACGTTATTTGAAGATAAGAATGCTTGACTATGAGAGTTTTATTTGCTTATGGACTTAATGGTGATGTTTAGCCCAAACTAAGGTATTTTTATCGCTGATCTTAACGAATGCTCCACCAGAGTCATGAAAGCTAACCAGTCTTTTAGAGGCATGTTCAGCCTCTCTAGACTATTAATCGTGCAGTACGTTTTATAACATCCGCAAAACTGGTAGGTTTCCACATGTAAGTTCGAACAGACCAGTTGCCTCAAGTAATGTCCCTCCATTTACATCGCCAACGGGCAATGAGCAAATATTATTTACCTAACAAGTTGAACAATATCTGTATTCATGTTACTACTAACAATTAGAAATGATTGCTGTATTTAGCCAATTGTGGCAGTCAACGTCCATGTAGGCCAAAGAAACTGTAAGGACTGAATAAGCAATAACACTATTATATCTAGGCGCGTGGATAACCTTCTCCTAAGAAAAACACGACAGATGGTTCACTAAACATAGTACGATCCTAAAACAAGTCGCGTTGCATATTTTTAATACCTTACAATTGGGCAAAACCAAACGTAAGGTCAGAAAAATAGTTTTCCATAAGCGTGTACACACTACTCAGGGATGATGCATCCTGGATTAAGTATATCGTTTGGGTCGAAAACCTTTTTAATTTTTTTCATAAGCTCTATTTGTTCTTTGTCTACAAGTTTTGCGAAAATTTTCGTATGCGTTTTCCCTAATCCATGTTCTCCTGACACAACCCCTCCTAACTCTTTATTCAAGCAGTAGATTTCCTCTAACATCTTCTCGCGGTCTTCTTTTCTCGGCCCTGCGCTATTTTCGTCTAGTATAAACACATGCAAGTTACCATCACCTGCATGCCCAAGAAAAGGAATACGCGCATTGTATTTCTTTCCGATATCTTCCAACTTGTCCAGAAATTTAGCCATGCTAGCTCTGGGTAAAGTTATGTCTAGAAGATCGATTGCGGCATCTTTTATCACAGTATACAAATTGCTTCTTATAGCCAGCAGATCTTCTTGTTTTGGAATGTTTGTTTCAATTAAACCATCAACAGGATCATATTTTTCGCAAATTTTATAGATTGTGTCGGCTGTAATGTATGCATCTTTTTCACTATCTCCTGTAATGATCATATAAAGAAAGAAGTCCCCACTTGACATAGGCCAACGTTTTCCAATTCTCTTTGCTGAGCGTTCCACAAAGTCTCTCTCCATATATTCTATGGCTAAAGGCGTTATATCCTCCTTTAAAATTGCAGGCACGGTTTCTATGGCTTTATGTCGGTTGGCATAGGCTACAACGATTGATGCCAGGGTTTTAGGTTTTGGATAAAGTCTAACAATTACTTTTGTTATAATTCCTAAAGTTCCCCCGCTTCCTATTAATAAGTGTAGGAGACTGTACCCTGACACGTCTTTGTAAACTTTTCCCCCTAGTGTTAATATTTTCCCTGTGGGTAGTACGACCTCTAAGCCCTTTACATAGTCTCTTAAAACTCCGTACCTAATACATCTTACACCTCCAGCATTACATGCCGTAACACCTCCAATTTGAGCGCTCTCCTCGCCGGGATGAGGTGGGAACCAAAGACCGTATTTCTCAGCCTCCACGTTAAGAACCGAGAATGGTACTCCGGCTTCAACGACGGCCATCATGTTCTCAGTGTCTATCTCTAATATTTTGTTAAGCCTTTCCAAGGAAATGACTATGCCATCCTTTGTGGGAATGGCGCCTCCCACCAATCCTGTTC
>JAVZLH010000004.1:0-95149 GCA_038883855.1 Bathyarchaeia archaeon
TCATCCAGAAGCAAGTCCAGGTCCATATGACACCGAGTTTCTTTTCGACGATTTTATATCGCTTATGAAAGGGTGAAAATGATGCCGAAGTTTGAATGGGTAAAGAAAGTTCTGGTTCTGGGAAGTGGCGCAATAAAAATTGGCGAAGCCGCAGAGTTTGATTATTCTGGAAGCCAATGTCTTAAGGCGTTAAAAGAAGAGGGGATAGAAACAGTTCTCATCAACCCCAATATAGCTACAATACAGAGTGACCCGCGCTTAGCTGGGAAAGTTTACCTCCTTCCAGTTGAACCACAATACGTTGAAGAAGTCATCAAAAAAGAGAAGCCTGATACCATACTGCTCGGTTTCGGAGGTCAAACAGCTCTAAACTGCGGTGTTCAGCTGGCAAAGCAAGGCATACTTGACAAGTATGGAGTTAAAGTTTTGGGAACGCCGATATCGGCTATTGAAGCCACGGAAGATAGAGAACTCTTTAGAAAAGCAATGATTGACGCGGGAATCCCTGTTCTTAGAAGCAAATCTGCAACAACAGTTGAAGAGGCTCTGAAGGCGGCTGAAGAAATAGGTTATCCAGTCATTCTGAGAGTTGCATACACTTTGGGTGGAAGAGGCGCCAGCGTAGCCCATAACCCGAGCAGTTTACGGCGGTTAGCAAGCAAGGCTTTAGCCCAAAGCATGATTTCTCAAGTGTTGGTTGAAGAGTATGTCGGCAAATGGAAGGAAATTGAATACGAGGTTATGAGAGACAGGGCCAACAACTGCATAACTGTCTGCAACATGGAAAACTTTGACCCTATGGGAGTCCACACAGGAGATTCAATCGTCATAGCGCCTTCTCAGACACTAACAAATAGAGAATATCATCTTCTCCGTTCAGCTTCAATAAAGGTTATCCAAAGTCTCGGCATAGTGGGCGAATGCAACATTCAGTGGGCTTTGCACCCACGCTCTGAAGAGTTCCGCGTCATCGAAGTTAACGCCCGCATGTCCAGAAGCTCAGCTCTAGCAAGCAAAGCAACTGGATACCCGCTGGCTTATATAGCCGCTAAACTCGCCATAGGATACTTGCTTCCAGAACTCATAAACAAGGTGACAGGCATCACAACTGTGTGTTTTGAACCAGCATTGGATTATTTGGTTGTTAAAATTCCAAGATGGGACTTCCAGAAGTTCAAGAAGGCGGATAGACGACTTGGACCACAAATGAAGTCTGTTGGAGAGGTCATGGCTATTGGCAGATGCTTCGAAGAGGCTTTGCAGAAAGCTGTTAGAATGCTTGATATTGGGAAAGCTGGGCTAGTAGGCAACGGCGACGACAACAAAACAGAGCCAATTGAGTCGGTAAAGCATGTTTTAGCGGAACCCACCGATGAAAGACTCTTCAAAATCGTCAAAGCAATAAAAATGGGCATACCGATAGAGGAGATATACAATTTAAGCGGCGTAGACCCGTGGTTCCTACACAAAATAAAGAACATAATTAAAATGGAGAAGAAACTAAAGTCCCTAAACTTAGACAGCGAAGAAGCCCCCGAAATTGTAAAAGAAGCCAAACGCTTAGGTTTCTCAGACAAACAAATCGCAGACTGCCTAGGCAAAGACGAAATGACGATTAGAAATTGGAGAAAGGAAAAGGGAATAGTTCCAGTGGTTAAGCAAATAGACACGTTAGCCGCAGAGTGGCCGGCAAAAACCAACTATCTTTACCTAACCTACGGAGGAAGCGAAAACGATGTGGAGTTTAAGCCGCCGGACGGTAAAGTTGTAGTTTTGGGCGCTGGAGTCTTCAGAATAGGTTCAAGCGTTGAATTTGACTGGTGTGCAGTAAACACGGTTTGGGCGCTTAAAAAACACGGCGTGAATGAAGTTATAGTGGTGAACTATAATCCAGAAACTGTTTCAACAGACTATGACATATGTGATAAGCTTTACTTTGAAGAACTAACCTTAGAACGTGTTCTCGACATTTATGAAAAAGAAAACCCCATGGGCGTCGTCGTAAGCGTTGGAGGGCAAATTCCAAACAACATAGCCTTAAAACTTGCAAAGCTCGGAGTTAGACTCTTGGGCACTCCCGCTGAAAGCATAGACCGCGCTGAAGACCGCTCAAAGTTCAGCCAACTTCTCGAAGAGTTGGGGATACCACAGCCGAAGTGGAGCAAATTGACAACGCTGAACGAAGCGTTAAAGTTTGCTGATGAGATAGGCTATCCAGTTCTCGTGAGACCAAGCTACGTTTTATCTGGAGCAGGCATGAAAATCGCATATTCAGAACACGAGCTTAAAGACTATCTTGAAATAGCCGCCAAAGTATCACCTGAATACCCAGTTGTCATATCAAAAGTTATACAGAACGCGAAAGAAGTTGACGTAGACGGCGTTTCAGACGGCGAAGAAGTTTTCATAGGCGCCATAATCGAACACATAGAGAATGCAGGAGTCCACAGCGGCGACGCAACTATGTGCATACCACCCCAGACACTTTCAAAAGAAACCATAAAAACCCTAGAAGAATACACGCAAAAAATAACCAAGTCCCTCAAAATAAAAGGACCATTCAACATACAATACATAGTCAAAGACGACAAGGTATACGTTATAGAATGCAATGTAAGAGCGTCAAGGTCCATGCCTTTCGTGAGCAAGACAATCGGCATAAATCTTATGGATTTATCCACAATGGCAATGCTTGATAAAAAGTTGAAAGAAGCAAAAATACCGCCTCTTTTGGCGGTACAACACGTTGGAGTCAAAGTTCCACAATTCAGTTTCATGCGTCTAAACGGGGCTGACCCAATGCTTGGAGTTGAAATGCAAAGCACGGGCGAAGTCGCATGTCTAGGCGAAAACTTCGCTGATGCATTAATAAAGGCTTTGCAGTCAGCCGAATTTAATATTCCAAAGAACGGCGGATCCATCCTCATAAGTGTTGAGGACGAGGAAAAGAAGAGGGAAATTATAACTTTAGCTCTTGACCTTCGGCGTATGGGATTCAAGATCTACACAACAGAACCCATAGTTCAAGCCTTAAAGGAGATTGGAATAAACGATGCAATAACATTGCACAATGTGAACGAAATTGACAAAAACCCAAATCCAATACGATATCTGTCTGAAAGAAAGATAGATTTAGTTATAAATATTCCAGCTAAAAACTCTCATGTATCCCAAGACAATTACATGATTAGGAGAGTGGCGGTCGACTTCAATGTACCAGTTGTCACAACCATTGAATTGGCTTCATCCCTAGTTAAAGCCTTAGAGTACTTAAGAAAAAGCAAACCGACAATACGCTCGCTTGAGGAATATTGCCTACCTAAATGTACCCTTTCTTAGCAGCCAATTCTGCGCTTAACAGTCCAGCGCCCGCAGCCCCTCTTATGGTGTTGTGCCCTAAGCAGAGATACTTTATTGTTAGAACAGGATCTTCTCTTATCCTTCCAACAACCACACTCATGCCGTTCCCTTCATTTCTGTCAAAACGGGGCTGAGGTCTATCTTTTTCCTCTCTTACTACTATTGGGTTTTTTGGAGCAGAGGGGAGATTAAGCCTCTGCGGTTCACCTTTGAAGTTTCTGAATGCTTCTTTAACTTCCTCCACTGACGGTTTCTTCTCCAACTCCGCAAAGACGCATTCTAAATGACCGTCCTTGACATCAACTCGACTACAACTTGCACTTAACTGAACTTTTGCCGGCTGGATTTTGTCGCCGTCCAATTTCCCAAGAATCTTTAGAGTTTCCAGCTCCAGTTTTTCTTCCTCTCCAGAAATGTATGGCACAACATTGTCAATTATGCTCAGTGAAGGAACCCCTGGAAAACCTGCGCCACTGAGGGCTTGCATTGTTGAGACAATAACCTTTTTTAAGCCAAACTGCATCAGCGGCTTCAAAGTTATTGCCAGCTGTATGGTTGAACAGTTGGGGTCGGTTGATAAGAAGCCGCTCCACCCTCTCCTTTTCTTCTGAATTTCAATTAGGGCTAAATGGTCAGGGTTAACTTCGGGAATTAAAAGGGGCACATCCTCTTCAAGCCTATGAGCACTCGCCTTACTAAACACCGGATATTCTTTGGCAAATTCCTCTTCCACGAGCCCGGCGACATCTGAGGGTAAGGCGGAGAAAGCGAAATCCACGTTTCCCGCTTCCTTAACAGATTTAAGGTCAGAATGAACTACTTCCATTTCTCCTATTTCGGCTGGCATGTCCGACTCCAGCACCCAAGTGCAGGCTTCGCGATATTTCTTTCCGGCAGACCTTTCAGAGGCAGCGAGTACCTCAATTTCGAACCATGGGTGATTTTGAAGCAGTTGGATGAATCTTTGACCGACAGCCCCTGTTGCTCCAAGGATAGCAACTTTACGCTTCAAATTTAAACCCGTCCACTGATGAAGATGGTCATAGTGTAATTAGGTTTTTCGTTTAAACAATTGTAATTTTTACATTTTTTGCCGAAATTGGTATGAATTCCATTTTTCACCAACTGCGCAATATTATCATGGTGTTTGTGTTGGCTATTCCATCTATTTTACGGATTCTTTCTATGCACTCGTTGACTTCAGCAATATTCATTGCAGATATTATAATTGCAACATCATATTCGCCCGTAACTTCATAAACATTTTCGACGTTTGGCAGCTTCATCAATTCAGCAGAGATTTGCGATGTTGGAACCGATGGTTTTACTGAAGCTAAGGCTATGGCTTCGGCGCCCTCCGTGAGCCCCAACTTTATCGTAAACTTCTTTATAACGCCCGCTTTAACAAGATCCTTAATCCTTTTTCTAACAGCACCTTCTGAAAGCCCAATTTTGTTTCCAATTTCGCTATAAGTTGCTCGGGCATCCTGTTTGAGGATTTGGATTATTTCTTTATCAACTTCATCCATTCGCTTCTTCCCTTTTTGAATGCTTGTATTAGTTTTAACGCTTCCCTATAAGTTTTTTGCGATTTTCGTAAAATATATTCAATATTATTATTTAACATACATAGTTTTTTCCGAAATTCTTATAAACTTGACTGATTTTATAATCAGCAGTCCAAACATATATAGAGAACGGGATTAGAATGTTTAGAGGCTGTTATACCGCCTTAATAACTCCAATGTTAAAAAGTCAGGAAGTAGATTTTGAAGGCTTAAAAGCCCTTGTAGATTTCCAAGCATCTCAAGGAGTCAGCGGCATCCTTGCCGTGGGAACAACAGGGGAAAGTGCAACCTTAACTTGGAGCGAACATGACTTTGTGATAAAGAAAGTTTATGAGTTCAGCCCTAAAGAACTGCTTACAATAGCTGGAACAGGGAGCAATTGCCTACGTGAATCCATGGAAAGCACCAAACACGCCTACGATATAGGAATCAGAGCGGTCCTGCTGGTGGACCCATACTACAACGGTCCAAGCTCGCTTGAAATAAGAAGAGAATACATCGCCCCCATAGCCGAGCGTTTTCCAGAAGTCCAAGTAATACCCTACGTCATTCCTGGAAGAACTGGAACACAGCTTTTACCCCAAGATTTGGCGATTTTGCATTCTCAATATTCTAACGTAAGAACGGTGAAAGAGGCAACGGGAGACTTGGCGAACATGAGGTTAACGAGGAAGCTTTGCGGAGATGACTTTGACATATTGTCAGGCGACGATGACAAAACGTTTGACATGATGGTTGACGCTGCAATTAGGGCTTCAGGAGTGATTTCCGTAGTTTCCAACGTGGCTCCAGCCGCAGTTCAGAAAATGACGAAGATGATTTTGGAAGGAAAAATTGGAGAGGCAAAAATTTTATGTGATAAACTGAAGCCGCTCTTCCAAATAGTAACCGTGAAAACGGTTGAAGAAACAAAGTTTGGAGAAGTAACAGTCAAAGCCAGAAACCCCCTACCCTACAAGATTTTAATGAATGTTCTCGGGATGCCCTCTGGACCGTTAAGACCGCCGCTTGGAAAAATGACTAGGAAAGGCTTAAAAGTTGTTTTAGATGCTGCAAGGGAAGTTTACGAGAAAAGCCCCGAAATCCTAAAGCCAGTTGAGGAATTTTTTGATGTTGACCTTTCACAAAGGCTTTACAACGAAAAGTATTGGGAAGGACTAACGTATGATTAGGCTTTGTGTTGCAGGTGCAACTGGAAGGATGGGAAGCACTCTAATTACTGAAGCCCTAAACAAAAAAGGGTTTGAAATAGTTGGAGCCTTAGCCGCCCCAACCGACCCAGGAGTTGGCAAAACGCTACGTGGGCTTGGAATAGGCAACTTAGACCTAATGGTTGTGGAGCCTTCAAAGCTTAAAGAGGCTGTTGAAAACGCAGATGTCTACGTCAGTTTTACCACGCCAGAGGCTGAAATGAGAAATATTCCAGAAGTGGCAAACCTTGGAAAAAGGATTGTTATGGGAACAACGGGATTCACGGAAGAGCAGATGAGCAAGCTCAAATCTTCAGTTTCTTCGAAGGTGCCGACGGTTTTCGCCCCAAACTTTTCGATAGGTGTAAACTTCACATTAAAAATGTTGAAAACCTTAGAGGTTTTGCCAGAGGACTATGAAGTCAGCATAGTTGAGGCGCATCACTCCAAAAAGAAGGATGCCCCAAGCGGGACGGCCTTAGCCATAGCCAACCTAATCTCAAAACTGAGGGGATACAAGGAAACCGTTTATGGAAGAAGCGGAATAAGCCAAAGAAAACGCGAGGAAATCGAAGTATTAGCCGTAAGAGGCGGCGGAATCCCAGGAATCCATAATGTTATAATTGCTGGTCCATATGATATGATTTCAATTGAGCATGTCTCATTTTCCAGAAACGCCTTTGCTCAAGGAGCGCTTTACGCTGTTGAGTGGGTGATGAAGCAGACAAAACCTGGAGTTTACTCGATGGACGATGTTTTGGGCGGATAGGAGGCTACAGTAGTTAACATGCCTAAAAGAGTTGTTGTGAAGTTTGGTGGAGCAGAGCTTTCATCTGGAGAAAAGTTCATAAAAGCGGCAAAAATGGTTAAGGAATCCGGCTACGAGGAAATTGCGGTCGTCGTTTCCGCCATGACCGGAACCACCGACAACTTTGTAAACTGCATTAAAGAAATTGGGGAAGTTGACGAGGCCGATTACGCTGATGTTTTGGCCATGGGCGAAAGAACAAGTGTGAGAATTTTCTGCTCTGCCCTAAAATCTTTAGGTGTCAAATCAACTTACTTTGATCCGCAGCATGAAAATTGGCCTATAATAACCAATTCCAACTTCAGAAATGCAAAACCTAACATTGCGGAAACAAAAAAGAGAGTCCAGAAATATGTTGAGCCGCTTCTTGGCGATTGTATTCCAGTGATATGTGGTTTTGTCGGGAAGGATAAGTATGAGCGTGTAACTACGCTTGGAAGAGGCGGAAGCGACATCACTGCAACTCTTCTGGGCAACTGTTTAAGAGCGGATGAGGTCATACTTGTGAAGAATACGGAAGGCGTTCTATCAGCAGACCCGAAGATAGCTCCAAACGCGAAGCCTTTAAAG
The DNA here is from genome assembly GCA_038883855.1 of Bathyarchaeia archaeon. Classification (GTDB taxonomy): domain Archaea; phylum Thermoproteota; class Bathyarchaeia; order Bathyarchaeales; family Bathycorpusculaceae; genus JAVZLH01. The sequence continues at coordinate 7,497 of JAVZLH010000004.1, forward strand.
GAAATCTCCATTGAAGAAATGTTTTCCCTTGCCCACGGAGGAGCAAAAATAATCCATCCAGCAGCATTAAAGTATAAGCTTCCAGAACAAAAGTTGAAAGTTGTCTGTTTTTCTGGAAGCCTATGTTCTAATGGAACTGAAATAACTGGAGTTTTCAGCGCAAACCCCATGGAATTGCGAAGTTACAGCGGATTATCAGCTCTCACAATGGTTGGAGAAATAACGCCCAGCAACCTCAGCAAGGTCTTTTCAACCCTTAGCGAAGAGGAAATAGTCGGCATAAGCACTGGCAGAAGCTCAATAACATTGTTTGCAAAAGTTGAAAACCCGAAAAAGGCAGTTCAGCAAATTTGCAGTCTCGAATGTTTTAAGGCGGTTAGCCTACGCGAGGGGGTGGGCGCAATAGAGGCAATAAACCCAGACTTCATAGACTCGCCAGGGTGGGTCGCGAAGATATCGAATGCCCTTGCAGATAAAGGGATAAACATAGTTGAGGTAACCACTGGTAAAGCCACCATAAACGTGTTCGTTGACGAAAAGGACTTGGAAGAGGCTTTAACAGCCATAAAAAATGCGGTAAAATGAAAAATCAACAAACAACGAAGGAGACCTATTTTGATCAAGAAACCCTTAGAAAACGTTAACGGCGAGCTTTACTTGGACGGTGTTTCAGTCCTAAAACTGGTAGAGGAATTTGGCACGCCTTTGTATTTGATGAGTGAAAACAAGATAAGGGAAAATTATAGGCGTTTTAATTCTGCTTTTTCCCATCACTATGATAAAATAAGGGTTTTGTATTCTGCAAAGGCGAACACGAACCTTTCAGTCTTGAAAATTCTAAAAAGCGAAGGCGCATGGGTAGACACTGTGAGCGCGGGTGAAGTTTACCTTGCCCTAGAGGCGGGGTTCCAGCCAGAACAAATCTTTTACACGGGAATTAACGTTGGAGACGAAGAATTACGCTATGTAGTAGATAAGAAAGTTAAGGTTAACTTGGATTCGCTACCTCAAGTTAAGAGACTATTGAAAATTGGAATCCCAACAGCGCTTTCTGTGAGAATTAACACGGAGTTCGGCGCTGGACACCACGCATACGTAGTAACTGCTGGCAAAACAACAAAATTTGGAGTTCAAGAGGAAACAGCATTAAAAGCCTACGAGTTGGCGAAGAAGACGGGAGTCGAAAGATTTGGAATACACATGCATATAGGTTCAGGCATAATGGACGTGAACCCGCATCTTCAAGCAGCGGAAAAACTGCTCAAAACAGCAAAGAGAATCCATGACGAACTTAAAATAAACTTCGACTTCATAGACTTCGGCGGAGGCTTCGGCGTTCCATACAAGCCAGACGAAAAGGAAATTGACGTACAGTATTTCGCCGAAAAACTAGTAGGCTTATTTAAAGAGAGAACAAAGGAATATTCGCTTGGAGAACCAGAACTTTGGTTTGAACCAGGCAGATACATGGTTGCCGAAGCTGGAATCCTGCTGACGAGAGTTAACGCGGTGAAGCAGACGCCAGAGAAAACGTTTATCGGAGTTGACGCTGGCTTTAACACGCTTATAAGACCAGCCATGTATGGCTCGTATCATCACATACTGGTTGCAAACAAGCTGGATGCACCTTCAACGGAAAAATATGATGTTGTTGGTCCGATATGCGAGACTGGAGATGTTTTAGCCAAGGAACGTATGTTACCGTCAATTTCTGAAGGAGACATTCTGGCGATATTAAACGCTGGAGCTTATGGTTTCTCCATGAGTTCCCAGTATAACTCAAGACCCAGACCAGCCGAGGTTCTGGTGAAAGACGGCATATACGCGCTTATAAGAGAGCGGGAAACTTTTCTGGACTTAGTTAAGGGGCAGAGGATAGCTGAATGGTTAGAAAACTAGAGTTTTGGAAGATGCATGGTCTCGGAAACGACTACATAGTGGTGGATAACCGCGACAACAAGATAAGGGATGAAGAATTGCCAGTTTTAGCTAAAAGGCTTTGCGAAAGACGGTTCAGCGTCGGCGCAGACGGACTTCTCCTAGCTTGCAAATCCGCGGTTGCCGACGTGAAAATTCGCATTTTCAACCCCGACGGAACAGAAGCGGAGATGTGCGGAAACGGAATAAGGTGTCTCGTAAAATTTTGCTTCGAAAACAAAATTGCACAGAAGAACCCCATACGTGTGGAAACCCTTGCAGGGATTAAAGAAACATCATTAAACATTCAAAACGGTGAGGTAAAATCCGTCAGAGTGGACATGGGGAAACCGCAGTTTGAAAGAGAAAAAATACCCATGCTTGGAAAAGGAACCTTCATCAACCAACCCATAAGCCTTAATGGAAAAGAAGTTAGGGCTACAAGTCTTTCGTTGGGTAACCCTCACTGCGTAATCTTCGTTGGCAAAGTAGACAGTTACCCAGTAAGCGATGTTGGACCAAAAATAGAGAGACACAAGTTGTTTCCAAACAGAACCAACGTAGAATTTGTTCAAGTCATATCTAAAAAGGAAATGCGTGTTAGAACTTGGGAACGGGGAGTTGGCGAAACTTTAGCGTGTGGAACTGGAGCATGCGCCAGCGTGGTCGCCGCCAACCTCTTAGGGAAAATAGGAGAACGGGCAACTGTGCATCTTTTGGGAGGCGACTTAAAAGTTGAATACTTGAATGGCACGGTGTTCATGGATGGACCAGTGGAAAAAGTTTTTGAAGGATACATAAATCTTGAATGAGGTGACAGTTTTGGAGTTTGAATTTTCTGATAGGATTAAGGCTCTTCCGCCATACTTATTCGCTAGGATGGAGGAGGTTATCCGAAAGAAACAGCAGAGCGGCGCAGACATCATATCGCTTGGCATCGGAGACCCGGACTTGCCCCCGCCAAAATTCATACTTGACGCTCTTAAAGAAGAGGCAAGCAACCCCAGAAACCATGGCTACTCCTCAAGCATCGGCGAATACGATTTCAGATTGGCGGTTGCAGAATGGTATAAGCATCGGTTCGGCGTTGACTTAGACCCGGAAAAAGAGGTAATAGCCCTCATGGGCTCAAAAGAGGGACTAAGCAACCTTGCAAGAGCATTCATCAACAACGGAGACCGCGTCCTCGTCCCAGACCCAGCATATCCCGTTTACGCCAATGGAGGAACAATTCTAAGCGGAGGAAAACCAGTATACGTTCCACTCCTTGAGGAAAACCAGTGGCTGCCAAACCTTGAGGACATAAACCCAAAAGGAGCTAAGATGCTTTACCTTAACTATCCAAACAATCCCACCGGAGCCACGGCAACAATTAAGGAACTTGAAGAATTTGTGGAATTCGCGTTGGAGAATAGGCTGATACTTTGCTATGACAACGCCTACTCAGAAATAACATTCCAAGATTATAAAGCGCCAAGCATACTTCAAATAGACGAAGCAAAAGAAGTGGCAATTGAAATGAACTCCTGTTCAAAGACATTTAACATGACAGGTGACAGAATAGCCTTTGCCGTTGGCAACAGAAAACTCGTTGATGGACTTGCAAAAGTAAAATCACAAATAGATTCCGGCTCGCCAAAATACGTGCAAAAAGTGGCAGCCAAAGCATTAAGAACCTATAAAGGCCCAGAACTGCCAGAATACATTGTTGAAAGAAACAAAATTTATGAAAAAAGGGCGCAGATTCTCGTAAAAGAACTAAATTCCTTAGGTTTAGAATGCAAGATGCCTAAGGCAACTTTTTATGTCTGGGCTAAATGCGGCGGAAGCTCTATGGAATTCGTCGATAAAATGTTAAGCGTAAATGTTGCAGCAACCCCAGGCGTTGGATTCGGCAATCATGGTGAAGGCTACATAAGATTTGCAGTGACCTGCCCAGAAGAGAGGATTAAAGAGGCTTGTGAACGATTAAAGAAAATACTTTAGCGTTTCCATCAGTTATTTGCCTTTGGGTAAGATCCCAAAATTTTAATGAAAACAGTTTTGTCACGTAATCCTTCTAAAGCTTCTTTATACCTCGGCTCAGTCCAGTGACCCTCAAAGTCAAGATAGAAATTGTATTCCCATGGCTTACGCTTTGTAGGTCGCGATTCTATTTTAGTGAGATTAATTTCCCGAGACGCAAACTCTCCTAAAGCTTTGTAAAGCGCCCCTGGAATATGTTTAACTGAAAAAATTATTGAGGTCTTATCGTTTCCCGAAGGTGGAGCCTCACTTTTGGAAAGGACAAAAAAGCGAGTGTAATTGTCCGGGTTATCCGATATGTTTCTTTTCAGAATTTTCATTCCGTAGATTTGGGCTGCTCTTTCACTGGCAATCGCCGCAGCATCAGCGACACCCTGTTCTTTGATTAGTTTGACGCTGCCAGCCGTGTCATAAGTGGGAATCGGCTTATAGCCCGACCTTTCCAAGAAGCTTATGCATTGCCCCAAGGCTTGGGGATGCGAATAAACGACCTTTATGGAATCTAACGTGGCGTTTAAATTTGCTATTAGGCAGTGTTCTATTTTTAGGATTATTTCACCGCATACTTTAAGATCGTATTCCATGAACAAATCGTAAACTTGATTTACACTTCCTTCGATGGAGTTTTCCACTGGAACAACGCCATAATCCACTTCGCCAATGTCAACGCTTCTGAAAACGTCGGAGAAAAGTTTACATGGCTTAACTTGGACGTTAGAGCCAAAATGTTTGTAAACTGCTAGCTCACTGTATGCGCCTATCTCGCCTTGAAAGGCAATTTTTAACTGTTTTGTAGTTTTCACGACATGCCATCCTCAGATCGATTAGACCATTGAACTATTATGGTTTTAAACTGCTTACTTCGCAACATTGCTATCAAGTTTCATACTTTCTTATATTTTTATTGTATGCAACGTTACATAGAAAGATTTTAATATTACACAAGCAGTAATGGTTTGGTGCGAGGGCTAAAAATGAGGTATCGCTTTATCGAATAACTTTAAAAATAAAATTAGATTTTTTGACACAACCCTCAGAGATGGCGAACAAACACCTGGAGTTTCCCTAACCCCTGAAGAAAAAATTGAGGTAGCTAAAAAACTAGACGAAATTGGCGTAGACGCCATTGAAGCTGGTTTTGCAGCGGTTTCAAAAGGAGAATTTGAAGCCATAAAGCTAATTGCAAAGGAAAACCTTAAGGCCGATGTCTTCAGTTTTGCAAGGGGAGTTAAAAGTGACATTGATGCAGTTATAGACAGCGATGCAAACGCTGTTTTCTTAGTGATACCAGTCTCAGACAGACATATTGAATGTAAATTTGGAAAAACAAGAAACGAAATATTAGAGCTCGTGGAGGAATGCGTTCACTACGCGAAAGATCATGGCTTAAAAGTAGAGTTCGGAGCCGAAGACGCCACCAGAAGCGACTTTTCATTTCTAAAAGAGTTCATTGCTGCTGGTATCCGAGCTGGGGCAGATTTAATTTCTCCATGCGACACTGTTGGAACACTTACTCCAGAAAGAACTTACGCTTTCTTCTCAGACCTAGTAAAGGAGTTTCCAGACATACCTTTCAGTGTCCACTGCCATGACGACTTTGGAATGGCAACGGCAAACTCCATAGCAGCTTTAATGGCTGGCGCAACAGAGGTGCATGCAACAATAAATGGCATAGGCGAAAGGGCTGGAAACGCCGCTTTAGAAGAGGTGGCTGTCGCGTTAAAGCTTCTCTACAACATGGACGTTTCCATCAAGCTGGATAGATTATATGACGTTTCGATGCTTGTTTCAAGATTAGCTGGAATCCCAGTTCAGCCCAACAAAGCCATAGTAGGAGAAAACGCCTTCGCCCACGAGTCAGGCATACATACACATGCCATTTTGAAAGATCCCTTAACCTATGAGCCAATTCCGCCGGAGATTGTAGGACGCACAAGAAGGCTTGTTGTCGGTAAACACGCTGGGTCTAAAGGTATAAAGGCGGTTCTCAACGAGATGGGCATATACCCTGACGAAAGACAGCTGAAGGAAATCTTTTTCAAAGTTAAAGCGCTTGGAGACAAGGGCAAAAGAGTAACAGACGCGGATCTGAAGGCAATGGCCGAATCAATTATGAAACTTCCAAAATGTAGACCGTTTAAACTTAAAGAGCTAACAGTTGTAACTGGAAACAAAGTAACCCCAACTGCTTCTGTTAAACTCGATGTAAAGGGTGAAACTGTTGTGGGCGCAGCCACAGGCGTCGGACCAGTAGACGCGGCGATTAACGCCGTGCGAAAAGCAGTTTCAATGGTTGAGCCTATAAAACTTGATGAGTATCACGTAAAATCCATTACTGGCGGAACCGATGCAGTAGTTGAGGTTATTGTGCGCTTAAGCAAAGGAGATAAAACAGCGGCAGTTCTCGGAATTCATGGAGATATAGTTATGGCAAGCGTGGAAGCAATGCTAAGCGGAATGAACGCACTGTTAACAAACAACGAGGCACAGAAGGATGATTTAAAGATCTCAATAAAAGCTAGGAGGTAATGTGGCGTGCGTAAAAAATTTAAGTGTCCACAAAAATCTAACAAAGGAAAGGCGTTAGAAATTTACGGGGTAAATAAAATCTTCAGAGAGTCAGCGGAACCGAGCCGCCAAAACGACGCTGCCATTGAGGTAGAAGGATTCGTTAATGTAAGCAAAGTTCTCCAATCGGATGAGAAAGAGGATCTTCAAAAGAAAATCGAGGCAATTATGGGAGTGCTGGAGGCTCTGGCTAAAAAGCGCATATCAATGAAACAGCTTAATTTACTTTCGAAAATAGAGGAAAATGAAGGGTTATTATACTATCAGCTTGTTGATAAAGTTTCTCAAGAGCAGAAGTTGCCAAAATCCACAGTTAGATGGAATTTAACTAAGCTTAGAGAGGCTGGATTGATAGTTGCAGGCGACAAACAAAATAAGGGATTGCCCGTGGAACTGACCGAAAAAGGCAGGATAGCGTTGTTAGCTGTTAGTAAAAGAAGAGAAGAGTTCATGAGCAACTTTTTTTGCCCAAAACCTTTATCTGATGTAAAACCACCAATCTACAACGGTTCAAGAACCCATATCAAAAACAAACGCGAGGAAAAATCGGCGTTGAATAATGCAAAAAACAAAGCCGATGAAGATCACGCTAAAGAAAAGTTGGAATTGTCTTTCTGGTACGAAACGAGGCTGGAAGGACCTTGAAAAAGTGTTTATGGAGGCAACATGATGAGGGATAGAGTTCTCCGGAGGAATCAATGGATTCACGGCTCAAGCTAAGCCGCAAATTCCAGAGCGTGTAGACAAATCGTCACTCGTTCTTGCCAAAACTTTCTGTAAGATTGTTTATCCGCATTTTGTATCTCCAGTGGGGGTTAACAATGGAGGTCATGACAGGAGCTGAAGCTCTCATAAAAGCCCTTAAGGAGCAGGGCGTTGAGATTATTTTCGGCATACCAGGAGGCGCCGCTCTCGACATTTACAATGCTCTATGCGACTCAAACATTAGGCATATTCTAATGAGGCATGAGCAATGTGCAGCGCATGCAGCAGATGGATACGCCCGCGCATTAGGGCGCGTTGGAGTTTGCATGGCTACTTCGGGACCTGGTGCAACAAACTTAGTGACTGGCATAGCTGCTGCCTATATGGATTCGTCTCCGGTGGTTGCTCTTACAGCCCAAGTTCCAACAACTTACATAGGCAGGGATGCTTTTCAAGAAGCAGACATCACTGGCATAACCAATCCTATAACCAAACATAACTTCCAAGTGAGAACCCCTTCAGAAATTCCTTCAGTGGTTAAGAAGGCATTCTTTATTGCCCATTCTGGAAGACCAGGTCCAGTTTTGGTGGATTTTCCAAAGAACGTCCAAGCAAGTTCAGCCAAGATTGATTTCAGCAACGACATTAAGCTTCCTGGTTACCGTCCAAATTACGAGCCCCATCCATTGCAAGTTAAGAAGGCTGTTGAGTTGCTTTTGCAAGCTGAGAGACCTATGATAGTTGCTGGAGGTGGGGTTATAGCCTCTAACGCTTCAGCTGAACTAATTTCGCTTGCGGAGCTTCTTTTGGCACCGGTTGCAACGACGCTTATGGGTAAGGGCTGCATTCCAGAAAATCATCCTTTGGCAACTGGAATGATGGGGATGCATGGAACGGTTGCGTCGAACCGCTTAATTCAAGAGGCAGATGTCATCCTTGCGGTTGGCGTGAGGTTTTCAGATAGAACAATTGGCAGGATAGACGAGTTTGGCAAAGACGTGAGAATCATACATATTGACATAGACTCGGCTGAAATAGGTAAAAATGTCGAGGCCCACGTGCCAATAGTAGCTGATGCCAAGCGCGCATTAAACGAAATCCGTAAACTGCTTCAGGAAAACTTCAAAAAGAAAGAACGGTCGGTTTGGATGGCTAAACTTAAGGAACTAAAGGAGCAGCTTGAGGAAAAAGCAAATTGCACAGAAGGTATAAAGCCGCCCAAGTTGATGGTTGAAATTCGCAAAATGCTTCCCGAAAACGCCATAATAACAACTGAAGTCGGTCAACATCAGATGTGGGCGGCGCTTCATTTAAAGATTTACAAGCCTAGAACCTTCATATCATCTGGTGGACTTGGGGCAATGGGTTTTGGGTTTCCAGCCGCTATAGGCGCCAAAGTAGCTTGTCCAAATGTCCCGGTAGTAGATATTGCTGGGGATGGCAGTTTCATAATGAATGAACAAGAGCTGGCCACTTCAGTTACCGAGCAAATTCCAGTAGTGGTTGTTATTTTGAACAATTCGATGCTTGGAATGGTTGCACAGTGGCAGAGACTTTTCTATAAAAGGCGATACTTTGCTGTCAATTTGGGCAAGGTTCCCGACTTTGTAAAGTTGGCAGAGGCTTATGGTGCGCAAGGTTTCCACGTTCAATCAATCGAAGAATTTTCTTCAGCGTTCAAAAACGCGTTAAAAAGCGATGTCACAACCGTTATAGACGTGCCCATTCATCCAGAAGAAAACGTTTTTCCAATGGTGCCTGCTGGAAAGGCATTAAAAGAAATGATGTGGGAGTGAAAAGGTTTGGAAAATGGAAATCAAGAACAACATTACGTTATCGGTGCAATAGTTGAGCATCAACCGGGAGTGTTGTTCAGAGTTACAAGTTTGATTAGACGGAGGGGTTTTAACATACAAAGCATATCTGTTGGACCGACAGAAAAAAAAGAAATTGCAAGAATAACATTAGTTGTTACCGGAGACAAAAAGATTGTGGAGCAAGTTGTTAAACAACTGAACAAGCTTGTTGAAGTAATAAAAGTAAGCATAATAAACCCTGAACGGGCAGTTGTCCGCGAGCTTGCATTAATAAAAGTTAACGCTCCGAGGGGCGTTAAGTCAGAGATAATTAACTACGCGAAAATCTTTAAGGGTCACATAGTTGACGCTTCACCAAATTCTTTAACAGTCGAAGTCACCGGTGATTCTGACAAAATCGACGCTTTCATAAAGCTTTTAAAGCCTCATGGAATTAAAGAAGTAGCTAGAACCGGTATAACTGCTCTTTCAAGAGGAATAGAATCCGTTAATAATAAAAAGGAAGGTGGAAGAACTCTATGAAAAAAGTGTATTATGATTCAGACGCAAACTTGAATATCTTGAAAGATAAAAAATTGGCTGTAATAGGATATGGAAGCCAGGGAGAAGCCCAAGCGAAAAATCTCAAAGATTCAGGTTTGAACGTGGTCATTGGCGTTAGACAAAATGGAGAGTCGTGGAAGAGGGCGGAAAAAGACGGTTTTGAAGTATATCCTATTTCAGAGGCAGTGAAGAAGGGCGATATCGTATTACTCTTAATTCCAGACACTTCCCAACCAGACGTCTACAAAGACTCAATAGCCCCATATCTAACTGAGGGAAAAACCATAGACTTTGCACATGGCTTCAATATCCACTACAAACAAATAATCCCACCCAAAAACGTCGATGTTATCATGGTAGCTCCAAAAAGCCCTGGACCAAGAGTAAGAGAAACATACCTCAGCGGCTTCGGTGCACCGGCACTTATAGCTGTATACCAAAATTACACTGGACAAGCCAAAGAAACAGCCTTGGCAATTTCAAAAGGGCTTGGATGTACCAGAGCCGGTGTACTAGAAACCACATTTAAAGACGAGGTTGAAAGTGACCTAATAGGCGAGCAAACAGTTCTCGTTGGAGGATTAATCGAACTTATAAAGAAAGGGTTCGAGGTTCTGGTTGAAACTGGCTATCCGCCAGAACTTGCCTACTTTGAAGTTTGCAACGAGGCAAAATTGATAATGGACCTAATCTATCAGGGAGGCATAAGTGGAATGTTAAAAGCTGTTTCGGACACCGCGAAATATGGCGGCTTAACTGTTGGACCAAAAGTTCTAGATGAACACGTCAAAGAAAACATGAGAAAAGCCGCTGAGAATGTTAAGAATGGAAGCTTTGCCAAAGAATGGATAGAAGAGCATAGAAAAGGCGAGAAAAAACTGAAAGCTTTAATGAAAGAAATGGAAAACCACGAAATAGAGCGTGTAGGCAAGTTCCTAAGGAAAATGGCTGGCATAGAAAAGTAAACTGTAACGCCAAAATTTTTCGGGATAGATGAACACAGTGAACATCAGTGAAAAAATTTTAGCGAAGGCCTCTGGAAAAAAGAACGTAAGCCCAGGAGAAATTGTTGAAGCCACCGTGGATATGGCGATGATTAATGAGATAACTGGTCCATTAGCAATTGAAGCCTTCCATAAGATTGGGGTCGAAAAAGTTTGGGACAAAAAGCGAATAGTAATGGTTTTAGACCACCAAGTTCCAGCAGACTCTGTTAAATCGGCGGAACTTCATAAAATAATGAGGGAATTCGCTAAAGAACAGCAAATCCCAAATTTCTATGATGTTGGATTTGGCGGAGTATGCCATCAAGTTATGGTTGAAAAGGGACACGTAAAACCCGGAGAACTAATTGTGGGCGCGGACTCTCACACTTGCACTTACGGCGCTTTAGGAGCTTTTGCAACGGGAGTAGGTTCCACGGAGATTGCCTCTGTCTTCGCAACTGGCAAAATATGGCTGAAAGTTCCGGAAACAATAAAAATAAATGTGGAAGGCGTGTTTCAAAAGTTTGTTACAGCAAAAGATCTAATTCTAAACCTCATCGGGCAAATTGGAGCCGACGGGGCAACTTATAAGGCTATGGAATTTGCTGGTTCAACAATTGAACGTTTAAGCGTAGGTGAAAGAATGACGCTTTGCAACATGGTTGTGGAAGCAGGAGCCAAGACTGGAATTGTTAACCCAGACGAAAAAACACTGGCTTATGTAAAAAACAGAACTAGCGGATCATTCAAACCTTTGAAAAGCGACCCAGACGCTAATTACGAAAAAACAGTTGACTTAAGTGTTGATGAGCTAGAACCGCAAGTTGCATGCCCCCACTCCGTGGATAACGTGAAGGCTGTTTCTGAAGTGGAGGGGATCCCCATAGACCAAGCCTTCATAGGCTCATGCACCAACGGCAGAATCGAAGACCTAAGACTAGCGGCAAGCATCATTAAAGGAAAGAAAGTTAAAAACGGAGTGCGAATGCTCATAACTCCAGCCTCGCAAGAAGTGTATTTAGACGCCCTAAAGGAAGGCTTATTGGAAATATTCGTTGAGTCTGGAGCATATGTTTGCAGTCCAACTTGCGGAGCGTGTTTCGGCGGGCACATGGGCTTACTTGCCGACGGGGAAACTTGCATAAGTTCTTCTAATAGAAACTTTGTTGGAAGAATGGGAAGCCCTAAAGCAAAAATATACTTAGCCTCACCAGCCACGGTTGCAGCCTCGGCGGTTAAAGGCGAAATAACAGACCCTAGGGAGCTGAAGTAGATGAAAGTTCATGGAAAAGCCGTGGTTTTCGGAGACGATGTCAACACCGACGTGATTATTCCAAGCAAATACTTAACTTTGCTTGACCCTAACGAGTTGGCGAAACACGCCATGGAAGGCTTAGACCCGAAATTCCCGTCTAAAGCCCGCGAAGGCGTCATAATGATTGCTGGAAAAAATTTTGGCTGCGGCTCAAGCCGCGAGCAAGCTCCAATAGCCCTAAAACACGCAGGCGTAAAATGTGTTGTCGCTAAGTCTTTTGCCCGCATATTTTACAGAAACGCCATAAACATCGGTCTACCTGTCCTAGAATGCTCTGCCATTAAAGAAAAAACAAGCGAAGGTGACGAACTAGTCGTAAACTTGGCGGATGGACAAATAATAAACGCAACCAAAAACATTAGTTTCCAAGCTAATAAGCTGCCAGAATTTATTTTGGAAATCATAAACGCTGGTGGTTTAATAGAACACTTAAAAAAGAGGTTGAAAAACTCATGAGTGAATATAGGATTGCTGTAATCCCCGGAGATGGAATAGGACCGGAAATAACAGATGCTACAATAAAGGTTTTAAATGCTGTGCGAGATGTTTTTCCCATCAAACTTGATTACGTGTTCCTCGAAGCTGGGGACGCGTGTTTCCGGAAAAGAGGAGTTGCGCTTCCAGAGGAAACGGTTGAAGCCATAAAAAATTCTCATGTTTGCTTGAAGGGGCCGGTAGGCGAAACAGCTGCGGATGTTGTTGTTAAGCTTAGGATGATGTTTGACCTTTACGCGAATATTCGCCCAATAAAGTCTTATGTTGGGGTTCCATGCTTGAGAGATGATATAGACTTGGTTTTTGTTAGAGAAAACACTGAAGACTTGTATAAGGGGTTCGAGTTCATGCTCAACGAAGATGTGGCTATAGGATTGAGAGTCATATCCAGAAAAGGATGTGCAAGGATAGCTATAAAAGCCTTCAGCACAGCCCGCTTAAGAAACAAAAAGCGAAAAGTCACAGCCATCCACAAAGCTAATGTGATGAAGAAAACTTGTGGTTTATTTGCAGAAGTATGCAGAGAAGTGGCAAAGGAATATCCAGAAATCACGTTTGAGGAACAATATGTTGACGCTGCATCTATGAGGCTGATTAAAGAACCGCAAAACTATGATGTTATAGTTACGACAAATATGTTCGGCGACATCCTTTCAGATGAAGCAGCTCAACTTATAGGCGGGTTAGGCATGGCTCCAGGTGGGAATATAGGTGATAACTTTGCAATGTTTGAGCCAATACATGGGTCAGCTCCAACACGCACAGGAAAACATACGGCTAATCCATGCTCAATGATTTTGGCTTCAAAAATGATGCTTGAATGGCTAGGCGAAAAATACGGAGACAAAAACTGTTTGGAAGCAGCTAAAGCAATTGAAATTGGCGTTTCAGAGGCGCTGCGAAAAGGACTGTCGATTCCAGACTTTGGAGGCTCATTAACTACTTTAGAAATGAGTGAGGCTATAGCAAACGAAATAAAGAAAATGAAGTAGGAGGAATAGAAGTTGGAATATGTGAGAATTTTTGACACCACTTTAAGAGATGGAGAACAAACTCCAGGGGTTTCCTTCACGCCCGAAGAAAAAATGGAGATAGCACTGCAACTTGACAGGCTTGGCGTCGATGTTATTGAAGTAGGTTTTCCATCTGCTTCAGAAGGTGAGTTAAACGCTGTAAAGAAGTTGGCGAAGGCTGGCTTAAACGCAGAAATCTGCGCCCTTGCGCGTATCGTAAAAAGCGATATAGACGCAGCAATGGCATGTGAAGTTGACTCTATACATGTGTTTGCTCCAACATCAAACGTTCAAATCAAATATGTTCTAGACAAGACTCCTGAACAGGTTCTGAAGGAAATCGAAGAATCTGTTAGGTACGTTAAGGCCCATGGTTTTATCTGCGAATTTTCCCCCATGGACGCAACTCGCACAGAACCCGAGTACCTCAAAAAAGTATGTGTGACTGCTCAGAACGCTGGAGTTGACAGAATAAACGTGCCTGATACTGTTGGAATCATGAGTCCGCCATCAATGAAGAAGTTTATAGAAGAGTTGAGGGAAGTTGTTAAAGTTCCGATAAGCGTCCACTGTCACAATGACTTTGGATTAGCAGTGGCAAATTCCCTTGCAGGAGTTGATGGCGGAGCAACGCAGGTTCACGTCACGGTGAACGGCATAGGCGAAAGGGCTGGAAACGCCGCTCTGGAAGAGGTTGTGATGGCTCTCCACACGATATACAAGAAAAAGACAAAAATCAACACGAAGTTACTTTATGAAACCTCACGGCTCGTCTCGCGGCTCACAGGAATTACACCTCAACCTAACAAAGCCATAGTAGGCGAAAACGCCTTCGCCCACGAGTCTGGAATCCACACCAAAGGAGTCACAATAAAACCAGAAACCTTTGAACCGATAAAACCCGAGTTGGTAGGTCGAAAAAGGAAAATTGTAGCCGGCAAGCTCGCCGGAAGACAAGGAATAAAAGCTGAACTTGCGTCGGCGGGAATTCATCCAACCGATGAACAATTGAAAGAAATCTTGAACCGCGTGAAAAGCCTAGGAGACAAAGGGAAAATTGTCACGGACACGGATCTTTTCGCCATCGCAAGATCTGTCATAGGAATGCCTGAAGAGAAAATCGTCAACTTAACGGACTTCGCCGTCGTCACCGGAAGCGGGACCACTCCAATGGCTTCTGTTAAGTTGACAGTTGACGGGAAAGAATATATTGCTGCAGAAACAGGCGTTGGACCCGTGGACTCTGTGATTAAAGCTATACAAAAAATTGTAAGCGAGCTGGTTAATGTCAGATTGACGGAGTATAGGCTTGAAGCCTTAACAGGCGGCTCTGACGCTATTGCCGAGGTAATAATAAAGGTTGAGGACAAGTACGGAGAAATAGTTTCAGCCAGGGGCGCGGGCGAGGACATAGTTAAGGCAAGCGTTGAGGCTATGATAAACGGAATAAACAAGTTGCTCAGCAAAAGGAGGAGCAAACGCTAAATCTCTTCCCTCGTAAGTTCCTCTTCTACACGAACCATCGTTAAAATATCATTTAAGGGAAATTAACCTAGAAATCGCAAAATTTATATACAGGGTTGCTTGAGTCACTTTCCGAGTGGTTTGGCTTGAAAGTCGCTAGTCCCCTAACGCAAATAACAACTACAACAGGAACAGGATCTCGTTAGGGGACCAGACGAAGCCAAACTCGTTTGCTTGTTTGCGCTGTTTTGCTTTCGTCTGGTCTTTTGTGAGGTGAAATAAGATTGAAGGCTGGCAATAAGTTTCGGCGTGCCGCCGCCAATTTCGGAGATAAGAGTCTAGTTCAAGGCAGTTGCTTCAATGATAAGCGTGAACTTTATCCGCTGCTGGTTCAGAAACAGAAAAGTTGCGAGAAAACTCTTGTCTTTAATCATGTTGAGGCAATTGCCCCAGCTTCTTCGGCGAATCTCGGCGCTGGGTTTGACGTTTTCGGCGTAGCATTGGATGCGTTATTCGACAAAGTTTCTGTTGATGTCATAAAAGGTGGCAGCGGCATTAAAATTTCTGTTGAGGGAAAAGGCTCAGAGCTTATTCCAACCGAACCAAACAGAAACACTGCTGGGATAGTTGCTAAGGCTTTATTGAAATTCTCTAACAAAAGTTGCGGTCTCGCCATAAACATTGAAAAGGGAATACGTGCTGGCAGTGGTTTAGGAAGTAGTGCAGCAAGCGCCGCAGCCGCTGCAATAGCCATAAACGAAGCTTTACAATTAAACCTTCCAAAAAGTGAACTCATAAAGTTTGCAGCATTAGGCGAAGTGGCAGCCGCTGGCGTCCCGCACGCGGATAATGTTTCTCCATCTATTCTAGGATTTTTCACTTTAATAGCCTCAAACAACCCGTTTGATGTTGTACAACTGCCCATGCCCAAAAACGTCAAATTCGTTATAGTGACGCCAGATATAGTTCTGGAAACCTCTTTAGCGCGTTCAGTTCTTCCAAAGAAAGTAAACTTTTCAGATGCCATCAGCAACATTGCACATGCATCAGCATTTGTAACTGGCATCATGACAAACAACATAGCTTTAATGGGAAAAAGCATGAACGATTCGCTCGCTGAACCATACAGAGCAAAATTAATCCCAGGCTTAATGGAAGTTAAAAAGAACGCCTTGGAAGCAGGCGCAGAGGGAATCGCAATAAGCGGGTCAGGACCCTCTATTTTGGCGTTAGTAGACTCATCGAAAAAAGTTGAGGACAAGGTTATGAAGGCAATGAAAGAAGTTTTTGAAAAACATGGAATAGGAAGTGAAGCTGTGATTGCGAAGCCCGGTCATGGAGGGAAAGTTGTTAGGAGAGAAGAGGCTTGATTTCTTTAAGGTGTATAAGTTGCGGAGCAGAATACTCCATCAATGACACAGTTTACACTTGTAGAAAATGCGGCGACTTACTTGAAGTAAAGTTCGATTTAAAAGAGTTGAAGGAAAAGCTAGACGAGGCGGATTGGAGGCAGAGGCGAATATGTGTTTGGAAATATAGGGAGTTTCTTCCAGTTCTTGACGAATCTAAAATTGTAACTTTGCATGAAGGCGGTACGCCGCTTTACAAATGCGATAAGCTTGGCAAGAAACTTGGAGTTAAGAGCTTATATGTGAAGAATGAGGGAGCGAACCCAACTGGTTCTTTTAAAGATAGGGGAATGACCGTTGGCGTTTCTAAAGCGTTGGAGCTTAAGGCAATGGCGGTTGTTTGCGCTTCAACTGGCAACACTTCGGCTTCATTGGCTGCTTACGCAGCTAAGGCTGGCTTAAACTGTGTAGTGCTTATTCCCTCTGGAAAAATAGCTCTTGGAAAACTTGCGCAGGCAATGATGTATGGGGCTAGTGTGGTGGCGGTTAAAGGCAACTTTGACGACGCCCTCCAAATAGTTTTGGAAGCAAGCAAAAATCTCGGCCTATACTTATTGAACTCTATAAACCCGTTTAGGATAGAGGGACAGAAAACCTCAGCCTTCGAAATCTGCGACCAGTTAGGATGGCGCTCTCCAGACAGGGTAATTTTGCCAGTTGGAAACGCTGGAAACATAACAGCTTACTGGAAAGGATTCAAAGAGCTAAGAAATTTAGGAATTATTGAGGAACTGCCTAAAATGACGGGTATACAGGCGGTTGGAGCCAACCCAATCGCAAAAGCCTTCGCAACAAAAAGCAGCCAAATAGAGCCCGTTAAAAACCCAGAAACAATAGCCACGGCAATCCGCATAGGCAACCCAGTAAACTGGAAAAGGGCGCTGAACGCTATGCGAGAATCTGGTGGAACAGCCATAGCAGTCACAGACGACGAAATAGTTTATGCACAAAAACTCTTGGCGAGAACGGAGGGAATCTTTGTTGAACCCGCCAGCGCAGCAAGCATAGCTGGACTAAAAAAGCTAGTTGAAAACAAAGAAGTTGACTCAAACGAAACCATTGTATGTGTAACCACTGGCCATGGACTGAAAGACCCAGAAGCTGCCATAAAAGCTTGCGAAAAGGTTGTTGAAATCAAGCCAAACCTAGAAGCATTGAAAAAGGCATTAAACCTTAATTGACCGGAGGCTTTGGCTACTCACCCTTTTCCATCACTTCCAAAATGGCGTACATTTTCTCGTACATTGCAGCCAAATCTAAAGTTTTGGATAAACCCTTGTTTATCTCATTGTAAAAATTCTGGAAGGCTTCCGTGTCGCCGCTCTCTATCAACTTCCTTATCTTTTCCGCATTTAAAACAAACCTTCTCAGATACTCTGGAGAGTATTTGTTCGCCATATGTAACGAAGCGTGAAGCTCCGAGTCATGCATCATTATCGCTCCTATAAGAACTTGCTGAAGCGTAAATGTTGTACCGCTCAACTTTTCCAGAGTTTTAAAATCCTCGTCTTTAATTGCTGAGGCGAAGGCCATGTTCACAAAATACTGAAGAGAAAGTGTTACCGCCATTGCCCTATCATGTTTTTCAGCGTCAACCACAACAATTTCGGCGTCAGGGAAAAATCGTTTAGCAACAGCCAGTTCGCTTTCAGGGTTTAAAACTGGCACTAAAACAAATTTTTTCTTCGCTTTCTGCATTGGACCAAAAAGAGGATGCAAAGAAAGTGGCTGAACACCAGATTTAGAGCTTTCCCTTAAAACATCAATTATCCCAGACTTCACAGAAGCAATTTCAGAAACTATAGACCCTTGTTTCAATTTAGGTGTTATTTCCCGCAATACTTCAGCTGTTTTGCCTATTGGAACAGACACAAGCGTTAGGTCAGCGTCTTCAACAGCTTCCTGATTGTTCCTTGCAACTTTTGCACCGTAATTTTTCGCAAGTGCTCTCAATTTTTCTTGGTTTATACCAGAAATCGTTAACGGATATCCTTTCTCAGCGAAGTATTGGGTAAACCATTTACCCATCCGTCCTGCCGCGCCTAAAATAGCGATCTTCATTTTAGTAAATCCCCCATCTTTTCAACAGCTTCAAGAAGCACATTTTTAGGTTGACATGCAGTTATCCTAAAGAAATGTTTGTATTCCTCGCCGAACGCCGTGCCAGGCGTGACGCAAACACTCTTTTCCGTCATAAGTCTCTTAACAAAAGTTTGCGTGTCTATGTTTTCGTTGCGCAGTTTCGGAAAAACGTAGAAGCCGCCGTCTGGTTTGTGGTAGGAGACAGGTATCTTATCTAAGGCGTCGCAGAGAAAGTCCATTCTCGCCCTGACTGTTTTTGCGTATTTTTTGGCTTCTTCACGGCAGTCTAAGGCTTTTATTGCTGCGTACTGAACAAACTCTGGGACGCTTGTAAGGCATAAATTCTGAATTTTCACCATCTTTTTAATGGTTTCCGTATCCGAAATAGCATAGCCCACTCTAAAACCCGTCATGCCGAACGTTTTGGAAAACGAGTTGACAAAGACGAATTTACATCCTGGAAACTCCAGTATGCTTTTAAACGGTTTAAAAGCGAAGTTAGAGTAGACTTCATCGCTCATAATGTATATGCCTTTATCGTTGGCTATCTCAACGATCTGTTTTAAAACATCGCCACTAATAATTTTTCCAGTTGGATTGTTAGGATTATTCAAAATTATCAGTTTTGTTAGCCTATTTACATTTTCAGCTAAAGCATCCAAATCCGGTTCCCAATTGTTTTCCAGTTCAGCCGGAATCTTCACAGCCTTTGCTTGAACAGCTCTTATACAATCTTTATAGGCTGGCCATGCAGGCTCAAAAACTATGGCTTCGTCGCCTGGAGACAATATGGACGCTATGCCGAGATAAACCGCGTATCGTCCACCGGAAGTTACAATTACTTGTTCAGACGAGACATTTGCATGATAAAGTTCGTTGTTGACTGAAGCGATTTTCTCTCTAAGTTGAAGAATTCCCGCGCTTTCGGTGTAGTGGGCGTAGCCGCTTTTTAAAGCTTCTGTTACAGCTTCTTTTACGCTTTCTGGAGGCCCAAAGTCTGGTTCTCCAACGTCTAAGCGGATTAGCCGTTTACCAGTTCTCTCAAGTTTTTTGGCTTCAGCAAACACCTCGTAAGGCGTGGAGAAACCCGTTTTTCCCTCTGATTTTTGGATTATGTCCTTTTGGATGTTTTTTGACTCTTCAATTAAAAGGTTCAGCAGCCTCAATCCAAAATCCAAATCAACACCGTAAGCCTCGCATTTCTTGGAAATAATTTCTTTGAGCTTTCTCTCAGCGTTAACATCTTCCACTGGCAAGCCCTTTTTTATTTTAAATTCAACCACTTTTTTGGCTAGAGCGAAACGTTTTCCAACTAACTGGAATATCTCAGCCGTAACTTCCTCTATTTCTTTACGTAAATTGTCTATATCCATCTTAATCTTAAAATTTAGACTCCATCGTTCTATTATTCTTTTCCAAAGTTATTAGGGTTGATTTCGGACATGGGGTGGATTTAGAAACCAAAAAGTATAAATTTTAAAAAGTTGTTCTAAGTACGGTTATTTCAATGGATAATCCAGTAGCCACAAGAACTACATATTTTGGATATTTTAGTGGCTATTGGGCATTTGGTTATTAGGAGAAGCCGCGAACACTTTCAGGTTCTTGGTTTCTCCGTTTGGGGGGTTTGTGTGGACAAAAATCAAAACGATGTCTTTGATCGTCCTGTCGTTGTGAAATTCGGTGGGAGTAGTCTTGCAAACGGCGAAAAAATAGCTGATGCTGTCAAAGCCGTTGTGAAAGAAGCGCATAGAGGAGTAAAAATTGTTGTTGTCGTTTCAGCCATGGGGAAAACTACAGATCTTCTGCTTGAGGTTGCCAGCGAAATCGTAAACTGCAATGGCGGCGCCGCGTTAAACAGTGATGTTGACGATATTTTGGCTATGGGAGAGAGAACCAGCGCGAGAATCTTTTCAGCGGCCCTAAAAGCAAAGGGTGTAAAATGCCGCTATTTTGACCCGGCAGATCCGGACTGGCCCATAATCACTAATGATAAAGCTACCAACGCTGACCCTATTCTTTCAGAGTGCGAAGCCCGCATAATGAATTATGTTGCTCCTCTGCTTAAAGAAGGAACCGTCGCAGTCATCCCAGGTTTCATCGGTAAAACTTTAAATAACAAAATCACGACCATGGGAAGAGGCGGAAGTGACACGACAGCATTAATAATAGCACATGCGCTCAAAGCAAAACAAGTTATCCTCGTAACCGACGTGGACGGCATAATGACCGCAGACCCTAAACTTGTCAAGTCTGCAAGAAAAATACCGGAGATAGATGTAAACTCATTGATCGGGTTGGCGAGTTCAGGTAAGAAGTTCCTCCAAAGGAAAGCTTTGAGATACAAAGACGAGAATATAGACATTAAAATTGTAAACCATAACCATTGCGATTTAAACGCGGAAGGCACAATCGTGAAGGGGTCTTTCACAAGCACCATCGCCAACTTAGATTTTCCAGAACCAGTAGCCTCAATAACTGTAGTGGGCAGAGCCTTATCCCAGTCGCCTGAACTTTTACATCAGATAATTCAGAAGGTCAAAAAAGCCGATGTTTCCCTTTTGGGAATGTCGGCCAACTATGATTCACTTATACTCTACTTACCAGAAAACATGTTTGACAAAATACTCGAACCGCTCCATTCAGTTGTCCTTGAAAACCCGGAAGCTTTAGCCATTGCCGTTAGAAAAAACTTGGCTCTGCTAAAGATTAAAACAGCAGAATTAGAAGAAACCCCGGGAATAATAAGCAGATCTGCCCAAGCCCTTAGCTCCAAAAACATTAATATTTATGGAATTTTCACAATAGCCTCTGGGATTCACATTTTTGTCGATATGACATCAGCTAAAGAAGCCTTAGCTTTAGTCAGAAAAAGCCTTGGAATAAACCGCTTAGAAAAAGACATAAAACGAGAGGGAGATATTGAAGATGACTAGCAGAAAAGGAGGAAAAGGGAAGGATGTTTAGGATAATAAAGTCCTTAATTCTAGGTGAAGTATAATGAGGGAGTTTTGGATTAAAATAGAAAAGGACCTTCCAAAGGAGTTAAAAGAGCAGATGATAAAGGGTACTAGCGATTTTTGCACGGCTTATGTTGTTGACGCAGCCGACGAGGCTTTAGCCAGAAGCCTAGGAGCAAAAACGCTGGTTTCCCAAAAGAGTGGCGACATAATACTCTTTGAATCTTCTCAGAAAGCTTCTAACGCAAAAATAAACAGAAAAAGGTGTATCCAAGCGAAAATACGTTCAGGAGAAGATGAGAGGAAAATTGTGAAGTTAGCCGAGGCTGGAATAGAATACATTTTAGCGAAATGCGAAGACTGGAAAATAATTCCGTTAGAAAACCTAATAGCCAGCACGAGAGGCAAAAGCAAACTTTTAGCGTCTATATCAAGCGCTGATGAAGCTGTCCTTGCACTGGAAGTGCTTGAAGTAGGTGTGGACGGCATTCTGGTGGAGTTGTCGGATGTTAATGAGATAAAGAAGATTTATGAAACTTGCAGAAAAGTAGACATTAAGTTTGCGGAGGAGGAAGGCATCGAAAAACTGCAGTTGTTTGAAGCGAAAGTGACTCAGATTAAGCCTTTGCGTTCTGGAGCGCGGACATGTATAGACACATGTGATTTGATGAAGGAAGGCGAAGGAATGCTGGTGGGCTGTCAATCTTCTGGTCTTTTCCTAATTCAAGCAGAGACAGCGGAAAACCCCTTCGTCGCTCCCAGACCTTTCAGAGTGAATGCTGGTGCAACAGCGCAGTATTTGCTTGCCAGCGGAGGCAACACAAAATACTTATCGGAGGTTAGGGCTGGCGACGAGGTTCTAATAGTTGATAAGGAAGGGAGAAGCAGAGTTGCTAATGTTTGCAGAACGAAGATTGAGTGGAGACCATTAT
The DNA here is from genome assembly GCA_038883855.1 of Bathyarchaeia archaeon. Lineage (GTDB taxonomy): Archaea > Thermoproteota > Bathyarchaeia > Bathyarchaeales > Bathycorpusculaceae > JAVZLH01. The sequence continues at coordinate 29,728 of JAVZLH010000004.1, forward strand.
TATTGATTGAGGCGGAACATGAAGGCAGAACTTTCAAGGCTATTGTGCAGAATGCTGAAACAATAAGGCTTGCGACGAAGGAAGGGTCAAAGTCTGTTAAAGATTTAACAAAGGGAGACACTGTGCTAATCCACATACAAGAGGGCGGAAGACACTTCGGCAAACTTGTCAAAGAAGAAAGAGTGATAGAACGGTGACCATCAAAGTCTGCGTTCCAATAGCCGCAGAAAAACCATCAGAAATCCCAGCGCTAATAGAAAAGGCGGAAAAAGCGGGAGCAAACCTCGCAGAAATAAGACTAGACTATCTGGAAGAGTTTAAGGGAGTAGAAAAGGCGGTTGAAGGCGCAAAAATTCCGCTAATAGCGACAAATAGGCAATATGAACAGGGCGGGAAGCGTAAACAAGACGAAGGTGAAAGGGTGCAGAGGCTTTTAGAATTGACGGACAAAGGATTCTCCATGGTTGACGTTGAAATAACAACACCAAACCTAAAGTCTGTGGTAAAAAACTTGAAAAAGAAAGGCGTAGAAACCATAATATCTTTTCACGATTTTAACAAAACCCCAAATCTAGCAGAATTACGCAAAATTGCCGCTTCACAAATAAAAGCTGGAGCAGACATATGCAAAATAGTCACAAAAGCAAACGACATCAGCGACAACCTCACATGCCTATCTTTAGTTTCAGAAACTCATCGAAAAACCCGCATAGTGTGCTTTGCCATGGGAAACAATGGAATCCTCTCAAGAATCCTCTCGCCGATTTTCGGCGCCCACTTCACATACGCCTCGCTTGAAAGCGGAATGGAAACAGCTCCTGGACAGATAAGCATACAAAGGCTTAAAGAAATCTACAAATGTTTAGGTGTCGAGGAAATTTGAAAATTTCCGGGAAAACCCAACTTTGCGCGTTGATAGGCGACCCAGTTGAGCATTCCCTAAGCCCATACATTCACAACGCTGCATTCAAACATCTAAAACTTGACTTTGTTTACGTGACTTTCAAAGTCTCAAAGGAAAACGTCAAAGAGGCATTGGAAGGCGCAAGAGCCTTAGGAATTAGGGGATTAAACGTAACAATGCCACTAAAAACTGCGGTAATCCAGCACCTTGACAAACTTGACCCAAACGCAGAGAAAATAGGCGCAGTAAACACAATCCTCAACAACGAGGGAAAGTTAACTGGCTACAACACTGATGGATTTGGAGCCCTCGAAGCCCTAAAAGCAAAGAGACAAAACCCAGCGGGAAAGAACATTCTCGTTTTAGGAGCTGGTGGAGCTGCAAGAGCAGTTGCGTTTGCGCTATGCAAAGATGCAAAAGACATGACGATTCTTAATAGGACGCCAGAAAAGGCAAAAATCCTAGCAGAGGAACTGAGCAGAATTTTTGAAAAAAAGGTGAAGTTCGGCGGGTTAGGCGAGGAAACTTTAAGGCGAGAGGTGGAAAAGGCGGATATACTTGTGAATGCCACAGCAGTTGGAATGGCGCCAAAAATAGATGAGACTCCCGTTGACATGAAACTTTTGCATTCAAACCTAACAGTCTTTGATTTGGTATACAACCCGCCAGAAACCCGACTTCTGAAAGAAGCTAAGGCCATGGGAGCAAAAACTGTGGATGGAATTTGTATGCTTGTTCACCAAGGGGCTTTATCCTTCCAAATATGGACTGGCAGAAAGGCGCCAATTGACGTGATGACACGCGCCTGCAAAAGAGCCTTAAGAACTTTAAGAGGCGAGTAGGCGATGATTGGAAAAGCCATAGCCCATGGAGCAGTAACAATAGTTAACGCAATCGCCTGCGGTTTCGGAGCAGCTTTAGGCGTGAAACTATGGACCAAAGCCACAGTAAAATTAACCGACAACCCAGGAAAGATTGAGGGGAGAATAATTTCTGACCCCAGTGAAAATCCAAGCTTAATGGTGGAGACTGTAAAACAGGTTTTGAACTATTTGAAACTGGAAAAGGTGTATGGTGCTTATGTGGAGACCGAATCCAACATACCAGTTGCAAGGGGGTTGAAAAGCAGCAGTGTAGCAGCCAACGCCGTAGCATTAGCCACCTTCGCAGCGTTAAAGAAGGAAGTTGACGATTTGACCGTTGTAAAATTGGGAGTGAAAGCCGCCATAAACGCTAAAGTCACGATAACAGGAGCTTTTGACGATGCATGCGCATCTTACTTTGGAAACATAGCCGTGACAGATAACAAAGCCATGAAAATAATGAAGTTCTCTGAGGTTGAAGGCGAATACGAGGTTTTGATTCACGTTCCACAAGAGAAACGGTACACTGCAAGCATCAACGTTAAAGAAACAAAGGCAATAGCCAGAGAAGTGAAGGCAATTCACAGACTAGTCCTTAATGGAGATTACTGGACTGCAATGACCCTTAATGGCTTGGCGTATTCCGCAGTTTTTGGCTACGACCCAAAAATAGCCTTAGAAGCTCTTGTGAATGGGGCGGTGGCTGCTGGCTTGTCTGGAACCGGACCCGCAGTAGCTGCCATAGTTCCAAAAGAAAGTGCTGGCAAAGTTGCTGAAGCATGGCGGAAACATGGCGGAACGATAATTAAAACGGAGATTAACCGTGAAAAGGCGCATGTTTTGAGGTGAAAGTTTGGCGACGCTAACTGTGAAGAAAACTGAAAGGCTGGAAGGGACTGTAAGGGCTCCGCCTTCAAAGGCTTACACTCATAGGGCTGTTATAGCAGCTTCGCTTTCTAAAGGAAAATCGGTGATAAAGTATCCATTGAGGTGCAGCGATACAGAAGCCACGATTAAGGCGTGTTCAATGTTGGGCGCCAAAATAAAATGGAGCGAGAAAGAAAAAGCGTTAACTGTTGAGGGATTTTCAAAGCCCAAAACCCCAGACAACATCATTGACTGTCGAGGTTCAGGCTCAACAATAAGGTTTCTAGCCTCTGTTTGCGCTTTGGCTGAGGGTGCATCTGTTTTAACCGGAAACAAAAGCTTGAGAAGGAGACCTATGCAACCTTTAATTGACGCTTTAAACCAGCTTGGAACACACTGTTTTAGCGCTAGAAATGATGGGAAACCGCCGATAATTGTTCTCGGCGGAGGGGTTAAGGGCGGTGAAGCCTCGCTTGTTGGGAATGTAAGTTCACAGTTCATCTCCAGCCTTCTTTTTGCTGCTCCAAAGGCTGAAAAGGAGACTAGGATAGAGGTTAATACGCCTCTTGAATCCAAATCTTACGTGGAAATGACGTTGAACACGCTTAAAGCACACAAAATAAAAGTTGAATACTCTCAGAGTTTTGACTGCTTCAGCGTGCCATGCAATCAAGAGTATATGCCTACAAGCCACGTTATAGAGGGCGATTACTCGTCAGCCGCCTTTCTTCTGGCAGCTGCAAGCATAACAAACTCTAAAGTTATGGTAACAGGCTTGAAAAAAGAGACTCTTCAAGGCGACAAAATAATAGTGGACATCATTAGGAGGATGGGCGTAGCCGTAAGCTCAGCTGAAGATGGCATAGAAGTTTCTGGAAGCGGCGAAGCGCTTAAGCCAATTAATGTTGATTTGAGGGATTCGCCCGATTTAGTTCCCATATGCGCTGTGTTGGCATGTTTTGCTAAGGGAGAAAGCGTCATTAGTGGAGTTGAAAGGCTGCGTTTTAAAGAGTCTGATAGGCTTGTGGCGTTGGCTTCTGAATTGGGTAAGATGGGAGCGAAAATTACGGTGAGCGAAAACTCTATGGTAATTGAGGGTGGCGCAAAGCTTCGAGGCGCTCATGTGTTTTCTCACAGAGACCATAGGATAGCTATGGCTTGTGTTGTTGCAGCTTTAGGCGCTGAAGGCGAAATAGTTATTCACGGAATAGAATGTATTAAAAAGTCGTATCCAAACTTTGTTGAAGACTTAAAGAGTTTAGGGGGAAAGTTGTTTGTCTGGTAACTCTTTCGGAAAAGCCTTTGTAATTACGTGTTTCGGAGAAAGCCATGGAAAATGCGTGGGAGTAGTAATTGACGGGTGTCCAGCGGGGTTACCGCTTTCCGAAAAAGACATTCAAACAGAACTGGACAAGAGAAGACCAGGCGCATCCAGAATTAGCACACCCAGAGCAGAGGAAGACAAAGCCGAAATCCTCTCCGGAGTTTTTGGCGGATACACGACTGGTGCACCCATATGTATTGTTGTTTGGAACAAGGATGTGGATTCTGAACCCTACGAAAGGTTGAGGAGTAAGCTTAGACCCGGACATGCGGATTACGCTGCCCATCTCAGATACAGCGGGTTTAATGATTATAGGGGTGGTGGGCGTTTTTCTGGGCGCATAACCGCCGCGTATGTTATGGCTGGAGCGGTAGCCAAAAAACTATTGGAAACTGTTGGTGTGGAGGTTTTGGCGCACACTGTTCAAATAGGTTCAATAGAAGTTTCAAAGAAGATTTCATACGATGAAATTAGGAAGAACGTTTACGGGAATGATGTTAGATGCGCAGACCCGCAAGCGGCTGCTCTAATGGAGAAAGAAATTTTGAAAGTTAAAAGCGAAGGGGACAGCCTAGGCGGAGTGGTTGAGTGCATAGCGCTCAATTATCCCGCTGGTGTGGGCGACCCCATATTTGATTCTTTGGATGCAGACATAGCGAAAATAATGTTTGACATTCCCGGCGTGAAGGGCGTTGAAATCGGTGCTGGTTTTAACGCGGCATCTATGAAAGGCTCAGAAAACAACGATGCATTTCGAATAAGAAATGGCAAGATAGTTACGGAAACTAATAATTGTGGTGGGATTTTGGGCGGCTTGTCTAACGGCATGCCTATAGTGGCTAGAGTAGCGTTTAAGCCAACCTCTTCAATTCTTAAAAGGCAGAGAACTGTGGATATTGAACGTATGGAAGAGGTTGAGTTGAAGCTTTCTGGAAGGCATGACCCTTGCATTGTGCCCAGAGCGGTTCCAGTTGTTGAATCCTGCATGGCTGTAGTGCTGGTTGACCATGCCATTAGGCTTGGAAAAATTTCGCCAACGAGCATTTCCTCTCCAAAAGTTTGACGAGAGAAAGTTTAAAACTTTTTAATATTAGGTTGTGCTTTTAGGGTTTGTGACAGGGGGCTGTGTAACATAATGGGTGGTAAGGTTGTTGTATTGATGGCTTCGGAGAAGGATTTGGATTTTTGCCGTGAAATAGCCAAGCACTTGAAGGTTTTTGGGTTGGATTTTGTTTTTCGTGTGGCTTCTGCCCATAAAACTCCGGAGAAGGTTTTGGAGATTCTGCGGGAGTTTGAAGAGGAAAACGTTGTTTACATAACTGTTGCTGGAAAGTCTAATGCTTTAAGCGCTTTTGTTGACGCGAACACGGCGAAGCCTGTTATTGCTTGTCCGCCTTATTCTGAAAAGTTTGGTGGAGCAGACATCTACTCTTCGTTAAGGGTTCCGAGCGGGATAGGCGTGGTTGTGACTGTTGAGCCTGAAGGCGCTGCTGTGGCTGCTGCGAAGATTTTTGCTGTTGAAGATAAGGCGTTGGCGAAGCGTGTTAAGGAATATCAATTAGCAAAGAAAAAAGAGATTGAGAAGGCTGATGAGAGTATTAGGAAATTGAGTGTATAGTCATGGGAAGTGTCAAAGACCTAGAAGTGATTAAGAAGCCTACTCGCACCAAAATGGGCGTTGGACGCTTTCATTTTTCCGACCGTTACTCAGTTTTTGACTGGGGTGAGATGCCAGACCACATTGAAGGGAAAGGCGCAGCCCTATGCCTTATGGGCGCTTACTGTTTTGAGAGGCTTGAGGAGAAAGGGATTAGAACGCATTATCGCGGGCTGGTTGATGTAAATGGTAAAGTTGTGCGTTTTGACGAGTTAAAACAAGCCACTAATGTTATGGAGATTAACCTTGTCAACGTGTATAAGCCTAAGGCACATGTGGAGGATGGCAAACTCGTTTATGATTACAGCGTTTACACGCCGAAACTGAGGAACTTCCTAATCCCGCTTGAAATAATTTACCGTAACGGCCTGCCAGAAGGCTCTTCGGTTTTTAAGCGGCTTGAGCAGGGATTGGTGACGCTTGAAGAGTTGGGGTTAGACCATTATCCGCGGGCTGGCGAAAGATTGGCTAAGCCCATTTTTGATGTAAGCACGAAGCTTGAGATGGGAGACCGTTATGTGAGCTGGAAAGAAGCGCAACAAATTGCTGGTTTGACCGACGGCGAACTGGAAGAGGTTAAAAGAATGCTTCTGAAAGTTAATGAGACGATTACTGAAATAGCCGCTAAGGCGGATTTGGTTAACGAGGATGGGAAGATTGAGTTGGCTTTTGACCCGCAGAAAAGGCTTATGGTTGTTGATGTTGTGGGCACGTTGGACGAGTGCAGATTCACTTATAACGGGTTGCATGTGAGCAAAGAAATAGCACGCATATACTATAGAAAAACGGAGTGGGCTAAGGAAGTAGAAGAGGCGAAGAAGAAAGCGAAAGAACAAGGCGTAGAAGACTGGAAGAAACTAGTGAAAACGAAGCCTCCAAAGCTAGACCCAAAATTAAAAACATTAATAAGCCAAATGTACATGGCAACAGCAAATGAAATGACAAACCGCAAACTATTTGACGTGCCAAACCTTGCAGAAATCATGGAGAAGTATAGGAGCATGAAAGCTGAATGATTGGCAAAAACACTGTTAGAAAGATAATAGCGGAGTATGATGTAAAAAACATTAGAGTAGGCGTCCTAGGTTCGCATTCTGCACTTGAAATTGCACATGGTGCGAAAGAAGAGGGCTTTGAAACGGTAGTAGTTTGCCAAAAAGGACGCGAGAAAACCTATACCCAACATTACCGCAACCTTTTCAACCATGCGCTCTTGCTGGACAGATTCATCGACATCATGCAAGTTGAAATTCTTGAAAAACTAAGAGCCCTAAACACAATCTTCGTGCCCAACCGCTCCTTTTCAGTTTATGTTGGTTACGAAAACATCGAGAAACGTTTCACCGTGCCCATCATGGGAAACCGTTTTATGCTCAAAACCGAAGAACGCAACGTTCCCAGAAACCAGTATTACTTACTGCAAAAGGCGGGAATAACCACACCTAAAATTTTCAAGCGTTACACCGAAATAGACCGCTTAGCTATAGTAAAAGTTCCGGAAAAAGAGCGCAATATTGAAAGAGCCTTCTTCTATGCCTCTTCCCCAGAAGAATTTAAGAAGAAGGCGGAAGAACGCATCAGCAAGGGCATAATAAGTAGAGAAGCCCTTGAAAAAGCCGTGATAGAAGAGTATGTTATCGGAGCGAAATTTAATGCAAACTTTTTCTGGTCGCCTTTAACAGATGAAATAGACCTTTTAGGATTTGACAGAAGAATACAGACGGATCTAGACGGAATTTTAGACTTACCAGCAGCAGAACAGTTGGAACTGAGAATAGCTACACAAAACATTGAAATAGGACACATAGGCGTAACCATGCGAGAAAGTCAGCTAGAAAAAATATTTGAAGCTGGAGAACGCTTCGTCGAAACATGCAAGAAGGAGTATCCCCCGGGAATTATTGGATTGTTTGCACTGCAAGGCGCCGTTACAAAAGACTTAGAATTTTATGTTTTTGACGTCAGTCCCCGTGTTCCAGGATGCCCATGTGTAGAGCCCACATCACCATACATGAAATACAAGTACGGTGTGGAAGTAGGTCCCGGAAGAAGGATTGCAATGGAAATAAAGCGGGCTGTTAGAGAGGATAGGCTTGAGGACATTGTAACATGATAACAAAAGAAGAAATAAATCAGCTAATAAGCCGCTACGATTCAAAAAAGTTGGCTATCGGCACAATCGGCTCCCACTCAGCCTTAAATATCTTTAAGGGAGCAAAGGAAGAGGGGTTCAGAACGGTCTGTATCTGCAAAGAAAAAGACCTTATAGTTTACAAGAAATTTCCGCTTGTAGACGAATTTATAATTGTGGGAGATTTCACTGAAATTTTAAAGGACGATGTGCAGGAAAAGCTGAGGAAACTGAACACTGTGATTGTTCCCCACGGGTCTTTCACAGCCTACCTAAGCACTGAAGAATTGACTGACCGCTTCTACGTGCCCATGTTCGGAAACCGCCAACTTCTCCATTGGGAGGCAAACCGTGAAAAACAGGCAGAATGGCTAAGGAGAGCAGGGCTTAAACTGCCTAAAACTTTCAAAAGCCCGGAGGAAATAAACTGTTTAGCCATAGCGAAACTTCCTGGAGCAAGAGGGGGGAGAGGCTATTTTTTGGCTAACTCGCCTGAAACTTTTAACAAAAAGGTTAAGGAGATGGTCAGCCGCGGTTTACTCAACAAAGAAGACGTAAAAAGGATACATTTGCAGGAATATGTTTTAGGCGTGAACGTTTACCCACATTACTTCTCGTCGATAGTGAATGGCGATGTGGAGTTCTTCGGAGTTGACAAACGCTACGAGTCAACAGTCGACGCCATTGGGCGAGTGCCGGCAAGCGAACAATTAGAATTAGGCGTAATCCCAACATACACGATTGTAGGCAACTTTCCCCTAACACTTCGCGAATCCATTCTGCCAGAACTACTACGCATGGGCGATAATGTGCAAGAAACAGCGAAAAACCTCGCCCCGCCAGGCATAATAGGACCGTTCTGTTTAGAAACAGTCATTACCGACAACTTGGAAATCTACACTTTTGAAATTTCAGCGCGCATCGTCGCAGGGACGAACGTTGGAATTGGAACATCACCGTACGCCTATCTAAAATATGGCGAGAAAATGTATACTGGTAGAAGAATAGCTTTGGAGATTAAGGAAGCCTTAAAGAAAAGGCGAATCCAAGATGTAGTGGCGTAAACTTAAGCTTGACCGCTGTAAAAGAATTAGAATTTATTTCTAGAATTTTCTTCTATCCTAATTTTCCATATGAGGTTATAAGGTTTGATGGGAAAAACGGGTTTGGGGAAGGGAAGGGAGAGTTGGGAGAAGAATCCTTCGGCTGGATTTTTGTGGATTTTGTTCCCCTACTTTATGAAAGGAGAAGGGTTGCAAGACAATTCCAAATTGAGATGTGGCTTGACCTTGCCCAACTTGTTAAGGAATTGGGCATCGAAAAAACAAAAGAACTATCACGAAACAACCAGCCGGTAAGCTACATAATTTAGAGCTTGCAAACCTCCAGAACCCTTTTAAAGCTTTCGCGACTTCTGCTGGCTTTATAGGCTCGCAAAGCTTGAATAATTGCTGTTTTATCTCTTTCACCGAGTTTTTCAGCAACTTTTTCCGCAACAGCTCCGCTTATGAACAAAAACTGGCAAATTGACGTAACATTTGCTGGTTTACGGTTTAAGCTGGCGGTTTCAAAGTCGACAATAAACGGTTTCCCAAATCTATCTACAATAACGTGTTTGGGAGCGCGGCTAAGTTCCCCATGGTCCAAACCAGCCTCATCTAAACGCCAACACTGTTCCAAAACTTCACGTAAAACACGCTTGACCTCAGCCCTTTCTCTGGGCGCTTCAAGCCATTTCGGAAGTAAATCGCCCTCAACAAACGGCATTAAAAGAAAGTTTTTACTCACACCTAAAAATTTTGGTCCAACACCCACCGAGTTCGCTTTCTTAATCATTTCTGCCTCATGCTGCATTCTGGAGCGGTCAGCGTCAACCCTACGAATTTTAACAGCCAACTTTTCGCGCCCTTTGTAGGCTATTACAACTATGCCAACACATCCTTTCCCCAAAACTTTTAGGTTAAAAGCTTCCTTTTCCCCAACGAATTCTATGGCTTCTATGCCGAGCCTTTGCAGTTCTTTTAGGCGTTTGTTTAGTTCGGCTCTGCAAGGTTTTGGGTAGCATATTACTGAGGCGAAGGGTTCCTGCCAAAGCCCTTCAAGAGCCACTTTCACTTTTACCCTATCCCCTAACAACTCAGCAAGTGAAAGGCTTTTAAGCGTTCCATAAATTTGTCTCTTAGCACTTCAATAATTGTATAGATGAAACTGGAGATATCACCTTTATGCCCAAATTTAGGCAGACAACTGAAATCCTCAAGCTAATGGGTAGAAAGGAAAGCATCCGCAACATCGGCGTAATCGCCCACATAGACCACGGAAAAACAACAATAACAGACTCACTGCTTGCTGGAGCTGGAATGTTGCCGACTGAAATAGCTGGAAAAGCACGGGTTCTAGACTATTTGGAGGAAGAGCAAAAACGTGGAATAACAATAAAAACCGCAAACATATCCCTACTGCACAAAAAAGACGGCAACACCTACCTAATCAACTTGGCTGACACGCCGGGGCATGTGGACTTTACTGGCAAAGTCACTAGGGCTTTAAGAGCCATAGACGGAGCAGTTGTCGTTGTGGACGCTGTGGAAGAGGTTATGGTTCAAACAGAAACCGTTACCCGCCAAGCCCTAGAAGAACGCGTCAGACCAGTGCTTTTCATAAACAAGGTTGACCGCTTAATAAAAGAGCTAAAGCTCACTCCAGAAGAGATACAAGCACGTTTTCTCCGCATAATCCGCGACTTCAACAACATAATCGAAATTTACGGAGAAGAAGAGTTTAAAGAACGTTGGAAGGTTGACCCAGCAAAGGGAAGTGTTGCCTTCGGCTCAGCCCTCCATAATTGGGGTTTCACCCTCAAGATAGCCCAAGAAAAGGGAATAAAATTCACAGAAGTAATAGACGCCTACAAAGAAGACGACTATCAAACTTTATCCAAAACTATTCCCATCCACAACGCTATACTTGACATGGTTATAAAGAACGTTCCAAATCCAGCTGAAGCCCAAAAATACCGTATACCGAAAATATGGAAAGGCAAACTCGACTCAGATATAGGAGTGGCTATGTTGAACTGCGACGATGAAGGACCAACAACAATGGTCGTAACCATGACCCAAACAGACCCAAAGGAAGGCGTGGTTTCAACAGGAAGACTTTTTTCAGGCTCAATAAAAGCAGATGACCAAATATATTTGATTAACGCAGGAAAAGAACAATGTATAAGGCAAGTTGCCATTTACATGGGCGCCCTAAGAGAAGTTGTGGACAAAATTTCCGCAGGAAACATAGCAGCCCTTTTAGGCGTTGAAGAAGCTAGGGCTGGAGAAACCATAGTGGCTGTTTCACATAAGGATTTCATGGTTCCCTTTGAACGCATAATTTACGTTTCCGAGCCAGTTGTGACAGTAGCCATCGAACCCAAACGTCATGAGGATTTGCCGCGGCTTCTAGAAGCAATAAACAGACTTTCAATCGAAGACCCAAACCTTTCGGCGACAGTAAATAGGGAGACAGGCGAATATCTTTTGAGCGGAATAGGCGAGCTCCACCTGGAAATCGCCCTAAAATTTTTAAGAGATTACAGTGAGGGAATAGAAATCGCCGTGTCAAAGCCCATGGTGGCCTACAGAGAAAGCGTCACCAAACAAGGAAAAACTGTCATGGCTAAAAGCCCCAACAAGCACAACAGTGTTTCTGTGAAAGTTGAGCCTTTAAAACAAGAGGCTGAAAACGTTTGGGCGTCTGATGAAAACAAAAACATCCTAGTAAACTTGGCAAGGGATATTGAAAATCTTCAGGACGTAAAGGAAAGCATTGTTGCTGGGTTTAAATGGGCATGTAAAGCGGGACCCTTATGCAATGAACCCTTAAGAAACGTGAAGGTTAAGCTTTTAGACGCACAACTCCACGAAAACCCTTCACATCGTGGTTCAGCCCAAATAATGCCCGCCATACGCAGGGCGATTTTAGGCTCTTTCCTAACGGCGAAACCAACACTTCTAGAACCCATCTACAAAATTGTGGTTTCTGTTCCACATAGGTGGATGGGTGAATGCGTAAGCATAATAACCCGAAGGGGGGGCAAGATAGTGGCTTCTGAACAGAAGGGAGCATTAACCATTATTACTGGATACATTCCAGTTGCAGAGTCTTTGGGCTTACTTGAGGAAATGCGTTCGGCAACTTCTGGACATGCGTTTTGGCAGTGTTCCTTTGACCGCTGGGAGAAAATTCCAGAAAATATAGCAACGGGGGCTATAAAGCAAATCCGTGAAAGAAAAGGCTTGCCGCCAGAAATACCAAAACCAGAAGAGTTCGTTGACGCCATATGATAACGTACATTTGAGAGGTGAATTGACGTGAGTGTTCAGCTTAACAGTCCACTCATGTTCAATCTGGATTTCACTTTATGCTGCGGTCAATCTTTCAGGTGGGAAAAACTTGGTGAATGGTGGTTTGGCATTGTAAGAGACAAAGTTTTCAAAGTGCGCCAAGTTGAAGATGAACTCCAGTTTGAGGGCGCTGACAAAGACTTTGTTATGGAATACTTTGGGCTTTACGATGACTTACCGGAGATTTTGTCCAAAATAACGAAAGACCAGCATATCAAGAAGGCTGTTGAAGCCTTTAAAGGTTTACGTATTCTGCGTCAAGACCCTTGGGAATGCCTAATCTCCTACATCTGTGCAGCATACAAGAACATCCCAGCCATAAAACAAATGCTTTTTAGACTGTCCAAAAAGTTTGGAGAAAAACGCGTTTTTGACGGACGAGAATTTTACACCTTTCCAGAGCCAACCGTTCTTGCAAAGGCAAGCACGGCAGACTTATCCGAGTGCGGTTTGGGTTATAGAGCAGAGTACGTTTTGGAAACAGCTAAGAAAGTCTATAGCGGTGATGTCAGCTTAGAGGAATTGAAAAATAGGAGTTACATGGACGCAAGAAACGAGTTGCTGAATCTTTCTGGAGTAGGCTTAAAAGTTGCCGACTGCGTTCTGCTCTTTTCCCTAGAGAAACTGGAGGCTTTTCCAGTTGACATTTGGGTAAAGCGTGCTGTTCTAAGATGTTATGCAAGCCATTTGGAAGAGGAATTCGTTGAAAGAATTTCCTCTAAAAGCTCTCTGACAAAGTCTGAGTATGAGAGGCTTAATTTTTTTGGACGAAGCTATTTTGGGGAGTACGCTGGCTACGCTCAAGAATACCTCTACCATTTTGAAAGAACCAAACCTAAATTAGATCATTATCCTTCAAAAGCTGGGCTGCTTGAACACCGTTTGTAGTTGTTATGACAACAGCCTCTGAAACAAGCCTTTCAGCGTTTAGGTAATTGTGTTGCTTTAACTGTTCAATGGCTTCTTCCAGCTTTACATTAACGTTTCGAAAACCATCAATTCCAGAAGCCCCAGCTGCAATGTTAACCTCGCCAATTAACGCCCTAAAATAAGCAACCAACAGCTTTTCAGCGCCAGAAATCTCCTTGTCCCGCACATCGCTTAAACTTTCCAGAAGTTTCGCGGCCAAAATTAAGTTCGCCTTTATCCTCTCCGCATAATGAAACGTAATCAAAGCTTTCTTAATCTCAGACAAACGTTTCCTCTCAAACAAAAATAGCCCGACAAAAAGGATAAACCTTATGCATAAAAACCCTTAAAACCACCAACAAACAGCCTAATAAGCAACAAAATGCGGAAACCTTTAAATTACTTTTAAAAACGAATATTAGTAGACGCCTAGAAAGGGCCCGTAGCTCAGCTAGGTTAGAGCGACAGGCTCATAACCTGTTGGTCGCCGGTTCAAATCCGGCCGGGCCCACATTCGAGGTTTTTAAGCTTTTAATTTTTTGGCCAGTGTTGCTGTTCTTTTTCCAAGTTCTTTGCATTGTTCTAGAGCCTTTTTGTCTGGTTTTCCTACCGCTGCCGCGCCATAGTGTTTGTCATCCGCTCTTCCCTGCACTATCATGCCGTGGACTAGCATGGCGTGCAATATTGAAAGCAAGGTTGTTTCGGCGCCTGTAGCTGTCCCGCCTGAACTTGTGAAAGCTGCTCCCACTTTGCCTTCAAGTTTCCCGTGGATTTTGACAGATTCGTCGATTAACGCTTTGAGTTTAGCGCTCATCTGCCCATAATATGTAGGGGAGCCCATCACTATTCCGTCGGCTTTTTGCATATCTTCAAGACTTGTTTGGTCGGCTCGTTTAACAACCACATTGACTCCATTTACCTCTTTGGCTCCTTCGGCAACGGCGAAAGCCATTTTCTCAGTGTTACCTGTTTTAGAATCGTAAACAACAAGAATTTGCACCATTTTTAAACACCACCTTGACAATTAAAGTTTCATCCTTTAAAATTTTGCCGCTTCAAAATCACCTTCCAAATAGAGCTATACAATAAAAGATTTTTCGCAAACTATAAGCGGTAAGAAAGCGCATTAAAATTGGTCATGAGGAGAATGGCAATATGTTTATAGGGGAGAAAGGAGGAGGAAAATTTTTCTCTACCATTCTCCTCAATCATTGATTCCTAATGCGTGCAACGGGTTGCTTTTAAACTTTTCTTTAAATTTCGAATTTAACCCTCGAAAATGGTCTCAGAGAACAGCGCTTGAAAAGTTCCGGTTAAATTCTTCTATGATCTCGTCAACCGTCATTAGCTTGGCGTTATAAAAATCCTGCAAATATTTCAAACCTTGCTCATGTTCTTCTTGGGTGAAGGCTTCCACACCGTCCTTAGCTATTATTATTTTGTACCCTCTGAAGAAGGCGTCTGCAGCCGTATGCCTCACACAAATGTGCGTGTGTATTCCGCATAATATGACGGTTTTCACCCCTTCACCGTTGTATAAACTTCTTAAAAGCGGGTCTAAACCAGTTTCGAAGAAGCCGCTGTAAACTCGTTTTTCTACAATATAGTCTTTTGCAGAAGGCTCGAGTTCGGGAATAACTTCAGCCCCCTTTGTTCCTTTTATGGCGTGTTTCCCCCATTTGTGAACAACCTCGAAATCTTGCGGGTAATGGGCATCATTACTGTATATGACTGGAACGTTGTTTTTGCGGGCGGTCTCAATAAGCCTTTTGAGGTTTGGAACTATCCGTTGGGCGCGTTCGCATTTTAACTCTCCGGTTACGAAATCCCTTAACATGTCAATAATTATAACGGCCGCGTTGTCCATAGGCGTTCACATAATTGATACACGAGTGTTAACTCTTTATACTTTTGCCAAAATGCTTGTTAGTTTTTAACGGCTTGTTTCCAAAATGTAAAACCCGTCTGTAAGTTTTTCCGCTCCCCCTCTCTGCACCAAAACAGTGTCTTCTATACGCACGCCGCCATAGCCAACAAGGTATATGCCAGGCTCGTTTGTAACAACGTTTCCAGCCGCTAAAACATCTTTGCTTTCGCTGCTCAATGTTGGCGGTTCATGAATTTCTAAGCCAACGCCATGTCCTAAGCCGTGGGTAAAATATTCTCCATAACCAGCTTCACCTATCACTTTTCTGGCTGTTGCGTCCACATTCTTTGCCTTTACCTTATGTTTAATGGTTTGGAAGGCTTTTTCCTGCGCAGTCCTAACAATTTCATAAAGCTTTCTCTGTTTCTCTGAGGGGGTCCCAGCGACAAACGTCCTCGTCATATCCGCGCGATAAAAACAGTATGTAGCGCCAATGTCGACAACTACAAGGTCTCCATCTCGGATTTCGCGGTCCGTGCATCCACCGTGGGGAAAAGCCGAGCGGGCTCCAGAGGCAACTATGGTGTCGAAGGCTGTTCCCCATGAGCCTTTCTTGCGCATAGCATATTCTATTTCCGCGGCAACCTCATACTCTTTAACGCCCGACTTTATTGTTTCATATGCAGCTTTCATTCCTCCCATTGTTAACTCCGCGGCTTTTCTCATAAATTCAAGTTCTTTCTCATCCTTTACCTTGCGCAGTTCCCAGACAAGGCTGCCCTGAACCTTTAGCTTTGTTTCTCCCTTTAGTTCTTTTTTCAAGTTTTTGTAGTTTTCATAATTAAGCGTGTCAACAGCAAGTTTTTTGATTTCACAAGCTCTAGCTTCCTTTGCAATTTTAGCCATCAAATTTTCATTACTCCCAACCATTTCAACTCTGAAGCCTCTCACCTCAGCCTTTGCTTGCTCATAATTGACATTGTAAACATACGCTATGTTTTCTCCAAATTTAGGTATGAGTAAACATGCCAGTCCGGGGTAACCAGCGAAATATAAAGCGCTAACTTCATTTGTAATTAGAAAGCCGTCGAATTTTTTCTCTTCGAAAGCTTTTTGCTTAAGAGCACTCACCCTATCCATAAACTTGCCTTCTTGGAGTTAGTCATACTTTCTACTTTGGATTAAAACGTCTTGCGGTTCTGGGCTAGCCTCCGCTCACGATAGGCAACAACGTAACACGGTCTCCGTTATTAAGTTTCGTTTTTATTCCTTCCAGCTGGTTTATCAGATAACCGTTTACCGTGATGATGTAGTTGGGTTTCACGTCTGCTCCACCTTTGTCGTAGAAGGCTTTGCGGAAAGGTTCGCCATATTTATCAGCAAGTACCACCAGAAGCTCGGCAACAGAAGCCCCTTCCTCTACTTCGATTTCCTCCTCTCGTCCACTGCCAATAATGTTTTTAACGTGCCCCACATATTCGACTTTGACACGCAACACCAGACACCAGCACTCTAAATGTAATTCAAGAAATGAGGGGTTATTATCATTTCGGTTTCTATAATCAACAAAATCAACGTCTCAAAACAGAACCTATAAGAGTTTAACGTATCCTTGCAGAATGTGTAAATAATAAAACAAGACAGATACCTTAATATATATACACATAAAGTTTAATTCTCACTAAAACAGTGCGTAGGGAGGAAACGGATTGTACGGCTATGCTGGAAAAATACTTCACATAGACTTAACAACGGGAAAAACCCGCACAGAGCCCTTAAACGAAGATTACGCTAAAAAATACATTGGCGGGATAGGTCTAGGAATGCGTCTATGGCTTGACCACTCAAAGGCTGGAGTAGACCCATTCAGCCCAGAAAACCCGCTAATTCTCACAACTGGACCCACTTCTGGAACAGTTTGGCCAACAGGCGGAAATGGACATGCCTTTGTTTCAAAATCGCCTCAAAGTTACGGAGTTGGAGAATCAAAGTCCCACGGGTCTTTCGGAACAGAACTGAAAAGGGCTGGATACGATGCGGTGATTTTTAAGGGTAAAGCCGAAAAACCCATTTACGTTTGGATCGACGACGATTCTGTTCAAATTTTAGATGCTTCACACCTATGGGGTAAATCGCCAGCTGACACTGAGGATATTATAAAAGAGGAGTTGGGCGACTATTACATTCGCGTTGCTGCCATAGGTCAAGCAGGAGAAAAACTTGTGAGAATAGCGTGCATAATCAACGAAAAAACAAGAGCAGCCGGAAGAACTGGAATGGGTGCAGTGATGGGGTCGAAGAATTTGAAGGCGATTGCCGTGCGAGGAACAAACGATGTCAAAGTTGCAAAACCAGACGAGTTCCTAGAATTCGTTAAGGAATTTCATGAGAGGATGAAGGGCCCAGCCACAAAGAAGTATCGAACATTAGGCACGCCGGAAAACGTTCTAGTGCATAATGCTCTACAATGCATGCCAACAAGAAACTACAACAATGCTTACTTTGAAGCTGCAGAAAAAGTGAGCGGGGAAAAACTCAACGAGAGGTACGTAGCCAAAATTATAGGATGCAGTTCATGCGCCATGAGATGCGAACACATATGCGTCGTCCAAGAAGGGCCGTACAAAGGCGCCATGGCAAGAGTTGAGTACGAACCCCTATGGGCTTTGGGACCATACTGCGGCGTCGACCGTCTTGACGCGATAATTAAGGCGTCGGAGCTCTGCAACTATTATGGTATTGACTCAATAAGCGCTGGCGTGATTGTCGGTTTCACCATGGACTGCTATGAAAATGGTATATTAACGGAGAAGGACTTGGATGGTTTAGAGGCACGCTTCGGAAACCACGAAGCCATGGTTAAGCTAGTTGAGAAAATTGGGAAGCGTGAGGGGATAGGCGACATTCTCGCTGAAGGAGTGAAATTCGCTGCTGAAAAAATAGGCAAAGGTTCAGAAAAGTTAGCCCAACACATTAAAGGAGTGGAAGTTACAGGCTACGACCTCAGATGCCTTAAGACCGCTGCATTAGGCTTTGCTGTTTCTTTCCGTGGAGCAGACCATAATAGGCACGGAGCTTACGCCTTTGATGTAAAAGGCAAAGTCAACCGCCTAAAGGCTGAGAAGGGCAGAGGCAAAATGGTTAAAGAAATCGAAGATGTCTATACAATAATTGACTCGATGATAATCTGTAAGTTCTCAAGGGGCACATACTACAAGGAATTTGAGGACTTGGCTAAGCTCTACACTCTTGTGACAGGTTTTGAAACAACACCAGAGGAAATGAAAATCAAAGGCGAGAGGATAAACAACCTCGCTAGACTTTTCAACATTAGAGAAGGCTTAGGTAGAAAAGATGACCATCTACCCTACAAAGTTATGCACATGCCAGTTCCAGATGAAGGGCCATCGAAAGGAGCTTATGTAAGCCAAGAAGAGTTGGATTTGCTTTTAGACGACTACTACGAAGCCCGCGGATGGACAAAAGACGGAATACCCACAGTTGAAAAACTTAAAGAGTTGGGCATGGACGACCTAATCCACATAGTTGAAGGAAAAATCAAGGAGGCCTGATGGAGAGGGTAAATAATGGTGAAAATTCACGAAAGAAAATTTGTTTCCGCCGACCCAGACAAATGCGTTGGCTGCCAAGTCTGCGAATACATCTGTTCATGGGAAAAAGAGAAAGCCTTCAACCCGCTTAAATCAAGGATAAGAGTTGTAAGGCTAAACCCTCTGGTAAACCTCTCGCTTACATGTAGGCTTTGTGAAGAACCGCCGTGTGTCGCAGCTTGCCCAAGAGACGCCTTAACCCAGTCTGAAGAGACAGGCTTAATAATGGTTGATGAGGACAAGTGCAACGGTTGCGGATGGTGCATTGAAGCATGCGATTACGGAGCAATTTCGCTGCATCCAGAAAAGAAAGTTGTGTTCGTCTGCGATTTATGCAAAGATAAGGGCGAACCTCAATGTGTTAAATGGTGTCCAGAAGAAGCCCTAGACTTGGTCACAGCAGACGTTTTAGCTCAAAAGGCGAGAATAACCGCTACAAAGAAGTTGCTTCAAGAAGCTGCAAAAGTCGCTGCTCCTGCAACTTAGCGGCCTTCCTTTTTCTACCCATTTCTTAAGGAAGAACTTTAAGCAAAGTTTTTACAATTTTTTGTTCTGCCTTCCAAATTTCTAGTGTTAATCCTTCGCCGAAGTCTGTTTGCTTAGGCTCTATCAACAGCAAAGCAATTTTCGCCTTAACCGTTTGAGCCAAATGCTCACAAAAAACTCTTAAAGGAAGCATGTGAGTTGAAAACGCTGGAAAAATTTCTAGATGTTGCGGAAATGTGAGTTTTGATTCGCCCGGTTTTAATCCTAAAATTGCAGCGTCTATGAGGAGGACATGGGTCGGGTTGAAGTCGATTATTTGTTGGATGAAACCTTCTGGGACGGTTTCACACTCGATTAACTGGACATTACTGGAGACTTTTCCATGCAGGTCTTGAACTATCTTGACGCCGATAAAATCGTCCATGCAAATAGGATTTCCAATCCCTGCTACAACAACCCTTTTAGCGTCAACAAGCCATTTTTTTAACTCTTTTTGAAGGTTATATTTTCCACTGATCAACAGAGTTTCTCCAAAACCTAAAAAGATGGGGAGAAGGGAAAAAGTTTACCTTTGAACTTTCCTTAGCAGTTTCCCATCGCGACTGTAAATTTCCACGGTTAGGGGCATCTGCCCCACGGCAAAATGTGTTGCGCATCCAAAGCATGGGTCATAAGCCCTGAAAGCCATTTCCACCATGTTAAGCAAGCCTTGGTCAACTTTGCCCCCGTGGATTAAACCTTTAGCAGCATTACGAACTGACATGTTTATCGACGGAGCATTATTAACTGTTGCCACAATCAAGTTTACGTCTTTTATTAACGCGTCCTCATCCAAAACATAATGATGAATCAACGTTCCTCTCGCAGCTTCAACCACACCTACACCTTCGCCGGGCCTCCCGGGCTTGTTGCGAACATCTTTGCTTGTGATCTCCGGGTCTTTAGCCAGTTCCAAAGTTCTTTCAGCAGCGTAAAGCAGTTCGATAAGCCTAGCCCAGTGATAAGCTAGTGTTGAGTGAACTGGCCGGCCTAAAGTCTTATACATCAACTCATACTCTTCTTGGGCAAGCGGTGTAGCCATACCATCTGAGGCGTTAAGCCTTCCAAGCGGTCCGACACGGTATGCCCCGCTTTCTGGACCGTCTACAAAGCCTTTCCAGCCGATTTTCTTTAGGTATGGAAGTTTTACGTAGGTCCATTCTTCTACATGTTCCGCTATGTGGTCTAGGTAGTTTTTCGCCTCAAACTTTGCGAACTCGTTTCCGTTTGGGTCGACGACCCGTATTTTGCCGTCGTAGAAGTTTACTTTGTTTTTCTCGTCAACCAAACCCATATAATAGGTTTTCAGCGTGTAGGCGTCGCTTTTAATTAAGTCAACGTATTTGCTGTTTCCAAGAACAACATCGTGGAACAGTTTTAACGAGAACTTAGCAAAGTTGACGGCTGAAGCCGCCATCTTCTCAATTTCTTGCCTATTCTCCTCGCTTAATGGCTTAGATATCCCGCCAGGTATTCCACATACCGGATGCGTTGCTTTTCCGCCGATTATTTCGGTTATTCGTTGTCCATAGGCTCTGTGTTTTATGACTTCTTTGCCTATTTCTAATCCAGCCTTTTCAATAACGCCTAGAACGTTGCGTTTTTCCGGCGGTGCGTCTGGACCGACAACAAAGTCTGGTCCACCAAGATAATAAAAGTGCAGTGTATGGTCGTAGATGTAGTAGCCACAATACATAAGTTCCCGTAACTTTTTAGCTGCTGAGGGAGGCTCAACATTGAAGGCGGCGTCTAAAGCCTTTGTTCCAGCCATGTGGTGAGCGACGGGGCAGACTCCGCAGATTCTGCTCGTTAGAAGCGGCATGTCTTCAGCTTTTCTTCCGACGCAGAACCTTTCGAAGCCCCTCAGTTCTGGAATTTGCAGGTAGGCGTTTTCCACCTCACCGGCGTCGTTTAGGAAAATGGCTATTTTTCCGTGTCCCTCAAGTCTTGTTATTGGGTCTATGATTATTTCTTTCATTTCATAACCCTCCTTCTAAGAATCGAAGCTGGTAAACCATACATGTAAAATGTTCCCACAGGGTCTTTTATCTGCGCTATAAGTTTCTCAACCTCTTCCTCCGTGTACTTTTCTTTCTCCTCTTCCAAGCCAAGTATCGAAGCCAAAGCACTTATCATCGCTGCACCTTGCTCTGGCGAGTTGGGGCATGGTCCACCGCAGCCTGTGCATGGCATGTCAGCTTTTAAGCATCTTGCTCCGCATCCGCCGCGGGTTGCTGGACCCATGCATAGTATTCCCTGCTCAAGTAGGCAACGTTCCGGCTCCGGAGCCTTCTCGTAAACTCGGTATATTTTTGAGATTTTCTTATTCTCCTTCTTTCTTAGGCATTCGTCGCAAACAGATTTTAGCGGCGCGAGAACAGAGCCTTTTGGCGGAAGTTCTCCTTTGGCTATGGCTTCTATTGCGTAGAGTGTTCGTTCAACTGCTGGCGGACAGCCCGGTACATAATAGTCAACTTCCACTGTTTGGTCTAAGGTTTTGACGGTGTCGTAAAATTCTGGAATTTCCAGTTCTCCCTCTTTAACTTTGACTTTTGGTTTGGGTGTTACGCCGTTTGGGTTTACTGTGGAAAAAGTTTGCATGTAAACTTTTTCAAAAATTTCCTTCTTGTTTGTGAGGTTCGCCAGTCCAGGTACGCCTCCTAAATGAGCACAGGCGCCGTAGGCAACGAGCACTTTTGATTTTTTCCTTAAAAGTTTCGCCATATGCTCTTGTTCTGAGTTGCGTATTCCACCGTTAAAGAAGCATACATCTATGTATTTGTCCGGCATGTTTTCAACATCTTTATATTTTATGTCCATTGCTACCGGCCAGAAAACGACGTCGGCGATTTGCACTACGTCTAGGATTTTCTCGTTTATGTCTAAAACGGCGATTTCGCATCCGCCGCAGCTCGCAGCCCAGTAGAAGGCAATCTTTAATTTGTTTTTCTCCATTTTGATTCCTCAATTAAACGTTACTTAAAACTTCTGTGGGCTTAACTCTAAGCTCGTCGAATCCGAGTTCTTTAGGTTGGAAGCCCATGGCTAAACCCAGCAGCTGCGTGTAGTGTAGCACTGGGATGCCGAACTTCTCGTTAAAAGTTTTTTCTATTCTGGATTGGTTAAGGTCGAACATTATGTGGCAGAATGGGCATATGGTAATCAGCGCCTGAGCTTTCACAGCCCTAATATTGCTGAGTTTTTCCTTTGCCATTTGGAATGGCACTTCCTCGTTTACGCCTATTATCGGGTTTCCACAACACTGAGTCTCATCCATGTAGTCTAGGCATTCAGCCCCGGTCAGCCTAATCAGTTCCTTAAGGGTTGTTGGGTTTTCAGGGTCGTCGCGGCCAACATACTTTGCTGGGCGGACGACGTGGCATCCGCTGTGTTGGGCAACTTGAAGTTTTGTTAGAGGCTTTTTAACAGCGCTTTTTATTTTCTCGAAGCCAACATCTTCAGCCAAAACATAGATTAGATGTTTAACTTCTATTGTCCCTTTGAACTCCATGCCCATTTCCTTTAAGTAACCGTTAATCTTCTCCCTCAACTTTTTGTCTTCTTTAAGCATCTTGTTTGTTTCGTTTAGGCTGCTGAAGCATCCGTTGCACAAAGTTAAGATGTTGAGGTTTTCTCTTTCAGCCAAGCAGAGGTTTCGCGCCGCCAAAGTCAACATTAACTCATGGTTTATTGGGTCCATTGGTAGCCCGCAACAGTTGAATTCTGGCATCTCAACAAGTTCAACTCCGAGCTTGCCAAGGACTTTTCTCGCTGAAACCTCGTAGCTTGAAAGCCTATATGGGACGACGCAGCCTAGGAATATGAGGTATTTTGGATTTGCCATCAGCTTTTCACCTTCTCAAAAGTTTTCGCGTTTTCAAGAATCTTCGCCGAACCAGTAAGCTCAAATATTTTTGAAACGTCGGCGAGGTTTGGCTTTGGAAGAGGCGGTAAACCATCCTCCACCCTCTTTTTATGTCTTGACTCTGGAATGGCGTATACATAACCGCTTTTCAAAAGGTTAGTTGCCAACTCCTTGTAAACTAGAGGCATTATACCCTTATCTTTCGTAACCATGTTTCGTAAGGCGCGCACTATTCCAGCGATTTCAACACCCTGCGGACAGTGGTCAACACATGTGAAGCACGCTGTGCAAAGCCAAAGGGTGTCGTTTGACAAAAGCCTATCTTTTAGCCCAAGCTGCACCATTCTTGCTATCTTTCTTGGTCTGTAAAAGTCGCTGAACCTTGAGATTGGGCAGTCGGCTGTGCATGTTCCACACTGGAAGCAGAGCATTATTTTTTCTGCGCCATGTATCTTACTCATTTCATACTTGAATTTGGGATCTAGTTCCTCAGCCTTTATCACGCTTGCAGCTTGCTCTTTAACTTCACTCATTCGTTTTTCCCTCCACTCTTTAACGGGCTTGGACCAAGCTTTTTAATTTGTTCAACCATGTCCCTCACAACAGCGGCAAACTTGTCTCCTTCACTTGCCGAAACCCACTCCAGTCGCACACGCTCCGGTTCTATTCCGAATTCCTGCAGAACCTTCTTTAGGAGCTTTACCCTTCTTAAAGCTTTAAAGTTCCCGCTGAGGTAATGGCAGTCTGATGGTAAATGACAGCCGGCGACGAGAACCCCGTCAGCTCCATCCTTGAAGGCTTCTAAAATGAAGGCTGGATCTACTCTGCCGCTGCACATTACGCGGATAATTCTTATGTGTGGCGGGTATTGGATGCGGCTTACACCAGCCAAGTCTGCTCCAGCATAGGCGCACCAGTTGCAGAGGAAGCCAACAATTTTTGGTTCGAAATTTTTTTCGCCGCTCATGCTGTTGCCTCCTCCATTAAGGCTGCTCTAACTTGAGCCATTATCTCTTCAGTTGTGAAGTGACCTAGGATTATGGCTTTTGTTGGACATGCTGTTCCGCAGACTCCGCATCCCTTGCAGAGGGCTTCAATTACGTGTGCAACTGGTTTGCCGTCTTTTTCTTTCATTTCTATCGCGCCGTAGGGACATAGATATTCACAGATTCTACAACCACTACATAAATCTTCATCCACGTTTGCGATGATTCCCTCGGTTTCAAGCGTCTTTTTCGATAATATCGTTGCGGCTCTTGCTGCTGCAGCACACGCTTGAGCGATGCTTTCGTCAATGTATTTGGGGAGATGCGCCATTCCACATAGGAAGACGCCGTCTGTTTGGAAGTCTACTGGTCTAAGCTTCATGTGGGCTTCTAGGAAGAAACCGTCTTTTGTCAGAGGCACTTTAAGCATTTCTGCTATGCGCTTATTATCTGGGTTTGGAACTGTGGCGGCGCTTAAAACAACGAGGTCTGGTTGGATTTCAATCTCCTCTTTAATCACTGGTTCATAGAATCTTACTTCGAGTTTTCCACCAGTGTTTGTAACTTTTGGCTTTCTTTCATCATCATAGTTTATGAACATGACGCCTTTTTCCGCTGCCTTGCGATAATAGTCCTCTTTGAAACCATAACTTCTAACATCCTTGTAGAGAACGTAAACATCTGTCTGGGGGCTGGTCTCCTTGATTTTTAACGCGTTTTTGATGGCCTGCCCGCAGCATATCCTAGCACAGTTAGGTCTTTCTTCCGTTCTTGCGCCGACACATTGTATCATGACAACTGTTTTTGCTTTGAATTCGCCTTTCGCAATTTTCTCTTCCAACTCGTGTTGCGTCACTACCCTTGGGTCTTTACCATATAAGTATTCGGTTGGCTTGTATTCAACAGCTCCAGTTGCAACGATAACCACACCATGCTCTATTTCCTTTTCCTCGCCATTTTCCACAATTTTTGATTTAAAGTTGCCAACGAAACCGTTGACTTCAACGACTTCCGCTCCGAGGTGAACTTGTATCTTCTTGTTTTCCATAACCTCTTTAACTAGCTTGTTCAACTGTTCCTTCGGGTCTTCGCCTTCCAGCAGATAGTAGATTTTGCGCAGGTGTCCACCCAACTCTTTTTCGCGTTCTACAAGGTGAACTTCAAAGCCTTGCTTGGCAAGTTCTAGAGCTGCAGTCATGCCTGAAACTCCGCCGCCGATTATTAGGGCTACAGGCGTAACGCCTATCACTGGCTTCTTCAGAGGTTTCAGAAGCCTTGCTTTTGCAACCACTGACCGAACAAGGTCTTTGGCTTTTTCCGTTGCTTCCTTGGGCTGGTGCATATGCACCCAACTGCACTGGTCTCGGATGTTCGCCATCTCAAAGAGGTAGGGGTTCAAGCCAGCCTCTTGAACGGTTTCTCTGAAAAGCGGCTCATGTGTCCTAGGAGTGCAGGAGGCGACAACAACACGGTTAAGCTTATACTCTTGTATTTTCTCTTTTATCCTCTTTTGTGTGTCGTCAGAGCACGTGTAAAGGTTGTCTTCGGCGTAAACCACGTTTGGAAGTTTCCTCGCATATTCTACAACTTCCGGGACCCTTACTATTCCGCCGATGTTTATTCCACAGTGGCAAATGAAAACTCCTATACGCGGCTCTTCTTGGCTTACGTCCCTTTCAGGCGGATACTCCTTAACCGTTACGAACTTTCCTCTTTCAGAAGCTATTATGGACATGGCTTTTGAGGCTGCAGCACTCGCCTGCGCAACACTTTCAGGAATATCTTTCGGCGCGCTGAAAGCTCCACAGACAAATATGCCTGGCTTTGATGTTTCAAGGGGCGTGAAGGTTTTTGTTTCACAGAAATGATATTTGTTAAGCTTTATCCCGAGGATTTTGGCAAGCTTTTCTATGTCTTTTGGCGGTTGCATTCCGGTGGAGAGAACAACCGTGTCGAACTCTTCTGTTTTCGGCGTTTCGTCCTCAACATAGTGGACGAAGAGGTTGTTTGTCGCCGGGTCTTCTGTTACGCTTGCAACCCTTGACCTCACAAACCTTATACCGTACTCCTCTTTTGCACGGTTGTAGTAGGCGTCAAACTCTTTTCCATAAGCGCGGATATCCATGTAGAAAATTGTGCAGTCAAGCTTTGTCGGCACATGTTCCTTAGCTATTATCGCCTCTTTAATGCCGTACATGCAGCACGCTGCAGAACAATAGTTGTTTCCGAGTTGCGCATCTCGTGAGCCAACACATTGAATGAAGGCTATTTTCCGCGGGATTTCGCCGTCTGAAGGTCTTAGGACTATTCCGCCGTAGGGTCCTGAAGCGCTTAAAATGCGTTCGAACTCTATGCTTGTTACAACGTTTGGGAAGCGTCCATAACCATATTCGCTTTTGAGCCTAGCGTCGAAGGGTTCGAATCCTGGTGCTAGGATTATTGAGCCTACTTTTAGGGTTACTTCGCTGTCTTGCTGGTCGTATTCAACAGCCTTCGCCTTACATACTTCTTGACATGTTCTACAGCCTATGCATTTTTCTCGGTTTATTATGAACCTTAACGGAACTGCTTGTGGATACTCAACGTAGATGGCGCTTTTATCAGTCAAGCCTTTATTGTATGTGTCTATGGCTTCAACGGGACATTTTTGTGCGCACAGCCCGCAGCCGTTGCATTTTTCCTCGTTTATGTAACGGCTTCTTTTTCGAATTTTAACTTCGAAGTTTCCAGCTTCGCCTTCTAAGCCCACCACTTCGCTGTTCGTAATCAAAGTTATGTTTGGGTGCCTTCCAGTTGTGACAAGCTTTGGTGCAAGAATACACATTGAACAGTCGTTTGTTGGGAACGTCTTGTCAAGTTGCGCCATTACGCCGCCTATGCTAGGCGACTGGTCAACAAGGTACACTTTAAAGCCAGAGTCAGCCAAGTCTAGGGAAGCTTGTATTCCAGCGACGCCTCCGCCGACCACGAGGACTGAACCTACTTTTTCCTTAGCCATTTTACTTAACCTCCAAAGCTTTGTAAAGTGGAGTTGTTCCTTCAACCCTGTCTAGGGCTATCATCCCCTTTCTACGCATGTTAGTTATGTGTCGAAGAACTGCGGCTGGCTTAATGCCGAGGTTTTCGGCTAAAGCCTTAACTGAAAGGGGTTTATCCTTTGTGAGAAGGTGAATCTTATGTCGGATAAATTCTGCAGTAACGATTTCGTCTAATAAGGCGTCAAATTCCTCTTGTGGGATTTTTTCGCCATAGGCGTTTAGGAAGTTTGTCAGTTCTTCCTCCCTTCCCAAAAGAACTCTAAGTCTAAAATCTGATGCCGCGTTCTTTGCTGCCAGAATATTTTCTGAAATTTTTGATTTCGGCTCTTTCAATGGGGAAGCGCCAAGCTTCCAGATGTCTTCTGAAAACTCTCTTGCAAGGTAACTGAAACTTATCTCTTCCAATGGTGAAGACCAAAACAGTTTCAAGCGTTCAGGTTCAAGACCAGTTAAAGCCATCAGCTTCTTCAACATTTTGACAGCGCGTTCTGCTTGAAGGTTGCCGTCGACAAAGTGGCAGTCTGGCGGTTTGCATCCAACCAGCATTACGCCGTTTGCTCCCTTGGCGAATGTTTCTAAAACTATAACTGGGTCTATCCTTCCAACACATGCAACGCGGACAACGTTAACGTTTGATGGAACATGTAATTCTTCTTGGCAGTAAGTCCAGTTACACATGAAACAAACAATTTTAGGCATGTTACGTTCCATGCTTTTTACCTCCCTAAAGCTGCCGAAACGAGCATTAAAATTTGCTCGTTGGTCAGCTTCTTCATTGTTATGGCTTGTTCGGGACATCTAGCCGCACATACCCCGCATCCCTTGCATAGGTCTTCGTTTACCTGCGCTATTCCTTTCTCGTTCTTTTTAATTGCCTCAACGGGGCAGATAACCGCGCACACGTTGCATCCTACACAGCGGTTTTCATCCACAACGGCCTTATCGCCTTCGCATAAGTCCATGCTTGCAAGGCATTCTGAACATGGTCCACAGCCCAAACAGCGAAACGCTTCAAAACGCGCCTTCTGCTTTATCCTCTCCAAATATTCCACAGCTTCTTCAAAGCTTAAATGAGGCTTCTCTATGGGCGGTTCATACCTACGCTCTTTCTTCTTTATAGAACCCCAGTTTTTAACCCAGGTTGTCTCTTCAACCTTCTCCTCTCTACCCTTCCGCAAATCTTGACCCCTAAGATAAAGATGGATGGAAACAGCCGCCCTTTTTCCAGCGCCCACAGCCTCAATTATGCTTGCGGGCCCAGTGGCTATGTCGCCTCCAGCGAAAACTCCTGGAACATTTGTTTCCAATGTTAACGGGTCAACTTGTAAGGGTGGACCCTTTTTGTCTTGGCTTAAAACTTCTGCTGGCAGACACTCGGTTTCAGCCACTTGTCCAAGGGCTGGAATCACCATGTCAACTTCATATTGGTGTTCTGAGAAACTTATTGGAACTGGGCGTCTTCTTCCGCTTTCATCTGGTTCGCCGAGGCGCATTCTCAGGCATTCAACAGCCTTAACCTTTCCATTTTCGCCTATAATCTGTTTCGGAGCAACCAACAGGTAGATTTTTATTCCGTCTTTTTCAGCCAGCTCCACCTCGTGCGGCAGCGCCGGCATTTCCTCACGTGAACGCCTATAAAGAATCATGACCTCTTTTGCGCCAAGCTTCTTTGCAGTTCTAGCTGCGTCGATTGCGGTGTTTCCGCCGCCGATCACAGCAACCCTTTCGCCGACGGTAACATGCTCGCCAAGCGCCACCGCCCTCAGAAAGTCTACAGCATTAATAACGCCTTCTAAATCTTCGCCGGGCACATTTAATTTCATGCCTTTCTGTGTTCCGATGGCTATGAAAAACGCTTTGTAACCATCAGCCTTTAAGCTTTCAAGCGTCACATCTTTTCCAAATTCTACGCCAGTTTTTATTTCAACGCCTAAATCTTGGATGTAGGCTATTTCGTTTGCAACAACAAATTTTTCAAGACGAAAGTTTGGGAGACAATACCGCATCATGCCGCCTGGCTCGGACATGCGCTCAAAAACGGTTACGGGATAACCGAGCTTTGCAAGTTCGTAGGCTGCTGTTAACCCTGCGGGTCCAGCCCCTATTACGGCGACTTTTTCGCTGTATTTCTTCGGTATTGGGTCAGGCTTTACCCGTCCTTGTTCGCGTTCTATGTCTGCAACAAGCCTTTTTAGAGCGCGGATGGCTACGGCTTGGTCAACATTAACTCTTGCGCAAGCGTCTTCGCATGGGCTGAAGCATACTCTTCCACAGATTGCAGGGAAGGGCATGTCCTTTCTTATAACTTCCACAGCCTCTCTGAATTTACCCCTTTGAATCAGAGAAACATATGCTTGAACGTTTACCCGCGCTGGGCACACCGCCCTACACGGGGGCAACAATCTTTTTTCACTTATTGGAATGGCTGTCATCGGTTAGACCAGCCTCTTAGAAGTATATTCGAATGTTTTGTCCAATATATTAACCCACCTAAACCATGTTTAACATATATGTAACACAAGATTTTTAACAGAAAAAGGGGGGAGTTGAGGGTTTATTCGCGGAGCCTTCCTTCAAGTTTGCTTACCCACTTATTGTATTCTCTTGGGCCTAACAAGCCTTTTAGTTCCTCTTCCAAAGTCATGGAGTTTTTGGGTTTAATCTCGATTATCCAGCCTTCGCCATACGGATCCTCATTTATCAGGTGAGGTTTATCCCTCAAATTCTCGTTAACCTTAACGATTTTACCGCTTACAGGTGCGTAAAGGTCAAACATGAACATCCATGTTTCAGCCACACCGAAAGGCTCCATTTTGTTAACTTCTTTCCCAACAGGGTCTGTAATAACGTTTGCAATGCCCTTTAAGTGTTTTTGAGCGTAGTCTGAAACGCCCACGCGTATGTTTCCTTCAGGGGTTATTTGAGCCCAAGTGTGCTTTGGTGTGTATAGCAGTTGTTCAGGTACCGCTAGGAGTTCTTTGCACTTTTCGGCTGGAATGCCCTCAGCGCGCATAAGTTCTTCTAAGCGCAGTCGGATTGCTTCTGAAACGAACTCCGATATGCTTCGGTAACGGCCCGTTTTGAGAGCTTTTTCGATTTCTTTTATGAGTTCTTGCCTTATACTTACGGTTTTCCATTCTGACATTTTACATCAACCTCCTTTACATCTACGTGATATATAGAGCAAAGCTAAAGATATATATCTAACGTAAATAAAAAATATAGAATAAATAAATGTGTCAAAGTATATATCGTAAGTATAAGTAAAGAGTTGGTAAATATGGAGATTAGAAAAGTACAGAAAGTCGGCCACTCAACAATGACAGTTTCACTTCCAAGCGAGTGGGTGAAACAACACAACCTCAAACCCAGCGACCTCCTGTTCATTGTTCCAGAAAGAGACGGTTCGCTTAAGTTGATGCCAAGCCAACTAGCCCAAAGAGAGGAAGCAGAAGAATACGTGATAAATGCTGATGCTTGCGATGAGCCTGGAATGCTTGAAAGGATAATTGTCGGCGGTTATATACTTGGAAGAGACGTAATAAGGGTTATTTCTTCAAGTCGCATAGGGAAAGCCCACGTAGACGAAGTGAGAAATATTGTCCAGAAGCTCATAGGTTTGGGTATTCTCGAGGAAACGCCGAAGAGCATCCTTCTCCAATGCTCAATTGACTCGACAAAGTTCAAGCTCGACATGTTGATTAGGCGGCTTTCGCTAATCGCCTCCACCATATTGTCGGAGGCAGTTCAAGGTTTTCGAGAGAAAAACTATGATTTAGTGGAGGAGGCGATCGCCCGCGAAGATGAAGCAGACAAAATCTACTATTTGGCAGTGCGTCTGCTGCTTTCTGCACAGATAAAACCAGACATAGCAGAGGAAGTCGGTATGGTAGATATACTTTTCATTCCAGCAGCCAGAGTAATACTACAATATTTGGAGTTGGTTGCAGACTACTCGGAATTTTTAGCCAGAGAAGTTCTTGAAATGGAAGTGTACCGTAACAGGTTGCCGAACGAATTGGTTGATAGAATTTGCCATCTCAGTGAGTTAACCCAAACAATTTTTCAGAAAGCTGTGGAGTGCGTTTTCACAAGAGACTTAAAAGTTGCAAATCAGCTTTTGGAGATGAAAAACGTACTTGAAATAGACTCAAACAGACTTATGCGAGAGGCGCCAGAGATTCCCTATGTTAGGGCGATTCTTTCATGTCTAAGCAAGATTGCAGACAAAGGCGCAACCATAGCTGAAATAGCCATAAACAGAGCTTTGGAAGAACCTAGCAGGTACGCGGGGAACATTGTTCGAGCAGTGAAGCACGTGCGGACTATGCCGTTACCTGCTGGAAAGAGATAACTGATGTTTACATTATACTTGTGCCACTATTAGCACAACAAGATTAAAAAGGCGGAAAGTAAATATTGTATTTAGAGGGAACTTTATGGATGATTTTGAGGAAGCATTACAAAACATAGACGTCTTCTGCAGAGTTCTAGCTAAGAAGATAGCTGAAAGCTTAAATGATGTTGAAAGCAACGTTTCAGTTGAGCCTATTGAGAGGCTCTTGAGAAGAAAATATATTATAGAGGAGCAATTTGAACAAAATTCAACGGTTAAACATTTTATTCCGCTTCCACAAGTTGAGGAGCCTCTAATAGACGTTTTTGAAGATGACAACTACGTTAAAGTTTTGATGCAATGCCACTGTAAAGGCCAAAAAGTAACAATTCACAGAGATTCGAGTGGCTTAGAAATATGTTTGGAAAACGTGTGTAGAAAACTTAACCTGCCGGTTGAACAGTTACAAGTTGAAAACATGGTCATGAAATGCAACAATAACGAAGCTTTAGAAGTTGAAATTCCAAAATTGAAGACAACTGTAAATTACGACCGCTGAAAGCCCTACTAAATGGGCACGGTTACACCTTTTTGTTTTATTCTTCTTCTGCAAGCTTCCTCTTCGGCGCACTTTACACAAGTGTAAATGACATCAAACTCGCTTTTCTCAGGGTTTGCAGGATTTACAAGGAAGGCGAGACACTCTTCACCCTTATTTATTGTCCCGCCACAACAATAGCATTTATGCTCTTTTAAGGCTCTAACCTTCATTTAGCATCCTAAAATTAGGTAACATTTCGCACTATTAACATTTTCTAACATAAAAAGATTTCTAACATAAAAAAGAAAAGAAAATAACAAAAATAAGTCTTAGGAGGAGTCGCTAGCCTATCTTCTCAAGCACTTTGTCAATTTTCATTTTGTGGAAGTCAAGCGCCAGCTCCTTGGGTTCCACGCCTAGGCTTAGGCTCAACAGCTCAGCGTAATGGACTATAGGCATATTGTATTCTTCTTTATAAGAGGATTTTATCAGCATCTGCCCAAGGTCAAGGGTTAGGAAACAGAAGGGACAAAGCGTTGATATGCAGTCGGCGCCAGCTTCTGTTGCGTTTACAATTTTGTCTCTTGCTATTGCCAAAGCAACATCGTCCGCGTAACCCCTAAGGAGACCGCCACAACATCTCAGCTTGTTTCTGTACCAGATGCTTTTTGCGCCTAAAGCCTCAATTAACGTGTCAAAGATTCTTGGGCGTTCAGGATCGTCGAACCTTAAGAGCGCGCTTGGTCTGAGAAGGTGGCATCCAGAGAAAGAAGCCACTTTCAACTTGCTTAATGGTTTAACAACGCTTCTTTTTAGGCGGTCTACACCAATGTCCTTCATTAAAACTTGAAGGAAATGCCTAACTTCCTTGTTGCCCTTAAACTCCTTGCCAACATTCGCTAGGATTCTGTTCACCCGTTCTCGCAGTTCCTCTTTTTCTTTCAGCAAAGTGTTTGTCATTGCCAGAGACTCGAAACATCCCGTGCAAAGTGTGACTATGTTTAGGTCGGCTTCTTCGGCTAGGCAAATGTTGTAGGCTGCAATGGCTAGGCTTGTTCCCAAATCTATAGACTGCAGCGGTGGAGGAGCGCAACACGTCATATTCTCTAGGTCAACGAGTTCTATTCCCAGCTTTGTTAGGGCTTTTCTCGCTGAAAGTTCGTAGTGGGGTTGGCGGGCAGGTATTGTGCATCCTAAAAATAACGCGTAGGTCGTCATTGGGATTCACCTTTTTTAAACATGATTTTATCAAAGCCTGTTGCTGAAAGAATCTTCTTTACGGCGTCGACACCAGTTGGTTTCAAGGGCGGCAGCCCATAGTCTCCCCGCTTCTTTTCCAAGAATTTTGATATGGGAACTATGCGTCCTTCATTCATTATCCCAGCTGCGAACTCAGCATAGATGTTGGGTATGTTGCCCTCACGTATGGCCATGTTTCTCAAGGCGTAGATGACATCTGCAATTTCAACTTTCTGCGGGCAGCGTTCCTGGCAGTTGTAGCAGGAGGCGCAGAGCCAAATGGCGTCGCCTGCAATGACGTCTTGTCTAAGCCCTAAAAGTGCGAGGCGAATGATTTGTCTTGGATTGTAGCGGTCTGTGGTTTTTGCTACTGGACAGCTGCTGGCGCATGTTCCGCATTGATAGCAGTAGGTTATTGTTTCTCCGCCGAGTCTGCTGGTTATCTCTTTTGTAAAGTCTGTGGTTGAAGTTTTTTCCTGCGCCATTATAGTTATCTCCTATTAGGCTAGTTGCAGCAGCCCTAATTTCTCCACTCTTTCAGTCATAGTTCTAGCGGCTTCAGCGAACTTGTCTCCCTCAATGTAGACGAGGTTAAACATTTCAAGCCTTTCGGGTTCTATGCCGCACTCCTTAAGCAGCTTCTTCGCCAGTTCCACTTTCACTTTGGTTTTTTGGCTGCCAACTTCATAGTGGCAACCGTCTGGTTTGCATCCGACAACCATAACTCCTTGGGCGCCAGCCTTGAAGGCTTCGAGTATTTGCTGAACTTGAACCATGCCCGTGCACGGAACTTTCAGCACTCTTACGTTTGCTGGATACTGCATCATAGCCATGCCTGAAGAGTCCACTGCCGCGTGACCACACTCTGAGCAGCTTATGGCTAGAATCAGCGGTTTAGATGTTCCATTCACTGAAAGCAACGCCTTCATTTGGGCTGATATTTGGGCTGGCTTCAAGTGGCGGAGTTCAATGGCTCCGACGGGGCATGTTCCTACACATACGCCGCATCCTTCACAGAGAAGGTCGTCTACTTTCGCGACAAAGTGCTCCTTGTCCTTTGGCACTAGGCTTATGGCGCCGTATGGGCATGTGACTGGACAGAATTCACAGTCGCCGCAGTAATCCTCATTCACAAAGGCGGTTTTTCGGTCTTTGATTATTTTGCCATTTGTGAGGAATTTGGCTGCTTTCACCGCCGCCGAGTGGGCATGTAAGGATGTTGTCGGCGCGTCTTTTGGGAAGGTTGCACCTCCGCAGAGGAATATTCCCCTACACTTTGTTTCCGTAGGTCTGAGTTTCGCATTGTATTCTTTGAAGAAGCCGTCTTGGTCGAGTTCTAAGCCGAGGATTTCGGCAAGTTCCTTTGTGCCTTCGGCTGGAACCATGGCTGCCGCGAGAACCACAAGGTCAGCTTCTAACTCCAAGAATTTCCTCAAAAGTTCGTCTTCAACATCCACCACAAGCGTGTTTGTTGCTGGGTCATGCAGAATTTCTGTCGGTCTGCCTTTAACAAATTTTATTCCCATTTCTCTGGCTTTTTCATAATAGTATTCATGTTCTCTTCCAGTTGTCCTAATGTCAATGTAGCATATTGTGACATCAGCGTCTGGATAAGCTTCCTTGATTAGGGTTGCGTGCTTCAGCGATATCATGCAGCATATGCTTGAGCAGTAGGGGTTCCAGCGCCTATCCCTAGAGCCGACACATTGCACGAAAACTATTCGTTTTGCTGGTTTCTTGTCTGAGGGTCTTATTAACGCGCCGTTTGTAGGTCCAAAAGCGTCCAGCATCCGTGCAAGTTCCAAGTGAGTTATGACGTCTGGATACTCGCCATAATGGTATTCTTTGATTACGCTCGGGTCGTATTCCTTGAATCCCGTGGCAACTATTAGGCCTCCAACGTTGAGAGTTAGGTTTTCAGTCTTCTGGTTCAGTTCAATAGCCTTTGTTGGGCAGACCTCAACGCACTTTGCACATTCAGCAAACTTGCAGGCTTTCTCGTCTATGACATAAACTGGCGGATAAATGAGAGGCTTGTTTATGTAGATTGCCTTGCGCGTTTTGAGCTTCGCGTTATACTCGTCTGGCACCTCAACGGGGCAAACAGTCGTGCATAAATCGCAGCCTACGCATTTCTTTTCATTAACATATCTCGGCTTTTTCTCTATCGTCACCTTATAGTTTCCAGGAACACCCTCAACTTTTACAACTTTAGAGTTTGTAAGCACGTTTAGGTTTGGAATTTCAGAAAATCCCGAACGGTAAACGCATTTTCGCGATGTGTGAGTTACTGTTTTCAGGTCTGAGGCTGGAGATTGTATGCATATGGCACAGTCGTCTGTTGGGAAGAAACGCACAGCCCTAGCAGCCAATCCGCCCAAGAAAGGTTCTTTTTCAACTAAGTAAACCTCGAAGCCCATGTCTGCCAAATCTTCAGCAGCTTGCATTCCACCTATTCCACCGCCAATCACAAGAACGGATTTGACGACTGGAAACTCGAGTTTCTCTATTGGTTCGGAAAGTTTAACGCATTCTATGGCGGCTAAAAGCATCGCTTTAGCTTTTTCAGTTGCTTCTTTCGGCGCATCTCGATGAGGCCATGCACAATGGTCTTTTATGTCTAGAACTTCCATAAGGTTTGGATTTAGCCCAGCTTCTTCAACGGCTGTGGCTATGGCGATTTCGCTTATTTTTGGAATACTTTCGGCGACGACAACTCTATTCACTTTCTTGTCTTTAACGGCGTCAACTATGGTTTTTAGTCCTTGACCACGCCAGAACTCGCTTCCTCTCGCAACAAAAGTCACTCCTTGAACGTTTTTCACGAAGTTTTCTAAGGCTTCAAAGTCGAGGATTTTTGCGATTTGCCCTCCACAATTTGATAGGAATACTCCAATTTTTACTTCTTCCAAGGCTTTCACCTTACCTTTTACTTTATCTTTTGAGCGTTTTGACGAGCCTCTTTTGGCTGTCATAAATTTCCACCTCCAACGGCATTTGACCAGCCGCAAAGTGGGTTGCACAAGCAAAACACGGGTCGTAAGCCCTAAAAGCCATCTCCACCATGTTCAATATTCCGTCAGTAACCTTACCCTTCTTGATCAAGCCCTTAGCAGCGTTCTTTATTGACATGCAAATGCCCGGGACATTGTGGGTTGTAGCCACTATCAAATTGACTTTTTTGGCTAAGGCATTCTCGTCCAACTGATAATGGTGTATTAATGTGCCTCTTGCAGCCTCCACTATGCCGACGCCTTCGCCTGGTTTGCCCGGCTTGTTTCTAATGTTTTTCCCAGTTATGTCTGGGTCGGTTACGAGTTCGAGAGCTCTTTCAGCAGCGTAAAGCAGTTCGATAAGCCTAGCCCAGTGATAAGCCAACGTGTTGTGGACTGGTTTTCCGCCTAGGGTTTTATACATACGCTCGTATTCCGCTTGGGCTAACGGTGTTGCCATTCCGTCGGCGGCGTTAAGCCTTCCAAGTGGACCGACTCTGTAGACGCCGTTTTCCAAACCGTCGACAAATCCTTTCCATCCTACCTTTTTGAGGTATGGAAGTTTAACGTAGGTCCACGGTTCAACACGTTCCTCTATTATGTCAAGGTATTCTTTTGGAGAGAATTTAACGAACTCTTTGCCTTGCGGATCTACGACTCTGACGTCGCCGTCGTAGAAGTTTACTTTGTTGTTTTTGTCAACCAAACCCATGTAATAGGTTTTCAGCGTGTATGGTTCGCTTGTGATTAGTTTTACGTATTCTGTGTTTTTGAGAACTATGTCGTCGAACAGTTTAAGAGAGAACTTTGCAAACTCTAAACAGCTTCGCACCATTTTCTCGATTTCTTTTCTTTCCTCTTCAGATAATCCCTTTGCTATTCCGCCTGGCACGCACGCGCTGACCGGGTGTGTTGCTTTTCCGCCCAATATCTCGGTTATTTTCTGTCCGTAAGCCCTATGCTTTATGACTTCTTTGCCTATTTCTAATCCAGCCTTTTCAATAACGCCTAGAACGTTGCGTTTTTCCGGCGGTGCGTCTGGACCGACAACAAAGTCTGGTCCACCAAGATAATAAAAGTGCAGTGTATGGTCGTAGATGTAGTAGCCACAATACATAAGTTCCCTAAGTTTTTTGGCTGTTTCTGGCGGTTCCACGTTGAAGGCTGCGTCTAAGGCTTTGGCGCCTGCCATGTGGTGGGCTACTGGGCATACGCCGCAGATTCTTGTTGTTATTATGGGCAGGTCTTCTGCTCTCCTTCCTTCGCAGAATCTTTCGAAACCGCGGAGTTCTGGAACTTGGAAGTAGGCTTCGTCCACATCGCCTTGATCGTTTAGGAATATGGTTATTTTTCCGTGGCCTTCAAGTCTTGTTATTGGGTTTATAACGATTTCCTTCACTTCATCACCCTCCTTTTTAAGATAGAGTTTGCAAGCGAATACTTGTAGAAAGTTCCAACTGGGTCAACAATTTGTTCGATGACCTTTGGGTCTGTGGCTATTGAGGCGAAGGCGCTTATCATGGCTGCGCCTTGATCTGCTACCCGAGGCGCTGGTCCACCGCATCCAGTGCACGGTATGTTCGCCTTTAAACATTGGGCGCCGCATCCGCCGCGGGTTGCTGGACCCATGCATATTACGCCTTGATCTAGGAAGCATGTTTTGAAGTCATCGTTTATTTCGTAGATTCTTTTAATTTGGGTTATTTTTCTGTCCTTCTTTTCTCTTGGGCATTCATCGCAAATGGACTTGTTCAGGAGGAGGCTTGAGCCTTTTGGCGGGAGTTTGCCACTAAATATTGCTTCTATGGCGTCAAGTATTCTTGGAACCGGGGGTGGACAGCCTGAGATGAAGTAGTCAACATCCACTGTTTGTGCCAGGGTTTTAACTGTGTCATAAAATTCTGGGAGTTCAAGTTCTCCCTGTTTGACCCTATAGCGGGTTTGGGGAGTGGTGCGCTGCGGGTTTTTTGTTGAGGGAGTTTCAAAGTATGCTCTTTCAAAAATTTTCTCTCGATTCCATAAGTTTCCGAGGCCTACTACGCAGCCGTCGCATGCGCATGAGCCGAAAGCCACGAGGACTTTTGATTTTTGTCTTAGAAGTTTTGCCATGTGTTCTTGTTCTGAGTTGCGTATTGCTCCATTGAAGAAGCAGACGTCTATGCTTTTGTCGGGCATGTTTTCAACATCTTTGTATTTTATGTCTAGGGCTACAGGCCAGAAAACTAAGTCTGCTTTGGCTATTACGTCTAGGATTTTTTCGTTGATGTCTAAAACGGCGATTTCGCAGCCTCCGCAGCTCGCAGCCCAGTAGAAGGCGAATTTTAGTTTCTTCTCCATTTCATCACCGTTTGTATAGCTTAATGAAGCTAGATTATTGCAGCTTCTATAATTTAAATTTAGTTGTTGGTAAATAGAAAATTGACTATAGAACTTTTATGTTAGGTTTAGGTGAAACTTAACAAAGAGAGGGGGCAAGCGGGCTTGCGACTTAAGTTTCCCGTTTGATGCTCGGTTTCAGAGTTTTCTATCTTTAACTTTGATAAATATTTTCCACCAATTCCAAGAAGCAGTTGTCTCAAGTCCAGCAAAGGCGGAACCTAAGTTTATTCTAGTCCATTGTTTCTCTTTTATTATAATTAATAAGCCTTTAAAGAACGAAAGCTTATAATTTTGGAAATAATTAACTTAAACCCTGCACATTTGTTTCTTCTTTTAGGTTTAAAATGCCTTTTATTGTTCCGTCTTCCATTGTTTTCAGCGTGAAGCCCATCTTCTTTGTTAGGTTTATGGCTCTTTTATTGTCTGGCAGCATTATTGCATAGAGGGTTTCGACTCCCATGTCTCTGCAAACTTCTATGGCGTAATCAACCATTTTTGTTCCTAGGCCTAACCCTTGCCATGGGTCTGCAACTATGAAGGCTATTTCGCCCGTTTTTCTGTCTGGTTCTAGGCTGACTCTGACTACGCCAACTATTCTTCTTCGCCCGTTTTCTGTTAGTTCTGCCACTATCGCCATCTCCCTATCATAATCAATGTTGCAATAGCGCACTCTAACTTCATGAGGCGTGTCCTTAATGATTTGGAAAAACCTATAGCGTATAGACTCCTCAGAAAAGTTCTGAAACATCTCCAACCATAAGGGCTCATCCTCAGGTTTTATTGGTCTAAGCACAACGATTCTGCCGTCTTTAAGCCTCCACAGCGTTTCGTATTTTTTAGGATATGGACAAATGACGAGGTGGGATGGACACGCGCTAGGATAGTTGCGGGAAGAGAACATTTTGAGGGCAAGTTCTTTGTCAATTATAATTCGGGCGTCTAAGATGAAGGCTTCCTTCTCATCTATCAAAAGCGGGTTAATGTCGACCTCCACCAACTGTGGAAAATCAACAAGCATCTGCGAAAACCGAACAAGAATCTCCTCAAGAAGCTTCACATTCGCCGGAGGCATATTTCTATACCCTTTCAGAAGCTGATAGACTTTAGTTTCCTCCATAAGTCTTCTAGCCAACGTCTGGTTTAGCGGCGGAAGTCCGATGGCGAAGTCTTTGAAAAGTTCTACACCTACGCCGCCCATGCCGAAAAGGATGACTGGACCGAAAATTGAGTCTTTTTTGGAGCCGATAATTATTTCGTAGCCTCTTCTTTTTATCATGGGCTGAACCGTCACGCCAATTATTTCAGCGTTTGGATTGTACTCCTTTGCCAGTTTCATTATGTTTTCAAAGGCTTGTTCCACTTCAGAATCACATGTTAAGTTTAGTGCCACCCCACCAGCGTCGCTTTTATGGATGATCTGGGGTGAGAGAATCTTTAGCACTACCGGATAGCCTATCTGCTTCGCCAACATCACGGCTTCTTCCGCGGTTTTGGCTACGAAAGTTTTTACAACTGGAAACTCGTAGTATTCCAGAAGTTTTTTGGCCTCTGCCTCTGTGAGGAGGGTTCTGCCTTCTAGGGCGGCGTTTCTCATAAGTGTAAGTATTGGACGTGTCGGAGAAGCCGCGTCAACCGGAAGTTCCTCAGGTGTCTCATATAAAAGCTCGAGGTTGCGCTTGTACTGGTACATGTAAAGGTAGGTTTTCACCGCTTGCTCAGGCGTTGAGTATGTTGGAATGCCGTTTTCGTTAAAAATGCGGTTGGCTTCTTCAACTGCGCCGTGTCCCATAAAAGATGTGAGGATTGTCTTGCTTAGGTAGCGTTTGTTTTTGCAAACTTCAACTATGCTTTTCGCGATTTCCACTGGTTCAGCAACAGCTTGAGACGTGTAGATTAACAATATTCCGTCGACATTTTCATCTTCAAGACATACTTCAAGCACAGCCTTGTAGCGGTCTGCACGGGCATCTCCAAGGATGTCTATGGGGTTGCCCTTACTCCAGTAGTGTGGGAGAATATTGTTCAGCGTTTCCATTGTTTTTGGGCTTAGTTTTGCCAGTTTTCCACTTCGAGCTATTAGGGCGTCAGTTGCCATCACGCCGGGTCCGCCAGCATTCGTTATTATAGCGAGGTTC
This sequence comes from Bathyarchaeia archaeon, assembly GCA_038883855.1. Classification (GTDB taxonomy): domain Archaea; phylum Thermoproteota; class Bathyarchaeia; order Bathyarchaeales; family Bathycorpusculaceae; genus JAVZLH01. The sequence goes on from JAVZLH010000004.1 coordinate 70,295, forward strand.
GGTCCTTTTGGCAGAGGCTGCATTCCCAAGACTTCTGCGCAGTTGAATAGGTCTGCTATTTCTTCGACGCGGACCATGCCGGCGCGTTTGAAGGCTGCGTCATATACCAAGTCTTCGCCTGTTAGGGCGCCTGTGTGAGAAGCGGCGGCTTTTGCGCTTTCTGCGAATTTTCCGGCTTTTACGACTATTATGGGTTTTGTTCTTGCGAAGTGGCGGGCGGCGCTCATGAATTTTCTTGCGTTTGTTATTCCTTCTATGTAGAGTAGGATGCTTCTTGTTTTTGGGTCTGTTCCAAAATAGTCTATTAAATCGCCGAAATCCACGTCTATCATTGAGCCTACTGAAACGAAGTTGCTGAAGCCTATGTTTTCGTGGATTGCCCAGTCTAGGATGGCTGAGCCTAGGGCTCCGCTTTGGCTTATGAAGGCTACGTTGCCAGGTTTTGGCATGGCGTTTATGAACGTGGCGTTTAGGCCTATGCTTGGGCGGATGACCCCCAAACAGTTTGGTCCAAGAATGCGCAGATCATATTGCCTTTTTATTTCGAGGATTTTGTCTTCTAGGGCTTTTCCTTCTGGGCCAGTTTCTTTGAAGCCCGCTGAGATTATGATTATTCCTTTTATTCCAGCCTTTCCGCATTGCTCAACAACTTCTGGAACTGTTTTGGCTGGAGTTGCAATCACGGCTAGGTCAACTGGCTCGGGGATTTGCCCAACTGTCTGGTAGGTTTTTAATCCTAAAATTTCGGTTTTTCTGATGTTAACTGGGTAAACTTTGCCTTTGAAACCGGATTCTAAAAAGTTTTTCATTAAGGCGCGTCCAACAGAGCCTTCTTCGTCGCTTGCGCCTATTACGGCGACGCTTTGTGGATTGAAAATTTTGTCAAGATACGTGGTAACCATGAAAGTCAACCGCCACACGTGAATGCTACGTTTGGCACAAGTTAAACTTTACGAACCAAAACTACACTTTCTAGTAATGTAGAAAATGAGCATAGTTAGGGGTGAAAATCTAGAGGGGGTCTATCGGTATTGGTTTGTTTTTAACTCAAAAAATGTAGAGAAACTACGCCCCGGTCGATTATTGGAGTTGCAGCTTCTGTTTTATGGCGTTGCGTTTTTCCTCTGGCAAGGGTCCAAACTTCTTAATTCTGTCCGTAAACATGGTGAAAAGCTCAGCAGCCTTCTTGTAAACTGGCAAAGGCACATAGCTGTAGCGCATTCTCATGCTTTCAACACCGAACTGCCCCAGTTCCCTGCCCATCTCAATCATGCGCTTCTTAGTGAACTTCTCATCGATTTCCTCGCTTCCCTCAATCACCAAAACTCCGTCAGCGCCATAGGCGAAGGCGGCAAGCACATGTTTCTTGCTCAGTATAGCCGTTGAAGGAACGGCCACAATGCGAATGTTCTCTGGATAATTCGCCCTGTCCAAGCCCAAGAAGTCCATGCCCGTGTACCCAACATTCTTGTCAACAAAAGCCACAATCCTAACCTCGCCAGCAGCCTTCTCAGCCAAAACACCCCGCAACTGACCGAAAATCTGCCTGCTAGTCGAGTTCTTAAAGTCAATAGCCTCACGTGGACAAACTGGAATGCAAGCGCCACAGCCAATGCACATGAAGGGGTCGATTTTAGCTTTGCCCTCAACCATTGTGATGGCGTTGGATGGGCAGATGGGCACGCAAGCTTGGCAGCCATCGCACAAATCGGCAATGACAAAAGCCTTCTCTGGGCTGGTGGTTACATAATCGCTTTTGAGGAACAAGGCAGCCCTAGCCGAAGCGCCCAAAGCGTCAGAAACCGTGTCCCTTACATCCTTGGGGCTTAAAGCACAACCGCAAACAAAAACTCCAGCGATAAGCGAGTCAACAGGGTCAAGTTTAGGATGCTTCTCGGTGACAAAGCCATCCTCGCCAATGGAAACCTTCATCTTATCGCATAACTCCTTCAAACCAGAAGAAGGAACCATTGGAGTGGCCAAAGCAACCATGTCAAACTCCTCCTCGCCAACCTCGCCAGTCAAAGTGTCCTCAGCCAAAACCACAAGCTTCCCATTACTATTATTCTTATAAACTTCAGCAGCTTTCCCACGGACAAAAACAACCCCTGCTTCCTGATCTCTCCAATACAAGTCCTCATAGCCCTTACCAGTCGCTCTAATATCAGTGTAGTAAATCGTCACGTCAATCCCAAGCATTTTCTTAAGCACAAAAGCCTGCTTCAAAGCATACATACAACAGATACGGCTACAATAAGGAATATGATTCTTATCTCTGGAACCAGCGCAGAGAATAATCGCCACTTTCCGCACATCGCTGCCATCAGCCCGCTTCACAAAACCCCCGGTTGGCCCAGTGGCGGAAACAAGCCTCTCCAACTGCATCATGGTGATAATGTCTTTGTAAACACCAAAACCGAAGGTCTCAAGCTTACGCGCATCATAAAGCTCGTAGCCAGTAGCCAAAATAATAGCGCCAACCTTCAACTCAACAACCTGTCCCTTATCATCAATGTTAATGGCTTTTGCGGGACAAAGCTGCTCACACTTTCGGCACTTGTTGCAAGCGTTAAAGTCTATTGTGTAAGCTGAAGGAACAGCCTGCGGAAACTCGATGTAAGCAGCCTTCCGCGTTGCTAAACCCTCGTTAAACTCGTCTGGAACAGTAACTGGACAAACTTTGGCGCAGACACCACAACTCCGACATTTCTGAACGTCAACGCCGCGGGGTTTCATAAACACTTTCACATTAAAATTGCCAGGCCGCCCACTAACCTCCATAACCTCAGCATAAGTAAGCAAATTCACATTGGGGTTCCTTCCAACCTCAGCCATTCGCGGAGTAAGAATGCACTGGGCGCAGTCCAATGTTGGAAAAACCTTAGTTAACTTCGCCATGTTACCGCCGATGCTTGGCTTACGCTCAACCAAATGAACCTTATAGCCCAAATAACCAAGCTCAAGAGCAGCCATAATCCCAGCAATTCCACCCCCAACAATGAGAATATCCCTAGAAGCCTTTTCACTCACAGCCTCTAAAGGCTCAAGGGCAATGCTACGCTCATAACCACCCCTAATGAGGCTTATGGCCTTCCTCGTGGCTTCCGCTGAAGCATGAGGCCCGTGAACCCAAGAGTCCTGTTCACGGATGTTCACAAACTCAAGCATGTAAGGGTTCAAACCGGCCCTCTCCAAGACACCCTGGAAAGTGGCTAGGTGCATCCTCGGTGTACAACTCGCAACAACAACCCTCTCCAAATTCTCCTTCTTAATAGCTTCAAGAATCATTTCCTGAGCCGGCTTAGAACACAAGTACTTATGATACTTGGCTACGGCAACTCCTTCCCAGTTCTTGACTGCGTCAACAACAGCCTTAACATCCACAACATCACCGATGTTTCCACCGCACTCGCAAACGAAAATCCCTATTTTAGGAAGCTTCTTCTCAGCCAACGCAATCCCTCGTTTTCATGATGATTTTAGCACATATTGAGGAAAAGGCTTATTAAAAATTTATGCTTCAACTTACTAAAAAGTGATGTTAAAATGAACCCGCAAGAACTAGTCCAAAAACACAAGCTTCTTGAATGCATCCAATGTGGAACGTGCACAGGAAGTTGTCCCGTTTCAAGAAAAGCAGGCTTAAACATTAGGAAGTATATGCGGGAAGTAGCCACCCTCGGCAAACTGATAATCCACCCGCCAAATGAGATTTGGAGCTGCACAACATGCTCCACATGTGGCATAAGATGTCCAAAAGAAATAAACCCATACGAGTTCCTCATAGATATTAGAAGCATGGCAGTTGAAGAAGGACAGATTTCCCCAACAATAAGAGACGCGTTAGAAAGCATATTTAAAAACGGAAACCCATGGGGAAGGATACGCAACAAACGCTCAGAATGGAGCCAAGGCTTAAATCTAAAACACATTTCTCAAGGCGCGGAAATCCTTTATTATGTCGGATGCACAGCCGCCTACGACACGAGAATCCAAGAAGTAGCCAAAAGCCTCGTAAAATGTTTTGAAAAAGCTGGATTAAACTTCGGCGTTTTAGGCGACGAGGAAAGTTGTTGCGGAAGCGAAGTCTACGGAATGGGTGAAAAAGGCTTGTTTGACTTCTTGGTGGAGGAAAACATGAAAACCTTCAACAAATACGGTGTAAAACATGTGGTAACAAGCTGTCCCCACGGGTTCCATGCCTTCAAAAACAGATATAACCAGACGACTTTTGAAGTCCAACATCACACCCAACTATTAGCAAAGCTGATAGACGAAAAGAAGTTGAGCTTCACAAAGGAAGTTAACAAGAAAGTCATATACCACGACCCATGCTTCCTAGGTAAACAAAACGGCATCTACGAAGAACCAAGAAAAGTCATTGAAAGCCTCCCAGGCGTAAAACTTTTGGAGTTCGACCGCTCAAGGGCTAAAAGCCTCTGCTGCGAAGGGGGAGGAGGCAGAATGTGGGTTGACATTCCGGGACCAAGACTGGCAGAAATTAGAGTAAAGGACGCCGCTGAAGCAGGCGCAGAAGTAATAGCCGTCGCATGTCCATTCTGTCTCTTAACAATAGAGGATGCTGTTAAAACAACGGGGTTTGAGGGAAAAATCCAGGTCCTAGACGTGGCAGAGCTGGTCTCGCTTGCCCTTTAACACCTGTTAGCTCCACAAAATCTTTTCACAAAATCGCTCAGATTTTAAAGTAAGGTATCATTTTTCACCATAAGCTTCAAAAACATGTCTATGATTGGATCTTAAATGAAACAAATTTAATCCTCTTCACTAAAAACTCAGACGTAATTTATATGCAACCAATATGGAAAAATTAAAAATTCGCTGAGTTTCACTCATACCCAACCTACAGAGGATGATTTAAATGAGAAAGGTTGTAATAGTGGACTATCTGAGGTCTCCATTCTCAAGATCAAGACCAAGAGAACCGGAAAAAGATAAATTCAACCCGCTAAGAATGGACGAAGTAGCTGGTATGCTCATCAAAAAAGTCGTTGAAAGAACAGGCATAAACCCCTTAGAAATTAACGAAGTAATCGCAGCAAGCGCCTTCGGCGTATGGGAACAATGGACTTACGGCGGACGCTCCATAGTCATGCTAGCCGGACTCCCCGTTGAAGTACCTGCATTCTTCGTCGACAGACAATGCGGATCCTCAATGACCGCCGCACATCTCGGAGCCATGGAAATAATGACGGGATACTCAGACCTAGTAATCGTAACCGGAATTGAACACATGACCCACATCCCAATGGGAGATAACCCATGGATAAGCCCTCCCACGGCCTTAATTGAAAGGGAAGAATACAGAAAATACGAGATGGAAATAGGCTTAGTGATGGGGTTAACCGCGGAAAGACTCTTTAAGGAGGGAGCAGAAAAACACAAACTAACAAAAGAAGACATGGACAGATGGGGCTTAAGAAGCCATCAACTGGCATTTAAGGCTCAGCAAGAAGGCTACTTTAAAGGAGAAATCCTGCCAATAAAAGTAACCAACCCAGATGGAACAACAGAAGTTGTAGAAACCGACCTAAGCATCCGAGCAGATACAACCCTAGAAAAAATCCAAGCCTTAGCGCCAGCCTTCATAAAAGACGGATTCATAACAGCAGGAAACTCTTCACCATTAAACGCAGGCGCCTCATGCTTAATGCTGGCTTCGGAAGAAAAAGCAAAAGCACTAGGATTAGAACCTATGGCGACAATAAAATCAATGGGATGGGCAGGCGTCCCACCAGCCGTAATGGGAAAGGGCCCTGTTCCGGCAAGCAAAATGGCTCTTAAACACGCGGGACTCAGCGTCAAAGACATCGACTTCTGGGAAATCAACGAAGCCTTCGCCATAGTAACTCTCTGGTGCATCAAAGAACTTGGAATAGATCCAGATAAAGTAAATGTAAAGGGGGGAGCCATCGCCATAGGACATCCGCTAGGAGCTACTGGCGCAAGGCTCATCGGAACCTTGGCAAGGATTCTGGAAATGGAAGGCGGACGCTATGGACTGGCAACAGCTTGCATAGGTGGAGGACAAGGAGTAGCAACAATAATCGAGAAAGAGTAGCGATCTTATCCTCTTTCTACTTTAATGTGGCTTCCTAATTTAAGCTTCCAAAATTAGCCTTTTCATCGATGCTTGCATCAATTCGCCACCACTGGTTTTCCTGAGAAGCGCCTACCGTATTGGTTTGTTTTTACTTAAAAACTATAGAGAGTATTCAATTTAGTAATGCGCCGAAGCCTAAATTTGCAGTTTCTGAATCTCGCCTAGATCGTTAACATGCAAATTTTTATAGTACCCAAAACATACTCAGTAGAAAGGTGTGACTAAAAATGTTCAGACTTAAGGTTGCAGACGCAAAACTGCTAAGGGATATAGCAACAGCAATCTCCATCCTTGTAGACGAAGCTACATTCAAAATAGAGCCAGAAGGCATAAAACTCCGCGCTATGGATCCATCCCGCGTTGCCATGGTTGATTTTGAATGGCCTAAAACAGTTTTTGATGAATATGAATGCACGGAACCGACAAAAATGTGTATAAACATAAGCGAGTTATTGAAGCTGCTTAGGAGAGCAGGCAAAGATGAAGTTGTGGAGCTTTCCCTAGACGAGAAAACTGGAAGATTACAAGTGAAAATAACAGGGAAATATGCGCGAAATTTCACAATGCCAACCCTTGAAGCCTCTGAAGAAGAGGTGCCCACGCCAAAAATATCCTTCAACGTCAAAGCAAAAGTAACAACAGAGGGCTTAACACGCGCAATTGAGGATGCCCAGCTAGTAAGCGACCATGTCAGAATCGAAGCTGACAATGAAAAACTGGTTTTCAACGCGGCTGGCGACCTCATGGGCGCAACAATATCCCTTCAAAAAGGAGGCGACGCATTGCTAGATTTGGAAGTCAAAGAACCGTCCAAAGCAACGTTCAGCCTAAGCTATCTATCAGAAATCGTAAAGGCGGCATCCGCAACTGCCGACATAGCAACATTGGAATTTTCAACAGACATGCCGACAAAAATAGATTTCCAACAAGCAAAAGAAGGAAAACTAACATTTTACTTGGCGCCGAGAATAGAGACTGAATAACGTGAAAACAAAATGCAACTTGCAACAGTCAGGTTCACAAAAAACGACATGGCGAAATACCCCTTCTTAAAAGAAACAGCAGAATATGTGAGGAAACTGGATTTTAAAATTGAAGATTTAACAAGCCCAGACTTCGCCAAAATTCTTGAACGTGCCGAAGAAAGAATTGAAGAAGCAATCCTATACATGCTTGTAAGTAGAAAGCTGCGCGAAGAAGACATTGAAATCCTATCATTCCCAACTGCGATAATATTAGCCATAGCAACAGAAAACAGCCGTGTCAAAAAAAGATATGCCTTAGCAGAGGCAAAACAGTCATACGATGACCTAAAAGGAGAAAACCCTGAGAGAATTTTGGCTATTTCCAAAAATTTCGGATGGAAACTCAAAATAAACGACGAAACTGGAATACCATATGAATTTAAACTCCACTTCACCGATTACTTAAGAAACGTAACACATTTACGAGATAAAAAGTGGAAGCTCGTCAACAGATTCCTATCAAAAGGAAACGTTTACCTAACACGCAATGAAACCGCAAGACTGCTAAGCGAAGAAATCCGCAGATACATCGAAAAAAGGATGGAAATAAAGGAGCTCCCAAAGCTCCCACAAAAAATAATCGAAGTCGCAGAAAAAATTAACAAGTTATCAGCAGAAAAACTAAGCCAAACAGAAACCGAACCCATACCAAAAACAGTACGGCAAGAAGCCTTTCCACCATGCATAAAAATGCTTCACCAATCGATTTTATCTGGACATCACCTCTCCCACATAGGAAGATTCACCCTAACATCCTTCCTCATAAACATAGGAATGCCAATAGAAAACGTCATTGAACTATTCAAAAATTTTTCCGACTTCAATGAACGCATGACCCGCTATCAAGTAGAGCACATAGCGGGAGAAAGAGGTTCAAGAACACTGTACACTCCGCCAAGATGCGACACGCTTAAAACCCACGGAGTCTGCACAAATCCAGACACATTATGTCAAAAAATACATCATCCGCTGAGTTATTACAAGAAGAAGTTAAGTTAAGATAATAGTAGATGAGACATAATATAACCATATAATAGACTTTAATAGTTGCCGAATTAACCAAAGCTAGGTGAAAAACGTCAATGAACACTCAAGCCTCCCACCAGTATTCAATTATAATTGAAAAACAATTTGGGAGCTTGGGTTCTGAAGAAAACATAAATTATTTTATCGAAGGAAATTTAGAAAGAAAATCGGAAATTGGTTTAATTCTCCCCACGTATTGCGAAGCAGCCAACATAGAAAAGGTAATTAGGGAAGTTGAAAACCTAAACCTCGACATTTCCATACTTGTAATAGATGACTCTAGCCCTGACAAAACGGCGGAAATAGTCAGAAAACTGCAAAAAAGGTATAATAACATCATGCTTTTCGTAAGACCAAGAAAGCTTGGGCTTGGAACCGCTATAATAGATGGTTTTAAGATATTCTTGTCTTCTAAGAAACCGCCAAAGTACATAGTTACGATGGATGCCGATTACTCCCATAATCCAAAGGATTTGCCGCGTCTAATAGCCGTTGCAAAAAGGGGGAACGAGCTCATTATAGGAAGTAGATACAGCAAAGGAGGAAGTGTTTCTGACTGGAGCACCATACGCCTTGCAATAAGTAAAGTGGCTAATCGTATTGCTTCCATAGTCATAGGAGCACCAATTCACGATTATACTAGTGGTATGCGATGCTATTCAGCTAAAATCGTAAAAACCATTTTAGAAGATTTGCACAGTCAAACATACGAAATACAAATCGAGACAATAAGGCAGTCTCACCTGCGAGGTTTCAAAATAAAAGAAGTCCCCATAAAATTTGCTAATAGAAAAAAGGGAAAATCAAAATTGACGCCAAGCGAAATTATAGCATTTTTATCCCACATACTTAAGTCACTCATGTTTTACGGTCGAACAACATAGAAGAGAAAAACTTCCAATGTTCTAGTTATTCCTATTTTCAATTGCTTGCTTATAGACAAGTTCTAACTTGTCAACGACGTTTTCCCATGTATATCTCTTTTCGACAAGTTCAAAAGCATTTTGAACAATGTTTTCCCGCATTTTTTTATCGGTTAAAATTAAGTTAACTGCTTTAAAAATTTCAATGGCACTCGCCTCCTTCAATAGCCATGCATTAACTCCATGTGTCAGAATATCGCTGGGACCACCGCCCGGTGATGCGATAACCGGGATTTTACTGCCCATTGCTTCGAGCAGACTTATTCCGAATCCCTCATAGGATGAGGGCATGAGAAAGACATCAGCTATTGAATATAAAGCCAACAGTTTTTTCCTCGGAACGCTTCCTTTTATTATTAGGGCATGTTCTACTCCCAGTTTTTCGCCAAACTGCCTCAGTTTATTGGCGTAGTTTGCATAATCTGGTCCAACAATGACGAACTTTGCTGAAGAAAATTTTTTGAGAATAAGCGGCATAGCTTCCACTACTTTCTCTATTCGCTTATTCCAGTCGATTCTCCCCACATACAGTAACATTGGACCGTTGGCGTTTAACTCTTCTATTACTTTTTGTTTATCCTTCCGCCCTATGTTTGCAAAATCTTCTAAATTTACGCCGTTTGGCACAACACTTATCTTATCTTTTGATGCACCAATACGCAAAAGCAGTTTTTTATTATGTTCCGTTAAGGCTATTATTTTGTCGGAAAAATTCAGCATGAAGCGCCCTAAAGTTAAATCGAAAAACGTTTTTAAGAAAGCGTTGGTGAGCGAGCGTGGAGGATAAATCCCATGGGGTGTGAAAACTACAGGGACGCCTTCAAAATGAGCTAAATATAGGGCGATGCATGAGCTTAAACATCTATATCCATGAACATGAACCACGTCAGCCTTAAGATGAGGTAAACTTTTTAAAATGCCCGGGATGAACCAGTATTCTCTAAATACTTTAGGCATAAACAATGGAAAACGGTGAACCTCCACGCCATTCCTTTTTTCCTCTTTTGCTGGGCAAGTTTTGTGGTTAACCTCGTTCGATGTGATAACAGTTACTCTGTGCCCTCTTCTTGCAAGTTCAACCGATATTCTATACACATGCTCTTCTACTCCTCCTATGGCCGGGGGAAAGCGTGGAGTTACTTGGGTTATATGCATTTGTTTTCCACATCAACGAGGCTTATGATGCTCGGCAATAGCTATAGTTAAGACCTTCTCAAATTGTTTTGCTAGAAGACTCCAATCAAACCGTTCTTCAACTGTTCGCCTCGCATTCTGCCCCACGCGTATTGCATCCTGCCAAGACTGCAGGACGCTTTCCAGTTTTGTAAGCCACTCTTCAACATCTTCCGGGTCGGCGAGAAAACCATTTTCTCCGTCTGAAACTACTTCTTCGATTCCCTTCACTCTGCTCGCAATCACTGGTTTTTGCATAGCCATACCCTCAAAAAGCTTTAGGGGACTGGCGGCGTGAGAAACTTCGTTGTTCGGAAATGGGATAAGCACTACGTCGGCTGCAGAGAGGATACGGGGCACTTCCTTGCAGGGGAGCTCGCCGCATAAAACCACATTTTCTTTTAAAGCGATTTTCTGCTCGCCCCCTCCTACCAAGACGAATTTTACGTTTACACCCCTATCATCAGCTATTTCGCATAGTTTTGACATTATGTTTATGCCAGCCCATGAATCCAACCGTCCACAATAAAGGCACATTTTCTTTTCATGCAGTCCCATCTCCCTTTTGATTATGCTGCCGTCATACTTTCGAGGATTGAAGTTTTCCGTGTCTACACCGTTTGGGATTAACGCTACTTTTCCCGCTGGAATTCCGTGGGATATTGCATACTTCTTGATGAATAATGTAGGAGCAACTACTCTTTTGGAGTTCCTTGCAATGTGGTTTTGGATGTAAACCAGCATTTTGGCTTTAAAACCGTCCTTTTTTAAATCAAGAAGGTTCGCAGCGTATTGAGCTATAAGATCGCTGAAATCCAGAACTATTGGTTTTCTCCAAAGTTTACCTGAAACGAATCCTAGCAAACCTGTGTATGGACTCGGATAGTTCAGCACGATGACGTCCGGTTTTGTTTTTGCTATGGTTTTTAATGTTTTAATTAGCAGTAACGGCGCTGTCAGGATGTATGCCATCAAAATTGACAAGTGCCAAATTGCTGCTATGAAGTGGGGTATCCCTAGTGGATGCCCTTTGATTCCTTCATGCGCTATTAAAGTGTTTCTCTGCGGTGAATGCTCCCTTTTTGTGATATTTTCAGCTTTGCCCATTAATATCCGAATTGAAGGAAAAACTATAAAGTGAACCGTGTGTCTAGGTGCTAGTCTTTTCATAAGCTCAAAGATTCTTCTGTCACTTCCCATTTTCGGCGGAAAATATTCGACAAAAGCCACTATTTTCATCATTGCCATCGATGCTGACCTTGGTTTTTATTAGGTTTTTGTTGGCGATTAAAGTTTTATGTGTGGATTGGTAAACCTTTTAAGAACATCGTTGAGGTTAGATTATGAGGTAGCAATGATGTTGTTGCCTACGCTTCAGATGTTGTTGCTGATGTTTCTCCTCGCAATGTTGGGTGAACCTCTACGATTTTTTCTGCTGAAACGTCTCAGAATGTTTTGTGATGGGGATTTTATACGAGCATTAATTCTTGATGTATACCTTGGCGGTCTTGTTCTATATGTTTTGGCGGTTTTACCTTTTCAACTTTTCAACTTCTTCACCGTTCTTTGTCTTACGGTGCTTGGTTTTTTAGCTTCATTGTTCGTCCGTTTTGATTCTCTCCGTAGGTACCGAGATTTTAATCGCGTCAAAGCTTTGTTTTCCCAAAATAACGTGAAAGTTGTAGATTGCCTTCTTGTTTTTGGTATGTTTCTCTTTCTTTTGCTCTTCAACATCTGGGCACTATCTGGAATATTGTTCGGTAGTGTTTTTGATGAGTCTACTCACGCCCTAAAAGTTCAGGTTATATTAGAAAACGGACAAATTCCGATGACGTTGCAACCATATTTGCCAGAGGGCATAGTTTATCCTGCTGCATCTCATGTCATTTTCACTTACGCTGTTCAAATGTTGAATTTGATGGTTCCTAAATCTGTTTTCTATGTAACGCTTTTATTTAAGGCACTTTCAGTTTTCGGAGCTTACTTCCTTGGAAAAGAGCTATATTCCAATAGAGAATATGCGTTGTTTTTAAGTTTCATTTTTACATTTGTTTCAAGTTGGCCATTGTATGTAGTTTGGGGTAGCAACCCATTTCTTGTAGGTTTTCCATTGTTTCTTGTTAACTTGGGTTTGCTATTTCGTTTTGCTCATACAGAAAAAAATAGTCTTGCTGAACTTGTTGCGATTGGGTTGCTTTTTGGTTACGATGGTTCTCTTATAGTATCGTATATACAAACTTTAACATTAATAGCTTTTATTATATGTGTATACTGGCTTGTTCGCAAAAGAGCTTTGGGATATCGAAAGCTATACGAGCTTTTCGTTATTGTTGCTGCTGCTGTGCTGGTTTTGAGTCCAGTTTTTCACAGGTTCTTTGTATTTTATCCCTATCCGGGTCATAATATTGGTCTTCCTGAAGATTTTTTGGGTTACAAAACAACGAGGTTGCCGTTTACTGTTATCCAAGCTTTAGAGTGGGCTTTTGAAAACTTATCCCCTCACTATTTACTTCGCTTTTTGACGCTTTTTATGCTTGGAGGTCTCGCCTTATGGTTATGGAAAACAAGGAATTACAATGATGCTAAGTCGATTATCGCTTTTGCTCTAAATCTTTTCTTTTCCGCTGCGTTACTTTCTGCTATTTCTTTCTTTCTTCCAAGCGATTTAGAGGTAATATCTTGGGGACATCAGGGCATAATTATAGCAATTTCATTGAATATTTTATTAGCAGTGCTATATGCAAAACTAAAAAAATTCTTTTATGGTCTTAAGTCTGAACGGGTTTATGTTCTTTTTTCAAAGAAAATTCCTCGCAATATGTTTGTAGCGGGGCTTGTTTTATTGCTGTTGAACACGCCTTTTCTTTGTTATAGATTTTTAAGAGACTCCCAGGTTATGTCGAATACTTATCAAATGTTTGCTGTTACCACGGAGGATGAGTTTAAGCTGATGGTTTGGATGAGGGAAAACATATCCTCCAACGCTGTAATTTTGGTTAGTCCCTATGAATCAGGCTTGTTTATTCCGGTCATCTCCCATCATAAGATTGTTTATCCATACACAGCAACAATGTTTAGTCGTTCTTATCAAAGCTTGACAGACATGATGCTCGATTATGTTCTAAACCAAACTGTTTACGAGCTAATGCAAAAGCTGAACATTTCCCACGTATTTGTCGGTTCCAACGCAGCTTATTGGTGGTTTGAACAGCGAAAGTTAGATCCCCTCCTTTTTCTGGGAAACCCCAATTTTAACCTAGTGAAAAATTTTAGCACAGCCTATTTATTTGCGTTTAACTACTCGACTCCGCATGTGGTTTTCTTTGACGACTTTGCGCACGAACGCTGGAACGAGTTTGGGTGGCAAGCGTGCCACTACGGAAACGGTGCTGGAAATGTTACAATAGCAAAAGGTTCAAGACAAGGTTCAGAGGCTTTGAAAATTACTGCAAAAGCCGTTTATACTGTTGAGGACATGCAATACATATGTTGGGTTACACGGAAAATATTTGTGCAAAAAAATTCAGACATTTCGTTTTCCTTCTACTTAAACGCGACTGAAGGCTTTAATGGCAAAGACACCTTTGCCTTCATCGTCTCAAATATCTTCCGCAACCAGTCCATAATTATCACAACTCCCGGAGGAGTTTACGAAAACTACGCCCACGCTGTGATGTTATCTGGAAGAGGGGGATTCTTTGAATTCAATGGTAGCAAAAGTTTAAGCTCTCTGTGGCGTCAATTGTACAACTCCACGCTTCCCAGCACATTCATTTTAGAAATGGTAAATTACGACTTGGACGGCGTTAAGAATGTGGCGTACGTTGACGATGTCAAAATAGTTTCGATACCATAAAATTCAACGTCTTTTAATTTTTACAGTTAACCGCATAAGAGCAAATACGATTATTCCTACTGCAAACCCTAAGATAAAATATATCACACCAAAAATTGTTACATCTGGGCTGACTGGAATCATAAGAATAGCCAACAATCCCGCCAAAAAACCAGCGATGAATATTACAAATCCCAATACCAGAATATTGTCCATAGAGCCATCTCGAGCCATCTCCAGCCTCCATTGTCGCCTCCTAATATGCTGTTATGCACATTAAAGAATTTTTAAATATGTTTAGGCAACATTAATAAACAAACCTAGAATATATGAACGCAATGACTGTCAAAAATAGACAAAAAAGGATATTGTTAAAGAAAATTGCGCCAATCATTTCATTTATTTTACCCTTCCTAATCCTCTATTATTTCCATCCCGATACTTTTGAACTCACGTGGAAGGGTAGAACCTACTACCTTTTCTTCATATGGTTGATGTCCCTAGAAACGATATTAGTTTGGGAAGAGCTTAAGCCTGAAAAAACGAAGTCTAAGTTGAGAACAATCCTATTTGCCGTTGCTTGCGCGCTGCCCACATTATATGCAATTATTTCTCAATATTGGTTGGATTCAGCGATAATAGAGTTATCTTCTAAATCAAACATCGGTTTAAACACTCTTGATAAATCATTTTTTGTGAACTTGATGCCCCTTTCAATTGAATATTTGGTTTTCACAATTTTATTCGCCTTAATAATAATGCTGGAATACGACACATGCTATTTGAAGGAATATTCGATTTCTATTTTCTTTCTGGGACTCATCGGGATGGTATACATCATAGATAATTTGCATCCCTATGGTAGGTTCACGCTTTTCCAGTTTCTTGTCCCAACAACAGCAAATCTTGCAGCGCTTTTTTTGGGATGGATGGGCTATAATGCAAACGTAATCATGTTGAATCACTCCATGTGCGGTTACGTACCCTTATTGGAGGTAAGCGCCTCTGGAGGGGTTCCATTCAGAGCAATTGTAGACTGGCCTTGTTCAGGTATTGATAGCCTCATAATCTATACGGTTGTTATCCTAATCTTTCTGAAGAAAACTGACATCCCATTAAGTCATAGGATAACTTACTTCGTCATAGGTGCGATAATAACTTATATTTTGAATATTTTAAGGATCGTTACACTTTCAATTATCGGATTGAACGTAGGAGGCAATTCAGTTCAATTTAGACGTTTCCATGATTATTATGGTCCACTTTATTCCTTGTCGTGGATTGTCGCTTATCCTTTAATAGTAAGTATGAGCCGCCTATTATGGAACAAACTTAAAAGCTGAACCTTCAAGTTATTTTAATTGTCCGGCTGGGTTGAGGTGTATAAATGAGTTTTTCCCGTGAATTTGTTAAAAGAAAATTCGAGAAATATTATAGGGAAAACTACAATGCCAACAATGCGCCCAAAAACATTGAAAGAAGGGAGTTTGGCTTCTTGACTTTTAACGGAAAGACAATGTTAAGGCATATCAGCTTTAAGACAAGGGAAAATTTAGAATCTTTTTTGAGAAGAGAAGCCTACTCAGATGCATATTATTCCTGCGCCTACTATGAAAATGCAGAGGCGGAAATGGGCAAAAAAGGTTGGCTTGGCGCCGACCTAATTTTTGACATAGACGCTGACCACATTCCCACATCATGCAATAAAATTCATGACGAATGGGTTTGCGGTTCATGCGGGTTTTCAGGCAAAGGCATAGTTCCAGAAAACTGTCCAATTTGCGGTGGCAGAAAATTTGATGTAAACACATGGCCCTGTGAAACTTGTTTGAACTCTGCCAAAACTGAAACCATGAAACTATTAGACATATTAATCCATGACTTTGGTTTTTCTGAAAAAGAAATTCACATATTTTTTTCTGGTCACCGCGGTTATCATATTCATGTTGAAAACGAAGCTTACGCGAGTCTTGACGCTACAGCCCGAAAGGAAATAGTTGATTACATTACTGGTTTAGGCTTAGACATGTCCTTTCACAGTATGCAAGAGAAAGGTCTAAAAAGGAACGTTTTTAGCCTAGGTTTCTCCAGCGCTTACGTTGGTTGGCGTAGAAGAATTGCTAGAGGCATAGTTGACTTCATTTCAAAAGCAAGCGAAAAAAACCTTAGAGATATCGGATTGAAGAGGAACGTTGTTGAGGCTATACTAAAAAACAGAGAAGCCCTTATCGCGGGTTTAAAAGGTTCAACCGCAGCAGTTGCTGTCAAAGGGGTCGGATTTGAAACATGGAGAAAAATAGCGAATTTCGTCTTAGGGTTGCTGTCGGCAAAAATTGACACGGTGGTCACAACTGATGTCCACCGCCTAATCAGATTGGCAGACACGTTGCATGGCAAAACCGGCTTAAAGAAAGTTGAGCTCCCTATCTCGGAAATCGAGATTTTTGATCCATTCAAGCACGCAATAGCCTTTAAGGGAGGGGCAGCAACAGTTTTTGTTTCCTATGCTCCCGAATTTAGGCTTGGTGACGAAACTTTTGGTCCTTACAAAAATCAGAGAGTTGAACTACCTACAGCCGCAGCTATATTACTTGTCTGTAAAGGTAGAGCGGAGGTTGTAAATTAGCGTGTACAATAAATTATACGAGGTTTGGAAGGACGAAGTTGAAAACGTTGAGCTTGTCAAACTTCCAAAAAATTTCTATTCAGAACTTGCTGAATACTTGAAAAGGCTTAGAGAAGAAAGTCGCATGATTGATAAAAAGACGGTTAAGGCATCTCTTCTCAAAAGCGAGATGCAGAATGCTAAACGTATGATTCGCGAAATAGCTCATTTGCGTTACAGAAAATTAATTAGAAAAATGGCTAAGGGAGAAAAGGTTCCAGCAGATGTTTTGACGGTTGAGGAAGAAAGGATTTACAAAGAAACTTCATCCTTTGCAGAGGCATACCGCAACCTTGTTAGGAACATTCTCCATGGATACGCGCCTAAGGTTGACGTTGAAAAAAGGCGTAAACGGGTTGCTATGCGCTTCTTAAAGGATGTCCCAGCAATAGTGGGCGTAGACATGGAAACTTATGGTCCCTTTAAAGCGGAAGATGTAGCATCTCTGCCCGTTGAAAACGCTAAAATTTTGTCAAAACAAGGCTTAGCTGAAATTATTGAGGTTAGCGACTAAGTTTTAATGCTCTTCTTGGCGTTTGACATAGCGAAAAAGTATAATAACGCGTATGAATTCTTTATGCAAAGCTGGTGGTCGTGTCAGAAATGAATGTTCCTAAAGAGATAAGAACGTATTGCCCAAGATGCAAAGCCCATCAAGTTCATACAGTTAGCCTTTATAAGGCTGGAAAAAGGAGAGCCTTAGCTGCTGGAGAACGCCATCATAAAAGGGAAAAGAAGGGCTACGGCGGGCAGAAGTACCCCCTTCAGAGGGAATTTGCAAAAACAACAAAGAAGCAGACTTTGAAACTTAAGTGTAAAGTCTGCGGGTACACAAGGCATAAAGAGGGCATAAGACTCAGAAAGTTAACAATTGCTTAATGTTGACGGGTGAAAAGTTTGACTGAATGGGAAAAACTTATTCCGAAACCGAGGAGCAGTTTCCTCAGAGTGAAATGTCTAAAATGCGGTAATGAACAAATACTCTTCAGCCACGCTGTAAACAAAGTTAACTGCAATGTTTGCGGAGTTGAGCTTGGGGAACCATCTGGCGGAAGGACTACAATTAAAGGGGAAATAGTCGCAGTTTTTGAATAGGGAACGTGTATAGCTAATGGCGATTAAGAAACCAGAATGGCCTGAAGTCGGCGAGTTAGTCATCGCCACAGTAGAAACCGTTACAGACTATGGCGCTTACGTGAAGTTAGATGAGTTTAACAAGAGAGGACTGCTTCACATTTCAGAAATCTCCTCTTCTTGGATACGGAACATACGCGACTTTGTTCGCGAAGGACAAAAAGTTGTTTTGAAAGTTTTACGGGTCGACGCTGAAAAAGGACATGTGGACTTGTCTCTGAGAAGAGTTACAAAAAAAGAGAGAATTGAGAAAATTATGTCTTGGAAAAAAGAGAGAAAGGCCGAAGCTTTACTTCGGAGCGTCGCCGAAAAAGCTGGGGTGCCACTGGATGAGGTTTACGAGAAGGCTGGAGCCCTCTTAGAGAAGGAATATGGGTTATATGAGGGCTTTGAAAAGATTGCAAGAGAGGGAATTGACGTTTTAACAAAACTAAAGGTTCCAGAAGAATTAGCTTCAGCCTTCGTAGAAGTTGCAAAAGAAAGGATAAGAGTGCCTACAGTTAAGGTTAAAGGCATTTTGGAGCTTCGCTGCATGAAGCCGAACGGTGTTAAAATAATTAAAGAGGCTTTTTTAAACGCCAAAAAAGCTGAAAAGACGCGGGGCGTGGAGCTTCGCTTTTACGTTGTGGCTGCACCAAAATACTGCATTGAAGTCGTCGCTGAGAATTATAAAAATGCGGAAGCTGTTCTTCAGAGGGTTGCCCAGAACGTGATTTCGAACATTGAGCAAGCAGGCGGACAAGGTGTTTTTAGAAGGGAAAAATGATGGTGTGGCTTTTGAGAAAATGCGTGAACTGCGGAAATTACACGTTAAAGACAGATAAGTGTCCACATTGCGGCGGAAAAGTTCGAGTGCCACATCCGCCAAAGTTTTCTCCGGACGACAAATATATTAGATATCGAATGGCTTTAAAGGGAGAAGGCGTAAAAGATGAAGGAAACCGTGGTTAAAGAACTCGTAAGGATGGAGTTAAACAAGCCAGTTCTGATTGAGGGACTTCCAGGTCTGGGGCTTGTTGGTAAAATTGCTGTGCGTTATTTGGTTAAACAGTTGAAAGCTGAAAAATTGGGTTACTTATACTCTCCTCACTTCCCATATTTTGTGCTTGTCAACAAAAAAGGAAGTGTTAGGCTTCTGCGGGGAACATTTTATTTCTGGAAAAACACGAAGGACAATAATGATTTAATTCTTTTCACCGGAGATAGCCAAGCACAAACAATTGAGGGGCAGTATGAAATCTCCAACTGCATTTTAGAATTTGCCAAACGCCATGATGTTGAGACTATTATAACGATTGGAGGTTATCGTGTAGAAGCAAAGGGCAAGCCAAAGGTTATTGCAGCATCAACCACCACAGAGCTTCTAAACAAAGCTTTGAATGCTGGAGCCATAGTAAGCCCAATTGGAAGCCCCATTGTCGGCACAGCCGGACTAATACTTGGACTAGCCCGCTTCAAAAAGATTGCCGCCCTATGCCTCTTAGGAGAAACCCGTGGATATCTGCCTGACCCTCTAGCTGCTAAGAGTGTTTTGGAAGTGTTGCAAGCAATTTTGGGTTTGGATGTTGATTTAGCTGGTTTGGATGAGGAGATTTCTAAGGCTGAAAAGATGGTTACTAGACTTCAGAAGATTGAAGCGCAGAGGGTTTTACAAGCTGAGGAAATGAAGAAGGAAGAAGACAAGAAAATAACCTATATTTCTTAAACTTAACAGGCTAAAAATTTGCTTCCTTCTTGATTATCTCCACGATTTTTTCTGCAGCATCCCCGTTTCCATAAGGAGAGTTTGCTGGCAGTTCCCTCCGGTTTTCCAATGTTTTTTCCATGGCGCTAAGAATTTTTTCTTTTTCTGTGCCAACCACCTCGGCGAAACCAGCCTTTACCGCTTCTGGTCTCTCGGTGGAGAGCCGAATAACTAAAACTGGTTTTCTTATACACGGGGCTGTCGCTTCTTCTTGTATTCCGCCCGAATCAGTGACTATCATTTCGCAGTTCTTCATCAAAACTAGAAAATCCAGATAACCTAAAGGCGGCAGGATTTGCATGTTGTGTGATTTTTTGATTTTACCATAAATTTTGTTGCGCTGTAGTCTTTTTTTGGTTCGGGGGTGTATTGGATAAACAACTGGTATTGGAGCTTCTGCAAATGCCTCCATAAAATTTTTAAGAACTGTTAAGTTGTCAACGTTTTCAGCTCTGTGAGCTGTTGCTAAAGCAAATTTTTTGTGGCGAATCACTTCCATTATTTTTGATTTTCTTTCTGCTATGGGTAGATGCTGGTTTACGGCGTCTATGACCGTGTTTCCAGTCACGTAGATTTTGCCCCAAACATCCTCTCTTTTCAGATTCTCTTCAGCGGTTTTTGTCGGTGCAAACAAGTAAGCGGATGTGTGGTCTGTTAAACGTCTGTTGTGTTCCTCTGGCATGCGCAAGTCAAAACTTCTTAATCCAGCTTCCACATGGCCCACCGGCACTCCGAGTTTTACTGCTGCCAAGGCTGTTGCAAGCACTCCGTTTGTGTCCCCTTCAACCAAAACCATTGTAGGACAAGTTTTCCTTATTAGCTGTTCCATGCAGGTCAATATGCGGGCGGTCTGCACTCCTTGCGTATAAGCCTTAATCTTGAATTCATAGTCAGGTTTTGGAAGCTCAAGTTCTTCAATAAACTGTTGGAACATATTATAGTCATAATGTTGACCGCAATGGGTGAAAATTAATGGAACCTTTTGCTTTTTCAATGCTCTTATAACTGGTGCCATTTTTATGATTTCGGGACGTGTGCCTGCAACAACCATTACGTTTTTCATTTGTCATTCCTTGGCATCAAATGTTGCCAGCCATTGCGTTTAACGTTTTCTTCCAAGTCATAATATTCCTTAATGAAACTGATTTCAAATTTTTCTGTAAGTTTCTAATTTTTAATTAGCCGCACGAATCTTTATCGTTCGGTTGCGTTATTTTCTGGGACATATAAATGTTCTTACTTTTCTTTATCGATGTAAGTCCTCAAACAATTTGAATCGGGATAAGCCATGCGTCTGTTAAAAATAGGAAAGGATTAAGCGTGGTAGTGACATCAGTGTGACCGTTGGTATACAGTGTTCACTGCCAACGCTCAATACTACAAGGAAGCTAACGTTGAAGCTGCATATTAAAACCGTTCCTTTCTTCTCTTTACGTTTTCTTTAAGTAGCCCTCTCTGGGTTCGTAGATTGTTCCTTCGCGTAGAAGCTGTTTAATGAGGCGTTCCGCCTCTGCTTTGGGAATTTTATATTTTGCTTCAAGCTCGTTCAGAAGCGCCGCTTTCTCAATTATTCCAGTTTCTTTTTCCATTTCCAGCATGGTTGAAAGGATTATCTGCAATTTGTCTCTCATGCTTTTGGGTTTTCCAGTCATAATAAGGTCTATGTCAATTTTGTAGGAGGACACGTCTATTCCAACCTCTTCAAGCGACCGTTTCATTATAGCAATTGCTGCTTCAGCATCCTCGGCTAAAACCTCCTTTCTTAAGGCTGCGCGAGCGCGGGCTTCAGCTATCCTAACTAGGGATTCGAGTTGACGGGCTGTTATCGCCACGGGAGAACCTTCAGCCTCGCTTGCAGAGCGCATGGCTAGGTAAAAATCGTTTAGTCGCCGTAAAGCCTCTTGAGTTAAAGCAGGTTTTATTCCCTTGGCATAGCTTATATACTTTCGCAAAAGCTCTAAAGGTATCGGAGGCTCAACAGGGCTTAAGCCTTTTCTGTGGATTTCAAGGATGTGTTCTGCCATCTTGCTGTCTGTTTCTTTGTTCGGTACATCTCTCAAAACGAAGATTAGGTCGAATCTTGAAAGTATCGTCACTGGCAGGGAAATGTTCTCGGCGATTGTGCGGTGAGGCTCATATCTTCCTAAAGTTGGATTCGCGGCTGCGAGTATGGCGGTTCTTGCGTTGAGTGTTGCGACTATTCCGCCTTTTGCAACCGAAACCGTATGCTGTTCCATAGCCTCATGGATGGCAACCCTATCCTCAGGGCGCATCTTATCCATCTCATCAATACACGCAAT
This sequence comes from Bathyarchaeia archaeon, assembly GCA_038883855.1. Lineage (GTDB taxonomy): Archaea > Thermoproteota > Bathyarchaeia > Bathyarchaeales > Bathycorpusculaceae > JAVZLH01. The sequence continues at coordinate 92,241 of JAVZLH010000004.1, forward strand.
ACCCTTGTCCGCCAAAACAAGTGCTCCCGCCTCTAGACTCATGCCTCCCCCCTTCTCCCTTATGACGGCAGCAGTTAAACCAGCCGCTGTTGTGCCGCGACCAGAAGTATACAACCCGCGCGGGGCAACCCGCGCCACGTATTGCAGAAGTTGAGATTTCGCTGTTCCTGGGTCGCCTATTAAAAGGACGTTTAGCTCTCCTCTTACTGCTATGTCTGGGAGGGTTTTTGACACGCCGCCAAAAAGGAGATACATTATGGCTTCTTTGATGTGCTCATATCCATATATTGAAGGGGCTATTGAGTTAATTATTTTACGGTGTATCCAAGGGTCTTTGGCGAGTTCAAGAATTTTTTCCTCCTCTTCAGGTGAAGGCAACGCGGCTTCAGGCTCTTTGCCCAAAACTTCAATGGAGTTTGCATCAAGGTGCAGAATAAACGTGCGAAGCTTTCCGATTCTAGGCATTGTGGGTGCTACTGCCCGAACCACACCCACTATCGAAACATGGTCGCCCGGTCTTGCTACATCAACTATTTCATTGCCCACAAGCTTAACATGCAATGTTCTGGGCAACTGTCCAGGTGGAAGGTCTTCGGGTCTTTCTTGAACGCGGAGATCTTGCGAATCTATGAACTGAGATTCTTCTTGGATAAATTCAAATGGTCCCTTTGAAACACATTGGGGGTTACGGCACTGAAATGGTGCTCTTAGAAAAGGTCCACTTTGGTCTATGAGTGTGGGTTCTCCGCATCTTTTACATTTGAATGCCGCGCGCATGACCATGGGGCGAACTGGAGTTGAGCGCACAACAATGCCTTCAACCATAACTAGTTTTCCAATGTGGGCGGCGCCAAGTTTCCGTAGAGGTGTCGCTTCCAAAAGTTTTACAATTCTAACCGAAACTTTCTCAACTCTTTTCGCGTATTCTGCATCTTCTATTGCAAGTTGCTGGTAGGCGGCGTTACAGGCGTGTTTTTCTACGTATTCGTCTGGTTTTTCCAGAAGCCCGTCGGCAAGTCTCTGATCAAAAGCCAAAACATCTTCAAACTTAACAATTAACGAAGTTTTTCCTGAAACTGCAAGCTGCGAGATCCTTTGCCTATATTTTTCAGTCTTAAAAAGTTCCAGAAAACGTTCTTGCGGATCTGCAATTTCTATTTCTTCGGTCATTCATCTTCCCCTTGGTTGAGTTCAAGTATTTTGGCTCTCCACAGATTGATGTTTTTGTAAAGCTCCTCATAAAGAAGTCTTTCCTCTCGCGTTAAACTTTTAAGGAATTGTTCCGTTTGGACTGGAGTTGCGGCAAGAGAAACTATTTTCTTTAACCTCAAGTTTACAATGTCTAATGCTAGATGTTTCATCCTCTCGTAATCCCGCATCTTTTCTGGTTGTTTAGCAATCTCCCTTTTTAATTCGGCTAAGAGCCTCCGAATTTTCGGGTAAAAATCCTCAGGTAAACTTGACAGTTGCACAGTTGATTGAGCACGTTCTTTCCAATGAATCTTGTAAAGTGCGGAAACGTCTAGCGTTTCTTCTCCGCGGGGGCGTACAATTCCAAACTTTTGAAGTTCAAGGGCTATCCAATATGGAACTTCATACTCGTTTCCTTCCTCGAAAGGCCCAACATTTAACCCAGCCAATTTAATTTCTGGGCAATTTCTGTTAGCCACAATCCTTACAGGTAAATTTTCAAAGGCAAAATCTAAACTGCGCATTTTCGTTACTAAATGCATTAGCATATTTCTCCTTTCCCAATTTTTGTTATCGCCTTTAACGAATATAAAATCGGTAGTTTAAAAACTTAGATTAAAGTCTTAGAAAAATAAAACGAAATACTGTCAGCTTCAAGCCTTTCCATTTTAGAAAAAGAAAAAAGTGATTCTAGTCTAGAATTTTTTCAACAGCATCTTTTTCCGCTTCATGCGGCAAAGGTATTCCAGTGACTTTGGCGGCTATCTCAGACAAGCTCATTAAATCGTTTCTATTTATAAGTTCCAGTTTCCATTTTCTAGCTCCTGCCAGCAACTGTTTTAATCCCACACCTATTCGGTCTGTTAGGTACGTGTAAAGTGCTATGGCTTCCCATGGTATCTCCTTGAAGCGCTCCCCATATTTCGCTTTAAGCTCGGGAGTTGCAATAAAGAATCTCTCGGGTGTTGTACCGTATTTTTCGGCAAATGCCCTTGGCAGTTTTCCTTCCTTAGCCAGTTGATGGAAGTAGTTTGCCTTCATGACGGCTGTTAGGGGAGAGCGCGCCATTAAAACCGCCTTAACAAATGGTTTGTCTCCGAAGTTGCTCAATGCTATTGCTTTGAAAATCTGCGTTTCGTTTATGAATCCGCCAGCCATTATTAGGTCTGGCATATAGCGTCCTTTCTTTTTCAGTATTTGAGCACACTTTAAGACTATGGCTTCTAAGTAGACTGTTGGGATGCTCATCTCATCCATCATTGGAACGGGGCTCATACCTGTCCCACCACCCGCGCCGTCAAAGTATACTGCGTCGATTTTTGCCTCAGAAGCTATTTTTAGAGTGTAAGCTACGGCTGACGGTCTATACGCGCCTGTTTTAAGAGTTACATGTTTCGCGCCTTGCTCTCTTAACCACTCTACGTCTTCTACAAAGTCTTTCTCTTTTGGTATGCCTACCCTGCTGTGTCTTTCGAAAGTTTTGAAGACCTCATCTTTGAATGCTTGCTGCACAGCTGGGTCTTCAGGGTCGGGAATTACCAGGTATCCTCTTTTCTTCAGCATTATAGCCTTATCCAAGTCGCTTATGCGGACTTCGCCTCCAATTGCTTTGGCTCCTTGACCCCACTTCCGCTCGATGATGTTTACCTCAAGCTTTGAAATCGCGTAGACATCAACGCCAAGCCTCTGATCCTCAACGTTGGTTTGCACCGCAATAT